>JASGEG010000225.1:0-17346 GCA_047606605.1 Rhizobium sp.
CGCTGCTCTTCTTCACGCGCATTCATTCGGGCAAGCTTCTCGCTTTCCCGTCGGCCGTCCCAGGTTTTCCGGCATCAGCGGCAGGTCGGCCAGTTCTTCCAGCGACATCGCCTCGAGCACGGGATGGCTGAGCGGATCGTCTTCCCGTTCCGGGGCCTCATCGAGCAGATGGTTGAAGAAAAGCTTCAATATGGACATGCATGCCTCCTCGTCTCTCCGCGAATATGTGCCCGTGGGGCATTCAGTGGGTCTGTGGCGGCAGGTTTCAACTCTATGCTGCAATGATCGCGCATCTCGCGCCGTATTTCAATTGAGAATGACGAGACGCTGTTATAGATATTCTATATGAGAAACCTCAACAGCGTGCATTTGAACGGGCTTCGCGCTCTCGAAGCGGTCGGCCGGCTGGGGTCGCTGCAGGCGGCCGCCGATGAGCTTGGCGTCACCATCGGCGCGGTCAGCCAGCAGGTGATCAAGGCCGAGGGGCAATTGGGGCGGCCGGTTTTCGATCGCACATCGAAGGGCATGGTGGTGACGGAGGCCGGTGCGGCGGTTCTCGCGCGGCTCGGGGAAGCATTTCGAACCCTGTCGGCGGCCGTGACGCTCGCGCAGCATCGCGATGACAATATCCTCACCATTTCCGTGGCGCCGGTTCTCGCCGCCCGCTGGCTGGTCCATCGGCTCGACCGTTTCGCCAAGCGGCATCCGGATATCCGCCTGCGCATCGACGCGACCACGCAACTGGTCAATCCCGCCACCTCGGATGTCGATATCGGCATCCGCGTCGGCCGCGGGCAATGGCCGGGCGTCAAATCCGAGCTTTTATTGGCGCAGGAGATCTTTCCGGTCGTGACGCCGCAGATCGCCGCCGGTCTCAAGGAGCCCGCCGATCTCCTCAACGTCCCCGCCATCATCGATGGGCACGCCATGTTCTCCTGGGATGTCTGGCTGGAGGAGGCCGGGCTCTCAGGCGGGGGCATGGAGGAGCGGCACGTCTTCAACGATGCCTCCCTTTGTCTGGATGCCGCCATCGCCGGCCAGGGAGTGATGCTCGCCTGGCAGACGCTGGCAGCCTATGCGCTGCAACAGAAATGCCTGGTCGACCCCTTCGGCATTCGCGCCAGAACCGGCTTCGGGCACTATTTCATCACCGCCGAGGACGTGCGCGAAGCCAAGAAGGTCACGGCCTTCAAGGCCTGGATTCGCGAGGAGATGGACGCGAGCATGCGGTTCTTTCACTAGAGCGGTCCAGTGCTTCCTGGAAACATTGAACCGCTCTATGCCTTTTGGTTTGACGCCATTCCGGACGGAAAACCGTTCCGCACTTTTCCTGGAATTGCTCTGAGCCGGTCTCAGACCGGCTCCTTGCCGCGCTTGGCCTGCATCGCCTTGTAGGCCGGGCGCGACTGGCAGCGCTCGATCCATGCCTTCACCTTGGGATGGCTGTCGAACAGCGCCTGTTCCGTCTGTGCATAGCGCAGCACTTCGGCAAGGTTGAGGTCGGCAACGGTGAAGCGGTTGCCGACGAGATAGTCCTGGGTCTGCAGATGCTTTTCCAGCACGCCGAGCGGCAGCTTCAGCCTGCGGCAGGCAACCGCGATCTCTGCCTTGCCGCTCTCGCTATCCTGCCGCGCATTGTCGTAGATCCGCACCAGCGCGACGCTGTAGGGCTCGACCTCGGTTGCCGCCCACATGGTCCACATCGACATCAGCCCTTCCTCTTCCACCGTCTTGCCGGCGAGGGGACCGCCATGCTTGCGGGCGAGATAGAGGTTGATCGCCAGCGATTCATGCAGGATCAGATCGCCATCCTTGATGCAGGGGATCATGCCCATCGGATTGATGGCGAGGAATTCCGGCGATTGCGTATGGAGCGGCGCATCGGCGCTCGCGGGATCGTCGACCCGGCCGGACTGGATGACCGGCACGGATGTGAACGGGATGCCGAGCTCCTCCGCCATCCAGTAGTTGCGCGATGCGCGCGAGCGGTAAACGCCATAGATCGTCAGCATGTCGGTCTCCCGGTTTTTGAGTCGCGCGCACGTTATTGGCCGCTTGCTGTACGCGAAAGGCCATGACGCAGATATTCTCATGAAAGCTTGTGATGGATGCAACCCTCGAAGGGCGAGGGCGGGTGGCGCGCGGGAAGCAAGCACGAAAATATCCACGGCTTCCCGAATTCTTTGCAAATCATGCCGCCGATGCCGCGCCTTCGTTCGGAAATTAGCATTGCCACATGTTAAAATCGATTCACGGTTTCCCTTGGGCGCGGTAGGAGGCGTCCGGCGGAAATCCACATGCGCAATCGATGGCTGCGATCTCGGGAGGAGAGCAGATGCTTGCGACCAGTGTATCGCTAGACGACAAATATACCGCCGACGAAGGCCGCGTCTTCATGACCGGCCTGCAGACGCTGGTGCGCCTGCCCATGACGCAGATGCGCCGCGACCGCGAGGCCGGCCTTAATACGGCGGCCTTCATATCCGGCTATCGTGGCTCGCCGCTCGGCGGCTACGACCAGCAGCTTCTGAAAGCCAAGACTTACCTCGACGCCCACGACGTCACCTTCCAGCCCGGTATCAATGAAGACCTGGCCGCCACCGCCGTCTGGGGCACGCAGCAGGTGGGCCTTTCGCCCGGCGCGCGCAAGGATGGCGTGCTCGGCATCTGGTATGGCAAGGGTCCCGGCGTCGATCGCTCGGGGGACGTTCTGAAGCATGCCAATGCCGCCGGCACGTCGAAGCATGGCGGCGTCCTCTGTTTCGCCGGCGACGACCATTCCGCCAAATCCTCGACCATCCCGCACCAGACCGACCATGATTTCATGTCGGCGGTCATTCCCGTGCTCTATCCTTCCTCGATCCACGAATTTCTCGAATATGGTCTGCTCGGCATCGCCATGTCGCGCTATTCCGGCTGTTGGGTCGGCATGAAATTCATTGCCGATACGATCGAGACGACGGCCGCCGTCGATCTCTCCGGCGAGAGGCGGCAATTCGTCCTGCCAACCGATTTCGAAATGCCGCCCGGCGGGCTCAACCTGCGCTGGCCCGATCCGCCGCTGGTGCAGGACGACCGGCTGCAGACCTACAAGGCTTACGCCGCCATCGCCTTTGCCCGCGCCAACCGCGTCGATGAAATCACCCATGACGTGCCCAATGCCCGCTTCGGCATCATCTCTTCGGGCAAGGCCTATGAGGATGTGCTGCAGGCGCTGCGCGAGCTGGAAATCGGCCCGAGGGAGATGGCGGCGATCGGCCTGCGTATCCTGAAGGTGCGCATGCCCTGGCCGCTGGAGCCGGAAGCGGTCCGGCATTTCTCCGAAGGGCTGGATGAGGTGCTCGTCGTCGAGGAACGGCGCGAGATCATCGAAAACCAGATCAAGCAGCAGCTGTTCAACTGGCGCGCCGATGTCCGTCCGCGCATCGTCGGCAAGTTCGACGAGCACGACAAGCCCTATCTCAGCCTGTCGGCGGCATTGACCGTCGGCGCCGTCGCCCGGGCCATTGCCGGGCGCATCCTCAAGCTCGACCTCGATTCCTCGCTGCACGACCGCATCGCCGCCAAGCTTGCCTATCTGGCCGAACGCGGCCAGATCAGCCGCAGCCATGTCGCGCCGCTGAACCGCACGCCCTTCTTCTGTTCCGGCTGTCCGCACAACACCTCCACCCGCGTTCCCGAGGGCAGCCGCGCCATCGCCGGCATCGGCTGTCACTATATGGTCACCTGGATGGACCGCAACACCGAGACCTTCACGCAGATGGGCGGCGAAGGCGTGCCGTGGACGGCGATCGCCCGCTACACCGACGAAAAGCACATGTTCGTCAATCTCGGTGACGGCACCTATTTCCATTCCGGCATTCTCGCCATCCGCCAGTCCGTCTCCGCCAAGGTCAATGTCACCTACAAGCTGCTCTACAACGACGCCGTCGCGATGACAGGCGGCCAGCCGATCGACGGTTATCTGACGCCGCAGCTGGTGACGAAGCAGCTGCATGACGAGGGTGTGACGCCGATCTATCTGCTCTCCGAAAATCCCGATGCCTATCCGGCGGGGGATCTCGCGCCCGGCGTCAAGGTGCTGCATCGCGACCATATCGATCAGGTCATGCTGACGCTGCGCGAGACCGAGGGCTGCTCGGCCATCGTCTATGTGCAGACCTGTGCTGCGGAAAAGCGCCGCCGCCGCAGCCGTGGTCTGCTGGAAGACCCCGCCAAGCGGGTCTTCATCAACCCTGCCGTCTGCGAAGGCTGCGGCGATTGCTCGGTGCAGTCCAATTGCATCTCCGTCGAGCCGCTTGAAACCGAATTCGGTCGCAAGCGCCAGATCAACCAGTCGAGCTGCAATAAGGATTTCTCCTGCGTCAAAGGCTTCTGCCCCTCCTTCGTGACCGTCCATGGCGGCAAGCGCCGCAAGCGCAAGGCGCTGGAACATGCGGATGCCGAAGTGCCGATGCCTGAGGTTCCGGTTCTTGGCGAGCGGCCGTGGAACATCGCGATCGCCGGCGTCGGCGGCACCGGCATCCTGACCATCGGCGCCATTCTCGGCATGGCCGCCCATCTCGACGGCAAGGTGCCGATGATCCTCGACATGGCCGGGCTGGCGCAGAAGGGCGGCGCGGTCATGAGCCATCTGCGCATCGGCCATAATCAGGCCGATGTCACGTCCTCCCGCATCGTCAATGGCGGTGCCGACCTGCTGCTTGCCGCCGATGAAGTGGTCGGCGCCTCCAAGGATGCCATCACGCTCTGTGCAACGGCTCGCACCACGGCCATCGTCAATACCGGCCTGATGCCGGTTGCCGATTTCGTCCGCAACCGCGATTTCGATTTCAAGATCGGCTCGGTGCAGCACACGATCGCCAAGACGGTCAGCGACAGGTCGGTCTTCCTCGATTTCGGCCATGTCGCGACCGAGGTCACCGGCGATGCCATGTCGACCAATATCTTGCTCACCGGCTTTGCCTGGCAGCGCGGCCTGCTGCCGCTGTCGCTGGAGGCGATCGAAAAGGCGATCGAGCTCAACGGCGTCGCCGTCAAGGCCAGCCTCTCGGCCTTCCATTGGGGCCGGCTGCTGGCGCATGACCCGCAGGCCGTGCATGACATGATGTCCGAACCGGATGCCGGCAGGACGCTCGCCGAAATGAGCCTCGACGAGCTGATCGCCCATCGCAAGGCCCATCTGACCGCCTATCAGGACGCCAGGCTTGCCGAACGCTATGCCGCCTTCGTCGCCCGCGCCAGAGCCTTGGCGAGCAGGGAGAGCCTCTCCGACAAGGTGCCATTCGCCGCCGCCGTCACCTATGCGCGGGTCCTGGCCTACAAGGACGAATATGAGGTGGCGCGCCTTCTGACCGATCCGGCCTTCGAAGCGCATCTGCGCGAGGAGATGGAGGGCGATTTCAAGCTGGCCTTCAATCTCGCCCCGCCGATGCTGGCCGGCAAGGACCCGAACGGCCGGCCGAAGAAGCGCGAATTCGGAGCCTGGATCTTGCCGCTACTGCGGGCGCTCGCGCCGATGAAGCGGCTGCGCGGCACGGCCCTCGATCCTTTCGGCTATATGGCGGAGCGGCGGCTGGAGCGCCGGTTGATCGGCGACTATGAAGGGATCGCCGAGCGGGTGCTCGCCGGCCTGCGCGCCGACAACGAGGCGGAAGCGCTTGCCATTCTGTCGCTGTTCGATGAGATAAGAGGCTTCGGACCGGTCAAGGAGGAGGCTGCCCGCAAGATCATGGCGCGCATCGCCGAGAAGCTGAAAATCTATGAAGCACCGCAGGAGAAACGGCACGTCCCCGCCGATGCGGCGTGACGATCCCGGCGAGAGACTGGAGAGACCGGTTCCGGAACATGCAAGACGCTTTCGGGACCGTATCATGTGCTTGGCAAAGGCTGGAGGAGAAGCCGATGTATGCAGGGGGATTGAACTTCGCGCTCGGCGATGAAATCGAGGCGTTGCGCGACAGCGTGCGTCGTTTCGCCGGCCAACGTATCGCGCCGCTGGCCGACGAGATCGACCGCAACAACGGTTTCCCGATGGATCTGTGGCGGGAGATGGGTGACCTCGGCCTGCTCGGCATCACCGCCGGCGAGGACTATGGCGGCGCCGGCCTCGGCTATCTCGCCCATACGGTCGCCATGGAGGAGATCAGCCGCGCTTCCGCCTCGGTCGGCCTGAGCTATGGCGCCCATTCCAACCTTTGCGTCAACCAGATCAACCGCAACGGCAGCGCCGAGCAGAAGCAGCGATATCTGCCGAAGCTGATTTCCGGCGAGCATATCGGCGCGCTCGCCATGTCGGAGCCGGGTGCGGGGTCCGATGTGGTCTCCATGAGGCTTCAGGCGGAAAAACGCGGCCGAGCCTATGTGCTGAACGGCAGCAAGATGTGGATCACCAACGGCCCCGACGCCGATGTGCTCGTGGTCTATGCCAAGACCGCGCCGGACGCCGGCGCGCGCGGCATCACCGCCTTCCTGGTCGAGAAGGGGTTCAAGGGTTTTTCCGTCGGCCAGCAACTCGACAAGCTCGGCATGCGCGGCTCGCACACGTCCGAGCTGGTCTTCATCGATTGCGAGGTGCCGGAAGAGAATGTGCTCGGCCAGCTCGATGGCGGCGTCCGCGTGCTGATGTCGGGCCTCGATTACGAACGCGTCGTGCTGTCGGGCGGTCCCCTCGGCATCATGGCCGCCTGTATGGATGTCGTGCTGCCCTATCTGCACGAGCGCAAGCAGTTCGGCCAGCCGATCGGCGAATTCCAGCTCATGCAGGGCAAGCTTGCCGACATGTATGTGACGATGAATGCCGCCCGCGCCTATGTTTATGCGGTTGCCGCCGCCTGCGATCGCGGCGAGACGACGCGCAAGGATGCGGCCGGCTGCATCCTCTATGCTGCCGAGAAGGCGACGGCGCTGGCGCTCGAATGCATCCAGGCGCTCGGCGGCAATGGTTACACCAACGATTACCCCGCCGGCCGGCTGCTGCGCGACGCCAAACTCTACGAGATCGGCGCCGGCACCTCGGAAATCCGCCGCATGCTGATCGGGCGGGAATTGTTCGGAGAAACCGGCTGATTGCGAGACGGAGACGTCAACGTATCTAAGGAAGAGACCTATGCCTTCACAACCATGGAAGCCGACTCCGCATCCCGAGACGCTGCTTCCGTCAACGTATCGGTGATCCATTGATTGACGGATTGAGCCTTGTTTCCTGCGGCGCGAACGACCTGCTGATGCAGGCGCGGCGTCATGCGCAGCGAAAGGTTCCCGGAAAATGGCCGATCGGGCTCCTGCGATCTCTCCGCGCAGAACGCGAGATAATCCTCGACGCTGTCATGGAAGGCCTGCACCAGCTCTTGCGCCGTTTCCGCTTCAAAGGTGACGATATCTTTGATGCCGACGATCCGGCCATGAAAAACCATGTCGTCCTCATCGAATTCCACCGAGCCGGTATATCCCTTGTAAGATCTCATGGCTTTATTCCCAAATCCGTCAGGAACTCCCTGACCGTTCGCACCACATATTGCTTCGTATCGGGCTTTGGATGCGGCCGATGGATGAACAATGTTCGGCCGCCCAGCGTAAAGCGAACGCGCGAACCGCTTCCTTCCGACACCTCGCAGCCGATCGCCACCAGCAGTGCCTCGATATCCTGCCATTTGATCGTGGCCTTCACCGGGTTGGTGAAGATGGCTTCCAGCGTCTGCCGCTGCTTCGAATTCATGGATCGTTCCGCTACGGCAAAGGATTGGTATCAAAATATGGTAGCAGATAGGCCAAGTCAATGACCGTCCTGAAATCAGAGATTTCCACCCATTCCGAGCGCTTCAGGGATAACCGCGCCGCCATGCTGGAAGCGATCGGCGTGGCCGAGGCGGCTGTACAGCGGGCAGCGGAGGGCGGCGGCGCGCAGGCGCGCGAGCGGCATGTCGGCCGTGGCAAGATGCTGCCGCGCGACCGTGTGGCGGGCCTGATCGATCCGGCGACGCCGTTCCTGGAGATCGGCGCGACGGCCGCCCATGGCATGTATGGCGACGAAGCGCCGGGCGCGGGCCTGATCGCCGGCATCGGCCGGGTCTCCGGCCGCGACTGCATGATCGTCTGCAACGATGCCACGGTCAAAGGCGGCACCTATTATCCGATCACGGTGAAGAAGCATCTGCGAGCGCAGGAGATCGCGGCGGAAAACAATCTGCCCTGCATCTATCTGGTCGATTCCGGCGGCGCCAACCTGCCGAACCAGGATGAGGTCTTTCCGGATCGCGATCATTTCGGCCGCATCTTCTACAATCAGGCCAATATGTCGGCGGCCGGCGTCCCGCAGATCGCCGTCGTCATGGGCTCCTGCACGGCCGGCGGCGCCTATGTGCCGGCCATGTCGGACGAAACCATCATCGTCGAGAAGCAGGGAACGATCTTTCTTGCCGGCCCGCCGCTGGTCAAGGCGGCGACGGGGGAGGTGGTTTCGGCCGAGGATCTCGGCGGCGGCGATGTCCACACGCGTCTCTCCGGCGTTGCCGATCATCTGGCGCGCGACGATGCCCATGCGCTTGCGTTCGCCCGGCAGGCGGTCGCCAATCTCAATCGCCGCAAGCCCGAGAGCGTCGAGCTTCGCACGCCCGAGCCGCCGCTCTACGATCCCGAGGAAATCCTTGGCATCGTCCCCGCCGATCCACGCACGCCGTATGACGTGCGCGACGTCATTGCCCGCATGGTGGATGGTTCACGCCTGGATGAGTTCAAGGCCCGTTACGGCACGACGCTGGTCTGCGGTTTCGCCCATATTCACGGTATCCCGGTGGGGATCATCGCCAACAATGGCGTCCTCTTCTCGGAATCGGCGCTGAAGGGCGCGCATTTCGTCGAGCTTTGCTCGCAGCGCAAGATCCCGCTCCTGTTCCTGCAGAACATCACCGGCTTCATGGTCGGCCGGAAATACGAGACGGAAGGCATTGCCAAGAACGGCGCCAAGCTGGTGACGGCTGTGGCGACCACCAAGGTCCCCAAGATCACCATGCTGATCGGCGGTTCCTTCGGCGCCGGCAATTACGGCATGGCCGGCCGTGCCTATTCGCCGCGTTTCCTCTGGACCTGGCCCAACAGCCGCATCTCGGTCATGGGCGGCGAGCAGGCTGCCGGCGTGCTTGCGACGGTGCGCGGCGAGGCGCTGGCGCGGGCCGGCAAGCCCTGGACGAAGGAGGAGGAAGCCGCCTTCAAGGCGCCGACCCTCAAGATGTTCGAAACCCAGAGCCACCCGCTCTATGCCTCGGCCCGTCTTTGGGACGACGGCATCGTCGATCCGCGCAAGAGCCGCGACGTGCTGGCTCTGTCGCTTGCCGCAGCACTCAACGCGCCGATCGAAGACACGCGCTTCGGTCTGTTCAGGATGTGAGGAGATGGAGATGAAACGCGAAGCCATCAATGCCAAGAACGCGCCGCAGCCACGCGGCGGCTATGCGCAAGCCGTGAAGCTCGAGAATTTCGAGCGGTTGCTGTTCGTCAGCGGCCAGATACCGACCACCGCCGACGATGCGCTTCCCGAGGGATTTCAGGCGCAGGCGCGACAGGTCTGGCTGAATATCGACGCTCAGCTCAAGGCCGCCGGCATGAGCAAGTCGGACATCGTCAAGGTGACGACCTTTCTCGCCGACCGTCACCATACGATGGAGAATCGCGAAATCCGCAGCGAATATCTGGGTTCGCTGACACCGGCCATGACTGTGGTGATCGCCGGCATTTTCGATACCGCCTGGCTGCTGGAAGTCGAGATTGTCGCTGCGCAATAGGGTCTGCCGATGTTTTCGAAGATATTGATCGCCAATCGCGGCGAAATCGCCTGCCGGATCATCCGCACGGCACGACGCCTGGGCATCCGCACGGTCGCCGTCTATTCCGACGTCGATAGTGGCGCGATGCATGTGGCGCTCGCCGACGAGGCCGTCCATATCGGCCCGGCGGCGGCGAGCGAAAGCTATCTTTCGAAGGAAAAGATCATTGCGGCGGCTCGGCGCACCGGCGCGCAGGCCATTCATCCCGGCTACGGCTTCCTGTCGGAAAATGCCGATTTCGCCGGGGCCGTCGAAGAGGCGGGCCTCGTCTTCATCGGCCCGTCGCCGGCCTCGATCCGCGCCATGGGGCTGAAGGATGCCGCCAAGGCGCTGATGGAGCGGGCCGGCGTGCCGATCGTTCCCGGCTATCACGGCGACCGGCAGGAGCCGGCCTTCCTCGCCGAACGGGCCGCCGAGATCGGCTTTCCCGTTCTCATCAAGGCGCGGGCGGGTGGCGGCGGCAAGGGCATGCGCCGCGTCGACCGGCCTGAGGATTTCGAGGCGGCGCTGGAGGCAGCGAGGCGCGAAGCGAAATCCGCCTTCGGCGACGAGGCCGTGCTGATCGAGAAATATCTGGTCCAGCCCCGTCACATCGAAATCCAGGTCTTCGGCGACAGCCATGGCAATGTCGTGCATCTCTTCGAGCGCGATTGCTCGTTGCAGCGCCGGCATCAGAAGGTGATCGAGGAGGCGCCGGCCCCCGGCATGACTGGCGAGATGCGCAGCGCCATGGGTGAGGCGGCTGTTCGCGCCGCCCGCGCCATCGATTATCGCGGCGCCGGCACGGTCGAGTTCATCGCCGACGTCTCGGACGGCCTGTCGCCGGATCGTTTCTTCTTCATGGAAATGAACACGCGGCTGCAGGTCGAGCACCCGGTCACCGAGGCGATCGCCGGCGTCGATCTGGTGGAGTGGCAATTGCGCGTCGCGAGTGGCGAACGCTTGCCGAAAACTCAAGGAGAACTCACCATAAACGGCTGGGCCTTCGAAGCCCGTATTTATGCGGAAGACCCCGCGCGTGGCTTCCTGCCGGCGACCGGCACACTCGCGCATCTCCGCTTTCCCGAAGGCGATGTCCGCATCGACGCGGGCGTGCGCGAGGGCGATCGCATCACCCCGCATTACGATCCGATGATCGCCAAGCTGACGGTGCATGCCGCCGATCGTCCGGCGGCGCTCGCCGGGCTGGCGCGGGCGCTGGAGCAGACGCAAGTGGCGGGGACCGTCACCAATCTCGATTTCCTCATCCGCCTCAGCCGCCAGCCAAACTTTGCCGCCGGCCATCCCGATACCGGTCTGATCGACCGGGAAGTGGAGGCGCTGACATCGCTGCGGCCACCCGATGATGCCGCGCTTGCCGTCGCCGCCATTGCCGAGGCCGGCGGATTCCGTCGTCCCGATAGCGCCGACCCCTGGCTTGCGCTTGGCGCCTGGCAGCTCTGGGGCGAGGCAAGCCGGCCGCTCGTCCTGCATCTTGAGGATGGTGGGCACAAAAGCTGCCGTGTGACGGCAAAGGGAGACGGGCTTTTCAGCGTCACTTTCGATGACCGTGCGGTTGCGGTTCGCCTGCTTGCCCATGAGCGTGAAGGTTCGCAGTGCGTCGAGATCGACGGGAGGCAGACGAGCGTCGGTCTCGTCCAGGTATCCGTCGGCACGACGCTGTTTCTCGATGGGCGAACGTATCACTTCCACCGCCCCGATCCGCTCGATGGTGGCGAGGAGAGCGCCGCCGGCGGCGACCGTTTGGTCGCGCCGATGCCTGGCCTGATCAAGATCGTCCGGGTGCGCGAGGGCGACGCCGTGAGCAAGGGGCAGGCCCTGATCGTCATGGAGGCGATGAAGATGGAACTGACGCTTTCGGCGGCCCGCGACGGCGTGGTGGAAAGCCTGCATGTCGGCGAGGGCGACCAGACCAGCGAAAGCGCCGTCCTTCTGTCGCTGCGGCCGGAGGATGCGCTATGACCGGCCGCTCTTCCAGGCATGTCACCCTTGTCGAGATGGCGCCGCGCGACGGGCTGCAGAACGAAAAGCAGCCGGTCGATACAGCGCGGAAGATCGGGCTGGTCGATCTCCTGTCCGACTGCGGTTTCGAGCGCATCGAGGTCACCAGCTTCGTCAGTCCGAAATGGGTGCCGCAGCTTGCCGATGCGGCCGACGTCATGGCCGGGATCAAACGCCGGCCGGGTGCGCGCTATGCGGCGCTGACGCCGAACATGCAGGGTTTCGAGGCGGCGGTCGCCGCAAGAGCCGACGAAGTGGCGATCTTTGCTTCGGCGTCCGAGACCTTCTCGATGCGCAACATCAATTGCTCGATAGCAGAAAGCATCGAGCGCTTTCGGCCGGTGGCCGCCGCAAGCCGCGATCGCGGCATTCCGTTGCGCGGCTATGTGAGCTGCGTCGTCGAATGCCCCTATGAAGGCGCGGTGCCGCCGGCGAGCGCTGCGGGCGTCGCCCGGCAGTTGGCGGAGCTCGGCTGCTACGAGATCAGCCTCGGGGATACGATCGGCAAGGGAACGCCGGAGGCGGTCAACCGGATGCTGGAGGCCGTGCTCGGCGCGCTTCCGGCCGGCATGCTCGCCGGCCATTTTCACGATACGTCGGGCCGGGCGCTGGACAATATCGCCGTTGCCCTGGAGCGCGGCCTGCGTGTCTTCGATGCCGCCGCCGGTGGCCTTGGCGGCTGCCCCTTCGCGCCGGGCGCCAAGGGCAATGTCGATACCGTGGCGGTGCACGACTATCTCACGGCGCGGGGCTACGAGACCGGCCTCGATGCGGAAAAGCTCGCCCGCGCCGCCGCCTATGCCCGCAGCCTCAGGAGCGCCTCATGACGTCGCAGACCATCCATATCGCCATCGACGGGCGCGGCGTCGCCCGCCTGACGCTGTCGCGCCCGGACAAGCACAATGCGCTTTCGGCCGAGATGATCGATGCCTTGACCATGGCCGCCCATGATCTCGGCCGCGACAGGGCGGTCCGGGTCGTAGTGCTTCATGGCGAGGGGACGAGCTTCTGCGCCGGCGGCGATCTCGGCTGGATGCGCGCTCAGTTCGACGCCACGCGCGAGGGCCGCATGCTCGAGGCCCGCCGGCTGGCCATGCTGTTCAAGGCGCTGAACGAGCTGCCGAAGCCGCTGATCGCTCGCGTCCACGGCAATGCCTTCGGCGGCGGCATCGGCATCCTCAGCGTCTGCGACATGGTGATTGCGGCCGCCACCGCCCGTTTCGGCCTGACGGAGGTGCGGCTCGGCATCATCCCCGCCACCATCAGCCCCTATGTCGTCGCCCGTATCGGCGAGGCGCAGGCCCGCCCGCTGTTCATGTCCGGCAAGATCATCGATGCCTGGCAGGCGCATGCTGCCGGGCTGCTGTCGCGGGTGGTTGCCGAAGACGCGCTGGACGAAGCCGTCGAAGCCGAAATCCGCCACTTCCTCGCCGCCTCGCCGGAGGCTGCCGCCCGGGCGAAGGCGCTGGCCCGCTCCCTCGGCATGCCGATCACCGATGCCGTGATCGACCGCGTGATAGAGCAGTTGGTGGAGGCTTGGGAGAGCGATGAGGCGAGGGAGGGACTGGCCGCCTTCTTCGAACGGCGGTCGCCCCGGTGGCGCTGAACCGGCTCAAGCGACCCTGTTGCGCTCCACGGTCAATTGCGGGAAAGCGTTGCTGCCTGTGGCCGCGAGATCGCCGGATGCCGGCTTGTCCCACAGGAAGCCGATGATCGCGCCTTTCTCCACCTGCTGGAACAGGTTGTCGCTGATGATGGCCGAGCCCGCGCCATCGGCCACCGACACGACGCAGCCGATGCCGGCATGGCGGATGATATTGCCGGTGGCGACGAGATTTCTGAGATAGGGACCCCAGCCGAGCTTCAGCCCCCAGAGCGGCGCGCCCTCGACGACATTGTCGGCGATCAGCGTGTCGGCCTCGGCGGATATGCCGATGCCGAAGCCGCTCTCCTGAGGGTAAGGGCCGGTCAGCGACAGGTTGCGGACGATGTTGCCGGTGACGCTGGCCAGCCGCCCGCCCTTGTCGAAATTCGCAACCGCGATGCCGTTCGCCGCGCCGTCGATGATGTTGCCGCTGATGATGGCGCCTTCGAACTCGAATTCGCAGAAGATCGCCGTTTCGCCGGAGCGCAGGCATTGATTGCCCGATATCTGCACGTTCGATGCCGAATTGGCGCGGATCGCCGTGAAGGCGCAATCGGCGATCCGGTTGCCGGACACCAGAACGCCGTCGGCACGGAACAGATTGATCCCATTGCCGTTCTGACCGGTGCCGCCATCCCTGGCGCCGATGCGGGCGATGCTGTTGCCGCTGATGATGCTGCCGTCGCCACCCTTGGCCCAACGGTGGATGAGGAGGCCGCCATTGCCGCAATCCTCGACACTATTGCCGGTGATCGTCAAACCGGCCGATTGGACGGAATAGAGGCCGGCATCCGCTGCGCCGGATATATGGCTGCGCTCGATCCGTCCACCGCACCGTTCCATGTGCAGGCCATGCTTGCGGCTGCCGGCGATCTCGCAATTGTCGATCAGCAGCTGGTCGACGCCGGTAAAGTGCAGAAGCCCGCCGGCATAGTCGGCAAGCCAGCGGTTGCCGCCATCCAGCACCAGGCCGGACAGCTCGATGCGCTTTGCCTTGTCGGCGCTGATCAGATGGCCGTCGCCGCCATAGACCAGCCGCGAAGCGCCGGGCACGCCGGTGATGCGGGCATTGTCCGGCAGGGCCAGGTTCGAGACCTCGTAGCGGCCGGGCGGCAGGAAGAGCGGCCTGTTGTTTCGCGCGGCGCCGTCGATCATCGCCTGCAGCTTGCCGCTTCTGCTGTCGCTGGCGCCGGGCACCGACCTGTATGCGATCGCATCGATCGGCCCGCGCATCTCGGCATCGGCCATCCTGGCGAGCGGCGCGGCAAGGACGCGCGGCGCGAGGAGCCCCGCGGCGGCGGAAGCCGCCACTGAGGCAATGAAGGCGCGGCGCTGTATCATGACGAACTCCCGAAACGACGCTTATGAAAGCAGGAAGCGTGCCACGCTCATCTGTCCCATTTTGATACGGGAAAGCCGAACATGTTATTCCTTTGGTTAGGTCGTCCATCCCAAGGCCAAGCCCCATAGCGAAGATGTGCTGGTCTTCGACTTGCCGGAGCAGCATGAGCGCAAATTCGGCCAAAAGCGTCGCTGATCGCTACATAATCGCGCAAATCGCGCTATCCTTGTTCCCATGAGACCGGAGCAATTGCTTTATCCAGCGCCTGAAGGGCTGTTCTGTCCGATCGGCGGCTTTCATGTCGATCCGGTGTGGCCGGTGGAGCGGGCGCTGATCACGCATGGCCATTCCGACCATGCCCGCGCCGGCCACGCCCATGTGCTCGCCACCCGCCAGACGCTGGACATCATGCGCATCCGTTATGGTGATGGTTTTGCCGGATCGGAGCAGGCGGTCGGTTTCGATGAGGAGGTGACGATCAACGGCGTCAGGGTGCGGTTTCATCCCGCCGGCCATGTTCTCGGCTCGGCGCAGATCGCCGTCGAGAAGGATGGGTTGCGCATCGTCGTCTCTGGCGATTACAAGCGTCGGCCCGATCCGACCTGTGCGGCCTATGTGCCGGTTGCCGGCGATGTCTTCATCACCGAGGCGACCTTCGGCCTGCCGGTCTTCCATCATCCTGATCCAATGGCGGAGACGCGAAAGCTGCTGGCCTCGCTGAAGCAGTTTCCAGAGCGCACGCATCTGGTCGGCGCCTATGCGCTCGGCAAGGCGCAGCGCGTCATCCGGCTGCTGCGCGACGCCGGCTACGACAGGCCGATCTATATTCACGGCGCGCTGGAGACCCTGTGCGGCTATTATGCCGGGCAGGGCATCGCGCTCGGCGAATTGCTGCCGGCGACGGTGGAAAGCCGGGACCAGTCGATCTTCAAGGGGGCGGTCGTCGTCGGTCCGCCCTCCGCCTTCCAGGACCGCTGGGCGCGGCGGTTCCACGATCCGCTGCCGGCCTTCGCCTCCGGCTGGATGATGGTGCGCCAGCGCGCCAAGCAGCTCGGCGTCGAGCTGCCGCTGGTTATCTCCGATCATTGCGACTGGCCGGAACTGACCGAGACGATCTCCGAGCTGAAGCCGGGCGAGGTCTGGGTCACGCATGGCCGCGAGGAGGCACTGGTGCGCTGGTGCGAGCTGCAGGGCATCACGGCCAAGCCGCTGCATCTGATCGGTTATGAAGACGAGGGCGACTGATGAAAGCCTTCGCCGACCTCCTCGATCGCCTGGTGCTGACGCCGAGCCGCAACGGCAAGCTGAAGCTGCTGGCCGACTATTTCCGCGATACGCCGGACCCGGATCGCGGCTACGGCCTGGCGGCCATCGCCGGCACGCTCGAGGTGCGCAACGTCAAGCCGGCCATGCTGCGCGAACTGGTGCTGGAGCGGATGGACGAAGTGTTGTTTCGCTATTCCTACGATTATGTCGGCGATCTCGCCGAGACCATCTCGCTGGTCTGGGACAAGGAGCGCGATATCATGCGCCCGCCCGGCGAGCAGCCGCGGCTGGGCGAGGTCATCCGCCGCATGAATGCGTTGGGGCGTACCGAGGTACGCGGCTTCGTCCGAGATCTGCTCGACCGGCTGGACACGTCCGGCCGCTTCGCCTTCCTGAAACTTGCGACCGGGGCACTGCGCATCGGCGTATCGGCGCGGCTCGCCAAGCAGGCGCTGGCGGAGCTGAGCGGCAAGGACGTGACCGAGATCGAGACGCTGTGGCATGGGCTGCAGCCGCCCTATGAAAGCCTGTTCCAGTGGCTGGAGGGCAATGGCGACAAGCCGGTGCTGGCGACGCCGGCGATCTTCCATTCGGTCATGCTCGCCAACCCCGTCGAGCCCGGCGATCTCGACGGGCTCGACCCGAAGGATTTTGCGGCCGAATGGAAATGGGACGGCATCCGCGTGCAGCTTTCGCGGGCCGGCGCGACGGCCAGGCTCTATTCCCGCTCCGGCGACGATATCTCCGGCGCCTTTCCCGATATCGTCGATGCCATCAGCTTCGAGGGTGTCGTCGATGGCGAGTTGCTGATCGGCGGCACCGCACGCTCCAACAGCCCGACCCGTACCTTCTCCGACCTGCAGCAGCGGCTGAACCGCAAGACGGTGACGGCGAAGATGCTGGAGGAATATCCGGCCTTCATCCGCGCTTATGACCTGCTGTTCGACGGGGAGGAGGACGTGCGCGCCCGCGGCTTTCTCGACCGTCGCGAGCGGCTGACGGAGATCATCGAGGTCGCGCCGCACGACCGGTTCGATCTATCGCCACTGGTCGATTTCACCTCCTGGGAGGATCTGGACCGGCTGCGCTCGTCTCCCCCAGATCCAGTGATCGAAGGCGTCATGGTCAAGCGCCGCGACAGCGCCTATCTCGCCGGCCGCGCCAAGGGGCCGTGGTTCAAATGGAAGCGCAATCCCTACAATGTCGATGCCGTATTGATGTATGCCCAGCGCGGCCATGGCAAGCGCTCCAGCTATTATTCAGATTTCACC
>JASGEG010000226.1:0-9495 GCA_047606605.1 Rhizobium sp.
AGTCGGCGCTGCCGACACGACCGCGTCCCGCACCAGCCTCGACACCCGCACAGTGCGCGCCCTTCTCGCCGATTCCCGCCTCTCGTTCCGGCTGCTTGTCGGCCACTCCAAAGGCAATCTGGTGCTGGCAGCCGCACTGCACGACCTCTGCGGCCAGGACACACGGCGGGCCGCCACGCTGGCGGAAAGAACGAAGATCGTCACGATCGGCACCCGCATCGCCATGCCGCCGCTCTTTACTGACGTCGTCGATGTCATCGGCGAATGGGACTGGTTCGGCGAAATGAACTCGCGGTCGTACCTCGCGCCCGATCGGCGGGTCGCGCATGCCTGGCATCATACCAATACCGAGCTGACCGGCCATCTGCCCGTCACCGCCACGCTGCGGGACATCCTCGCGACGGCGCCGGTTGGCGAGGAGGCTCGAACGGCATCCGCGCCGCATGTCGCAACGGAGACAGCAATCCACGCGGACGAGATCGCGACGCACCCAACAGCAGCGCAACCGGCACGGCCGCCACTAACGATCGAAAAAGTGAAGAAAGCCTTTTCGACCAAGAGCTTACCCGACCCCTACCCCGCAGAGGGCGACACGCCCTCGGAACGACGACCGCCGGAACGGCATTAGAGCAATAGACTCGGCAAATTTCAGCCCGATATGTCGCTGACAGTGTTGGTGCGTGCCGGCTGTGAGCGTATAATCCTTAGCCGGCCACCAAAATCGCCGTGATTCCCATTGCAGGCTTGTCACTGAAACACATGCCCTTTCAGTGACTTACGGTTCATTTCCGATCACCACCGATACCATGACGGCATGAGAAGGACATAAAAAGACGAAATGGAATCCACCGTCGTCATGATCAATCTGTTCGGGGCCGTGGCTTTGTTGCTGTTTGGCCTTGCGCAGGTCAAGGATGGTGTATCGCGCGCCTTCGGCGCCCGCCTCCGGACCGGCCTTGCCAGCGGCACGCGCGGCGGCCTCCGCTCCTTCGTCTCCGGTTTCGTGGCGACCGTGGCCCTGCAGAGCTCGACCGCGACCGCGCTGATGATCGCCTCCTTCGTCGAGCGCGATCTCGTCCTGCCGAGCATGGCGCAGATCGTGCTGCTGGGGGCCAATGTCGGCACCGCGGTAACGGCCTGGATCGTCGCGACCGGCATCGAATGGCTGTCGCCGCTGATCATCCTGATCGGCATCGTGCTTTATCGCCGTTCATCCACCACCAAGCAGGGCGCGGGCACGGCGCTGATCGGCATCGGCCTGATGCTGCTGTCGCTGCAGCTTCTGAGCCTCGCCACCGCGCCGATGCGGCAGTCGCCGGCGCTCGGCGCCTTCCTCGGCCTGCTCGACGGTGCGTTGCCGGTGGCGCTGATCTTTTCGGCCGTGCTTGCCTTCGTCTCCTCGTCGAGCCTTGCCATGGTGGTGCTGATCCTTTCGCTCGCCTCGACCGGTATCCTGTCCCCCGCCTTGACGGTCGCCCTCGTGCTCGGCGCCAATCTCGGCGGCGCGATCCCTCCGGTCATGGCCACGCTGTCCGGCCCGGCCACGGCGCGGCGGGTAACGCTCGGCAACCTGATCGTCCGCACCATCGGTTGCCTCCTCGTCCTGCCTTTCGCGGGCTATATCGGCACATGGATGCAGGCCCTGCATTTCTCGCCGGCCAAACTGCCGGTCGACGTGCATCTGCTGTTCAACATCGCCCTCGCCATCTGCGCCTGGCCCTTCTCCGCCACCCTGTCCAACATGATGCGGCGGATCATTCCCAATGATCCGCAGACCGACGACGGGCCGAAATATCTCGATCACAATGCACTGGGCACACCGGTCGTGGCGCTCGCCAGCGCCACGCGCGAGGTTCTCGGCGTCGGCGATCTCATCGAGCGCATGCTGATCCGCACGGAAAACGCCTTCAACAACAATGATCTGGCACCACTGAAGGAAATCGCGGTTCTGGAAAAACGCGTCGATCGCATCCAGCAGGAGGTGAAGATCTATCTGTCGAAACTCGGGCGCGAAGGGCTGGATGACGAGAACGGCCGCCGGTCTATCGTCATCATCGACTATGCCATCAACCTCGAGCATATCGGCGACATCATCGAAAAAGGCCTGGCCGAACAGGTGGCGAAGAAGATCGGCAAGGGCCTCACCTTCTCCGACGACGGCTACCGGGAGCTGGAAAGCCTCTTCAAGCTGACGGTCGACAATCTGCGCATCGCCCAGACCATCTTCGTCACGCGAGACTTCAATCTCGCCCGCCAGCTCATGGAGGTGAAAGTCGATGTCCGCCGGCTGGAAAAGCAATCCTCCGAGCGTCACCTCGAGCGCCTGCGCGACAGCCGTCTCGACAGCCTGCAGACCAGCTCGCTGCATCTCGACATGCTGCGCGACCTGAAGCGCATCAACGCCCACATCGTGTCCGTCGCGCATCCGATCCTGGATGAAAGCGGCTTGCTGATCGAAAGCCGGCTGCGCAACACGTAATAGCTGCGCCATGCCGGCAGCAAGGCGGGACGGCTCCGGCTATGGGCTCAATCCGCCGATGGCAGGCGGCGCATGGTGAATTCGATGCGGTCGCCCTCGACCAATCGCCAGCTTTCGACTTCCGTCCAATAGGCCGCCTTCGGAAAGGCATCGAACCATTCACGCGCCTTGGCGCGCGCTTCCGGCCGGCTGAGGCAAAAGGTCTCGCGAACGAAATCTCCCTTTCTGCCGGCTGGGTTTTCCTCTCGGTGCCGGGAAATTCTAAGTCTCAACCCATCGAGGGGCGGCGGTCCTGGTATTTTCATCATGAAACCTCGCCTTTGGAGGGACCATAGTACCGCATTCAACAATTGGCGAGTCGATTCTCCAGCGGTGCCCGCGTGCTGGTTCCGCCATGATGTTGCTGATATTCAAAACAAGAATCGAATCGCGGGCCTCTGATCGCCCGCCCTGTCGGAGAGCGCATATGGAACGACCGAACCTTCCCAAGGGACTGCCCGAGGACATCGAAGACAAGAAGGAAGCGGCGCGCGGCTGGTTCGAAAGCCTGCGCGATGTGCTCTGCGCCGAGTTCGAACAGCTGGAAAACGAGCTTGCCGGCCCCCTTTCCGATCAGGAACCGGGCCGCTTCGTCGCCAAGGACTGGCTGCGGGAGAACGGCGAAGGCGGCGGCGGCCGCATGTCGATGATGGAAGGCCGCGTCTTCGAGAAGGTCGGCATCCACACCTCCACCGTCCATGGCGAATTCTCGCCCGATTTCCGCAGCCAGATCCCAGGCGCCGACGAAGATCCCCGCTTCTGGGCCTCCGGCCTGTCGCTGATCGCCCATCCGGTCAATCCGAACGTGCCGACCGTGCATATGAACACGCGCATGGTGGTGACCACGAGCCAATGGTTCGGCGGCGGCTGCGACCTGACGCCGGTGCTCAACCGCCGGCGCACGCAGGAAGATACGGACAGCGTCCTCTTCCACCGCGCCATGCAGATCGTCTGCGAGCGCCACAAGGTCGCGGACTACCCGCGCTACAAGACCTGGTGCGACGATTATTTCTATCTGAAGCACCGCAACGAGCCGCGCGGCATCGGCGGCATCTTCTTCGATTGGCTGCATTCCGACGAGGAGGCCGGCGGCTGGGATGCCGACTTCGCCTTCACCCGCGATGTCGGGCGGGCATTTTCGATGGTTTATCCCCGGATCGTGCGCTCGAATTTCAACGAAACATGGACCGAGGAGGATCGTGACGAACAATTGATCCGCCGCGGACGCTATGTGGAGTTCAATTTGCTTTACGATCGGGGTACGATCTTCGGACTGAAGACCGGCGGCAATGTCGAGTCCATTCTATCGTCCTTGCCCCCGGTCGTGCGTTGGCCGTAGAATGGCGCCGACGATCGGAGTAGCATGAAAGGCGGAGGGAATACTTGGGTTAGGTAATGCTCGTTTCAATCGGAGGAGGTTGTAATGGCAGTACAGAATCAAGCGGTCGAAACCACCAATGACCAACCGCTGTCGCGGACGGTCGATACGCCGGACTTCATCGTCCGGCTGGCCGAGGATATGCGGCTGAAAAGCGGATCGGATCTGCCCCTCTCCTGCTTCGTCCAGCAGGTCAGGATGAGACTCTCCGGCATGTCGCCGGGCGATGTCGCCCGGATGACCACGGAACGGCCGGCAAGGCAGAAACCGCTCCCGAAATATCAGACTTCGGATTGCTTCAAGGCCTGGGCCATGCCGGACTGACCGGTGCAAAGCGGTTCGGCAGGGCAGAAGCCTTGCCGGCCACGCGAAACCATTCCGCATCTTTTGCGTTTTGAACCACATGCCGGTCGTCGCGTCCGGCATGATTGAACGTCCAAGTATCAGGAGGCAGATATGCGACTGTTCGAATGTGGAACGCTCGTGCCCGGTTGCGACTGGCACACCCGCGCAAACGACGACGCCGAGGTGGTTCGCCGCGCCGTCGAGCATATGCGCACCGCGCATGGCGAGACGATCATCCGTGAAAACATGGTCGACAACATCAAGGCCCGCATTCGTGACGAAGCGAACGCCGCCTGATCTGTCTTTCCCTGTCTAGAGCAATTTCAGGAAAAGTGCGCAGCGGTTTTCCGTCCGGAATGCGTAAAAACAAAGGGATAGAGCGGGAAAGCGTTTCTGTGAAACGCTTTCCCGCTCTAGATCAGCTCCCGGAGCCGGGCGAGCAGCGCTGCCCGGTCCATGCTGAAATTGCCGTCGAGCCATTGCTGCTCGAGCTTGCCGAGGATCTCGCCCACCTTGGGACCAGCGGCAACGCCGGCCGCCAGCGCATCCGCGCCGGTGATCGGAAATACCGGCTTCTTCCAGCGGACCGCCCGCTCCAATAATTTGCCGATCCGGGCGGCGCGCCCCATTTCCTCGAAATCGCCCTCCGCCTTGCCCCGCGCGACGGCAAGCGCCAGCTTCAGCCTGGTGACGACACCCTGGCCATCATAACGGTAAAGCAGCCGATCGAAGGGCGCGTCGGATATATCGTCCTTGATACCGGGCGCATTCGCCCAGGCTTGCAGATAGGCCGCTTCCGCCTTCGACAGTCGCAGGCGCTCGGCAAGCCTCGCCAGCCTTGCGGCATCCGGCGGCACGATGGCCGCGAGCCGCAGCATCGGATCGGGCGTCCAGCCAAGCGCCTGTTCCGTCGAGATCAGTGCCGGAATGGCGTCAATGCCCCATTTTTCCGTTTCCGGCAGCACCTCGGTCAAAATTCCGACCTGCCGCATCCAAAGCAGCGCCCGGCCCGGGTCCTTGGCCGAAAGCAGCTTCTTCATCTCCGACCAGACGCGCTCGGCCGAAAGCGTCGCGATCTTCGAACGAGCCGCCGCGCAGGCGCGCAGCCCTCCGGCATCCGGACGCCCGCTGCCGTAATGGGCAAAGAAGCGGAAGAAACGCAGAATGCGCAGGTAATCCTCGGCAATCCGTGTAGCCGCATCGCCGATGAAGCGGATATTGCGGACCTCCAGATCGGCAAGCCCGCCGACCATGTCCACCACCTCGCCGTCGGCTCTGGCGTAAAGCGCGTTGATCGTCAGGTCGCGCCGTTCGGCATCGGCCTGCCAATCCTCGCTGAAGGCGACTTGCGCGTGGCGGCCATCCGTCTCCACGTCCCGCCTCAGAGTCGTGATCTCGAAGGGCTTTCCGTCGACCACCAGCGTCACGGTCCCATGCGCGATACCCGTCGGCACCGCCTTGATCCCGGCGGCTGCGGCCCGTTCGACGACGGTCTGCGGCAAAAGGGTCGTGGCGATATCGACATCGGCGACCGGCAGTCCCATCAGGCTGTTGCGCACCGCTCCGCCGACAACGCGTCCCTCACCGCCATCCGCATTCAGAAGGGCCAGAACGCGCCGCAGGGCCTCGTCCTTGAACCAGCTTTCACCGGCAACGGAGGTCATGAATAGAGCCTTTCATACACTGTGCGGACGATGCCGGCGGTAATGCCCCAGATCATGCGCGATCCGTAGGGCACCCGGTAGAAGTGCCGCTGGATTCCCTGCCAGACCATGCTGTCGGTCACATGATGGTCCGGGTTCATCAGGAAGGAGAGCGGCACCTCGAAGGCGTCCTCCACTTCGGTCGGGTTGAGCGCCAGTTCGAAACCCGGCTTGACCACCGCGAGGATCGGCGTGATGCGGAAGCCGGTTGCCGCGAGATAATGGGGCAAGCGCGCCACCGGCTCGATGAAGATATCCGCCAGCCCGATCTCCTCGCCCGCCTCGCGCATGGCCGCCATTTCCGGCGACGCATCCTCGGGGTCGATGGTGCCGCCAGGAAAGGCGATCTGGCCGGAATGCTTGCGCAGGGTCGAGGTGCGCAAGGTGAAGATGACCTTGGCGTCGTCGCCATCGTCCACCACCGGCACCAGCACCGCCGCATCGCGCAGCCGCTGGCCTTCCACCTGCAGAATGGTTTCCGGATTGAGCACGTGATCGCCATGGTCCCGCCAGGCAAGCTCGACCGGGCTGCCGCTCTGATTGAGCGCGCGGCGCCGAAATTCATCGGCGGAATAGAGGGGGAATTCGCTCATCGCGTCAGGGCATCCAATTCGGCAACCGGCATCACCGGGAAGATCGTGCCGCCGGAGCGCACGCAGAACATCTCGCGCCCGGCGATGACAACCGGTTCGCCAAGCTCGACGAGATCATACATCACGGCGCGCGTCACCAGCGCTTCGAGCCGGCCGCGAACATGCAGATAGGGTTTCAGCTCGTCATTCTCGCCACGGATGACGAAGCGGATCGGATGCTCCTTGCCCGCCTCCACGACATCGCCGACATTGGTCCTGAACGTCAGCACGCGCTTGCCGTCGCGCTCCGTCACGCTCATCTCGACAGCGACGAAAGGCGCGTCGACGACGCGGATGCCGACCTTTTCCACAGGCGTGACGAGATAGGTCTTCCCATCCTCGTCCTTGCGCAGGACGGTGGAGAACAGCCGCACCAGCGGCGCGCGCCCGATCGGCGTGCCCAGGTAGAACCATGTGCCGTCGGCCCGGATCTCCATGTCGATATCGCCGCAGAACGGCGGCTTCCAGCGCTCGACGGGCGGCAGGCCCTTCTTGCCGCCGCCGCTGTCGCCGGCGGCGCGGGAAATCAGCGCAGCCAGGCTTGCCGCATCGCCGGTCGTCCTGATCTCTTCGCTTGCCATTCTTCCGTCCCGGTTTGCTCTTAGTCCTGAATAGAGCCGTTTCTCACGAGATAGTCATTCGAAACGCGCTTGTCAGCCGTCTTCATGGCGATAAGTTGTATTGAGTATGAAGCAAATGTGTAGGGTTTGCGATTCGCGCATACTGTTTTTCGGCCATTGGAGACGCTGATGGGCATGATCAAATCGACTGAAACGAGCCTCGACGACCAGGCCATCATTGCATCCGCCGAACAGGCGCTGAGCGATATCGCCGCCGTCCGCGAAGAGGTTTCCAAGGTCATTTTCGGCCAGGAAGGCGTTGTGGAAAATACGCTGCTGGCAGTGCTGGCCGGCGGCCATGCGCTGCTTGTCGGCGTGCCGGGCCTTGCCAAGACCAAGCTCGTCACCACGCTCGGCGCCGTCCTCGGCCTCGGCTCCAGCCGCGTTCAGTTCACGCCGGACCTGATGCCCTCGGATATTCTCGGTTCCGAAGTCATGGACCAGGATGAAAGCGGCCGCCGCTCCTTCCGCTTCGTCAAGGGTCCGGTCTTCGCGCAGCTTCTGATGGCCGACGAGATCAACCGCGCTTCGCCGCGCACGCAATCGGCGCTGCTGCAGTCGATGCAGGAATATCACGTCACCATCGCCGGCCAGCGCTACGACCTGCCGGCACCCTTCCACGTTCTCGCGACCCAGAACCCGCTGGAGCAGGAAGGCACCTATCCGCTGCCGGAAGCCCAGCTCGACCGCTTCCTGCTACAGGTCGACGTCGACTATCCGGAGCTTGCCGACGAGCGCCGCATCCTGCTCGAAACCACCGGCCTCAGCGAGGCGACGCCGCAGGCCGTGATCGATGCCGAGCGCCTGATGGAGATCCAGAAGCTGATCCGCCAGATGCCCGTCAGCGACGGCGTCGTCGACGCCATCCTGTCGCTGGTGCGCTCCGCCCGCCCCGGCCAGGGCAATGCCTCCACGGACAAGCATGTCGCCTGGGGTCCCGGCCCGCGCGCCGGCCAGGCGATGATGCTCTGCGCCCGTGCCCGCGCGCTCTATGAAGGCCGGCTCGCCCCTTCGCTCGACGATGTGCATGCGCTGGCCGAGCCGGTGCTGCAACACCGCATGGCGCTGACCTTTTCCGCCCGCGCCGAAGGCATGTCGGTACGGGATGTGATCGCAGGGCTGATCAAGCAGTCGGTTACGTAATTCGGATTTCGAGGAGAGTATAAGCGCGTGGCATCCATCGGACAGATCGTCAGCCCGACTTCAGGCAATGATGCCCTCTCCCGCGCCCGCAGCCGTGCCGCCCTCGTGCCGGATTGCCTTGTCGAGGCCAAGCGCATCGCCAATACCGTCATCGCCGGCTGGCATGGCCGACGCAAGCGCGGCATCGGCGAGAATTTCTGGCAGTTCCGCCCCTATACCGAGGGCGAAAGCCTGTCGCGCATCGACTGGCGCCGCTCGGCCCGCGACGACCACACCTATATCCGCGATCATGAATGGGAAGCCGCCCACACGATCTGGCTCTGGGCCGACATGTCGCCGTCGATGATGTACAAATCGACCTATGGCCATGTCTCCAAGGAAAGCCGGGCGCTGGTGCTGATGCTGGCGCTGGCCGAAATCCTGGCGCGCTCGGGCGAGCGCATCGGCTGCCCCGGCATCATGGAGCCGGTGTCCACCCGCAATGCCGCCGAGCGGCTGGCGGCGGCGCTGATGCACACGCCGCTGGAAGGCGGCCTGCCGCAGACCTCCATGATCCGCGGCTGGAGCGATATCGTGCTGATCGGCGATTTTCTCGATGATGCCGACAGCGTCATGGGCAGGATCGGGCCGCTGGCCCGTCGCGGCTTGCGCGGCCATGTGGTCGAGATCGCCGATCCGGCCGAGGAAATCTTTCCCTATAATGGCCGCACCGAATTCACCGACCCCGAGACCGGCACGAAGCTGATGGCCGGCCGTGCGGAAAACCTGCGGGACGACTATCAACGCGCCTATCTCGCCCGCCGCGACAGTCTCGGTCAATCGCTGCGTCATCTCGGCTGGACCTTCGTCAGCCATCGCACCGATCGCCTGGCGTCGGAAGCACTGGTGGCCGTCCATATGTACCTCTCCGGCATGCCTGCAAGGATAGCCTCGGGAGGGCAGCCATGAGCGGTCTCTCGTTTGCTTTCGCCTCCCCCGCCATTCTCGGCGCCCTGATCCTGCTGCCGGCGATCTGGTGGTTGCTGCGCCTGACGCCGCCGCATCCGAAAGCCGAGGTCTTTCCGCCACTTCGTATCCTGGCGAAAATCCTGAAACGCGAGGAAACGCCGGCACGCAGTCCCTGGTGGCTGACGCTGCTGAGGATGGCGCTCGCCAC
>JASGEG010000227.1:0-14626 GCA_047606605.1 Rhizobium sp.
GGACTGACCGCCCCGATCAGGACGGCGGCGAGAATGCTTAACAAGATGGCACTGGATGACATGCAACCCCCCCGGTATGGCTGGCAACCTGCCGGGCGGCCGGCGCGGACGCTCCGCGCCTTCTGGTGATCATTCCCACGCCGCCGACAATACTGGAGCGAAGATTAGTCAGGACTTACGTCTGCCGCAAGCCTTGCGGTTCAGAACTTGTCCATCACCTGGATGATCGCCGGGCCGAGAATGACGGCCATCAGAACCGGCAGGAAGAAGATGATCATCGGCACCGTCAGTTTCGGCGGCAGGGCAGCGGCCTTCTTTTCCGCCTCGTTCATGCGCTCGTCGCGGCCTTCCTGCGCCAGAACCCGCAAGGCCTGCGAGACGGGCGTGCCGTAGCGTTCCGCCTGGATCAGCGCCTGCGTCACCGATTTGACGATCTCGATCTGGGTGCGGGCGGCGAGATTGTCGAAGGCGGTGCGGCGGTCCTGCAGGAAGGACAATTCCGCTGTGGTCAGCACCATTTCCTCGGCAAGCGGCGGCGATTGCTCCGCCATTTCCTCCGAAACGCGGCGCATGCCCGCCTCGATGGAGATGCCGGATTCCACGCAGATCAGCATCAGGTCGAGCGCATCCGGCCAGGCGCGCGTGATGGATTTCTGCCGCTTCGTCACCCGGTTGGAGATGTAGATGTTCGGGGCATAGAAGCCGAGATAGGCGGTGCCGATGACGCCGAGCAGGCGGAACGCGAAGGGCTTGGCGGCGAAGTAGCCAAGGCCGAAAACCAGGAAGACGGCGACGGCCAGGAACAGGAACGGCAGCAGGAAACGCGCCACGAGGAACATGTTCAGCGCGTTTTCCGAGCGCAGACCGGCGGCGCGCAGGCGATTGACGGTATTGGCATCGACCAGCGCATTGCGAAGATTGAAGCGCTCGACGATCTGGCGGACGTTTTTGTTGTTCTGGCTGCGCAGCGATGCCTTGCCGCCATCGGCGTTCAGGCGGGCGCGCTCGCGGGCGCGGATCTGCTCGCGCTCGGTGGAAACCGCCTTCATGCGCTTGTTGAGATCGCCGCGCTCGAGGAAGGGCACGGCGATCGTGTAGAAGGTGGCGAAGACGGCGATCGCCACGAAGACGGCCAAAACCGTGCCGGGATCGGTCAGTCTGGCGGCGAAATCGGCGGATGACATGGGCGGCCTCTCCTTCCGGTCAGATCTCGAAATTGACCATGTTGCGCATGATGTAGACGCCGATCGACATCCAGATGCCGGCAGCGCCCATGATCAGATGGCCGCGCGGATCGGTGAACAGGATCATCATGTATTGCGGCGACGTCAGATAGACGAGCAGCATGACGACGAAGGGCAGCGCGCCGATGATGACGGCGGAAGCCTTCGCCTCCATCGACAGCGCCGTCACCTTGGCCTTCATTTTCTTGCGCTCGCGCAGCACCTTCGCCAGATTGCCCAGCGCTTCGGAAAGATTGCCGCCGGCCTGTGCCTGGATGGCGATGACGATCGCGAAGAAATTCACCTCCTGCAGCGGCATGTGGTTGATCATCCGCCCGCAGGCATCCGTCATGCTGAGGCCGACCTGCTGCGTTTCGACGACGCGGCGGAACTCGGACTTGACCGGCTCGCGCGCCTCGCTCGCCACCAGACGCACCGCATCGTTGAGCGGCAGGCCGGAGCGGATGGAGCGGGTGATCAGGTCGAGCGCGTTTGGAAACTCCTCCAGAAACTTGTTCTGCCGACGCTTGATGAGGAAACCGATGACCCAGCGCGGCAGGCCGAAGGCGGCGGCGAAGGGCAAGCCGGCGATGACGGCAAGCGGCGCGCCGAGAAGCAGGACGACCAGCAGGACAAAGAAGCCGAACAGAACGCTGAACATGTAGAAGCGCGCCGGTGTCAGCGGCAGGCCGGCCTGTACGAGCCGTGCCTTCAGCGACTGTTTCTTCTTGGTGTTCTCCTCCTGGCGCTTTTCAAGATCCTTCAGCGAATCCTGCACCGATTTGCGCCGCTTCGACATTTCCTGCACGCGGTCGCGCGCCGCCTTGACCTTGGCGCGATCGGTCTCGGCCGCCTTGACGCGGTTGACGCGGCTTTCGGCTTTCTTCTGCGCCTCGATCCGGGAATAGAGGATGCCGTAGCAGACCGCCGCCGCCGAAACGGCTGCGAGCACGACCATCAAAAGCACCAGGGGATCGACACCGAACATCGGGAAAGTCCTAACTCGACTTGTTTTCCATCTCGTCGAGGGCGGCGGCGAGGCGCTTCTCCTCGTTGTAATAGCGGGCACGGTCCCAGAAATGCGGCTTGCCGATGCCGGTCGACATGTGCCGGCCGATGATGCGGCCGCCGACATCCTCACCCTCGATCTCGTAGCGCATCAGGTCCTGGGTGATGATCACATCGCCTTCCATGCCGACAACCTCGGTGATCTGGGTGATGCGGCGCGAACCGTCGCGCAGGCGGGCGGCCTGGACGATCACGTCGACGGAGGTGGAGATGATCTCGCGCACCGTCTTGGCCGGCAGACTGTAGCCGCCCATGGCGATCATCGATTCGATGCGGCTCAGGCATTCGCGCGGGTTGTTGGCATGGATCGTGCCCATGGAGCCGTCATGACCGGTGTTCATCGCCTGCAGAAGGTCGAAGACCTCCGGTCCGCGCACTTCGCCGACGATGATGCGTTCGGGGCGCATGCGCAGGCAGTTCTTGACGAGATCGCGCATGGTGATCTCGCCCTCGCCCTCGATATTGGGCGGGCGGGTTTCCAGACGGACGACATGCGGCTGCTGCAATTGCAGTTCGGCGGTGTCCTCGCAGGTGATGATGCGCTCGTCGCGGTCGATATAATTGGTCAGGCAGTTCAGCAGCGTCGTCTTGCCCGAGCCTGTGCCGCCGGAAATGACGACGTTGCAGCGGACGCGGCCGATGATCTGCAGCAGCGTCGCGCCTTCCGGCGTGATGGCGCCGAAGCGGACGAGCTGATCGAGGGTCAGCTTGTCCTTCTTGAACTTGCGGATGGTGAGCGCCGGGCCGTCGATCGACAGCGGCGGGGCGATGACGTTGACGCGCGATCCGTCCGGCAGGCGAGCGTCGCAGATCGGGCTGGATTCATCGACACGTCGCCCGACCTGGCTGACGATGCGCTGGCAGATCGACAGAAGCTGGGAATTGTCGCGGAAACGGATTTCCGACTCGATCGTCTTGCCGCCGACTTCGATGAAGGTCTGGCCGGCGCCGTTGACCATGATGTCGGCGATGTCGTCGCGGGCAAGCAGCGGCTCCAGCGGACCATAGCCCAGCACGTCGTTGCAGATATCCTCGAGCAGTTCTTCCTGCTCGGAAATCGACATCGCGAAATTCTTGATGGTGATGATGTCGTTGACGATGTCGCGGATTTCCTCACGCGCCGCCTCGGCATCCAGCTTGGAGAGCTGCGACAGGTCGATCGTATCGATCAACGCCGAGAAGACCTGCGACTTGGTGTCGTAATATTCCTCAGTGCGCGCCGGACGACGGCGCGCCGGCGTCTGCATCGACGGCGGCGGCACCTGCTGGCGCTGCTGCGGCGCCTCGCGTCCCGGCTCGACCAGTACCGTGGGAGCGCTTGGGGCCGGTGCGGCGGGCGGAACGCGCGCCGGCGCGGCCGCTATGCCGCCGCTCTTTGCAGGACCTTCATTTCCGCGCTTGCCAAACATGCCGTCGATCCAATTCCAAGCTTGAGCATGACTTGGAAAATGCGGACCGCCTTTCCGATAACGTCATGCGAAACCAAATACTTACTTCCGTTTCAGGAGGCCGAGCAGGCCGCCCCTCTTCGCCTTCTTCAGCGCGACGCGCCCCGTGACGATGTGCGATATCTGCGAGAAGGTCTCGGCGATCGGCGATTTCGGATCGGTCTCCGAGATCATGCGGCCGCTATTGGCGGCATTGCCGAACAGGTTGATGTCGAAGGGAATGATGGCGATCGGATCGGTCTCCAGCGGCTCACAGAACTCCGAGGGACCGATTTCCGGGCGCTTGGGCATGCCGACCTGATTGAGGATGAGATGCGGCGCCTTGTCGTTCGGACGCAGCTTGCGCAGCGCATCCAGCATGTTCTTGGCGTTGCGCAGATTGGCAAGGTCGGGTGCCGCGCAAATGACGATCTCATCGACGGCCGACAGCACGGAGCGGGTCCACTCCGTCCACAGATGCGGCATGTCGAGAACGGTCACCGGCGCGCTGCGCTGCAGGACATCGAGCACCGGCTGGAAGGCCTGGCCGTCGAAATCATAGGCGCGGTCGAGCATGGACGGCGCCGCCAGCAGCGACAGATGCTGCGAGCATTTGGTCAGCAGGCGGTCGAGGAAGACCTCATCGAGCCTTTCCGGCGCGAAGACGGCCTCGGCGATGCCCTGGGCCGGGTCCTGGTCGAAATCGATATTGGCGGTGCCGTAGGGCAGATCGAGATCGGCGAGAATGGTCTCGACCGAGAACAGGTTGGAGATGCCGAAGGCGCAATTATGCGCGATGGTGGAGGCCCCAACCCCGCCCTTGGCGCCGATGAAAGCGACGCTGCGTCCGAGCGGCTCGGCATCGGGATCGATGAAGATCGCCGCCATCGCCGCCATGATGTCGGCCATGCCGACCGGCTGAACGATATATTCGGAAATGCCGTTGCGGATCAGTTCGCGGTAAAGGCCGATATCGTTGTGATAGCCGACGATCACCACCTTGGTGCTGGGATCGCAAACGGCGGCGAGCGGCGCCAGCTCCGACAGGAGGTTCTTCGGACTGGCGCGGGTTTCCAGGATGATCAGGTTCGGCGTCGGCGCCGAGGCGAACATGTTCGCGGCCGCCGCGGTGCTGCCGCCGGTGATCCTGAGATTGACCTTGGACATGCGCCGGTCGTTGGCGCAGCGGTCCATCACCTGCTGGAGCTGCTCGCTCTCACAGAAGGCATGCACGGAAATGCGCGGCAGCGGCCGCATGTTTTCGAGATCGCCGGCGCGCGACGCATCCTCGGCCTCCGCCGTGGTCGATCTGATGTCGTAGTCGATGGCGCTCATGACTTTATCCTGTTTCGGCGGCCGCTCGTTCCCATCGTCAGAAGCCGGTGCTGACCGAGGCGGTGCTGGTCGCGGTCGTGCCGCTGCGATAATTGCCGATCACCTTGGCGCGCTGGTCGGCATCAGCCGGCGTCATGGCGCGCGGCGCGATGAGATCCGTCGGATTGGCGACCTGCGCGGCGAGATTGTTCTGGGTAGCGCAGCCGAAATTATAGTAGTTCTGGTTGTCAAAGGGCTTGTCCGCCAAATCTTCCGGCCATTGGCCGCAGGCATTGGTAACCGCCGCCGTCGCCACGAAACGAAGGCGGATGGGGGCGGCGTCGCCCGGGCCGCCGGCCGGATAATAGCTGTCGACGATGCGCGCGGAAGGAATGCCGCTTGCCACGAGTTCCTGGCGGATTTGCCGGCGCAGGGCGGAGGCGGCCGCTGAATTTGCCGATTCCCGGGGCGTAACGATCTCCACCGTGCCCGTTGCATGGGTGCGATAGTCCTGGACGAAGCCGCGCACCGTATCGCGCATGCCGGAGGTCAAGCGGCGATCGCCGACGGCAACGGGAATGTCGATGCGGTGCTCCTTGTCGGTCAGCACGATCGGATGGCGCTGGCGATAATCGTCGGAAATGGCGCTGGTGGTCATTCCATCCGGGGAGCCGGCGCAGCCGCTGACGGCGGCCGCGATCGCGATCACAGCCAGCGCAGCAAAACGCGGCCTGCTGGTGCGAGACACGCGACGATCGAAGCAAGCCATCTTTGGGTCTCTCGTTGATGCGGTTGAAAAGGGGCTCTTCATCTCCGCTTCCTCACTTGTAGATGAAGCCGACCGTGCCGTGGAAATCGGCATCGGCGACCGGCGGCGCATCCTTGCGGCCGTAGATCTTGTTGACACGGTTCATGAAAAAGACGCCGGCATCGTTGCTCGGCGAGAAATTATCGTCCGGACGGGCGATCTGATTGCGCGCCACCGGCCGCACGAGATAGGGCGTCGCGATGATCACCAGCTCGCTTTCGTCGCGCTGGAAGGTCTTCTGGCGGAACAGCGCGCCGAGGATCGGGATCTTCGACGCGCCGGGCGTTCCCGTGGTGGACTGCTGCACGTTGTCGCTCAGAAGGCCGGCGAGCGCGATCGAGCCGCCCGATGGCAACTCGATCGATGTGTCCGCCGCGCGCCGGTTGTAGGTCGCGGTTCCGGAGCTGCTTGTCGGTTCGGAAACCTGCGTCTGGACATGCAGGCTGATGCGGCCGGCCGAAAGAACGACAGGCGTGAAGGCAAGGCTGATGCCGTAGGTATACGGCGTGATCGTCACGTTGCCATCGCTGTCCGTGGTGGAATAGAGCGTCTGGCCACCGGAATTGAAGGTCGCGGCCTGGCCGGAAATCGCCGTCAGCGTCGGCTCCGCCAACGTGCGGATGGCGCCTGCCTGCTCCATGGCGTTCATGTAGCTACTGATATTGTATTTGCCGAGCGCAGTCTTGAACAAGGCGCTGATGCCGCCGCCAGCCGTGGCTGACGCCGAATCGCTGCTGACGCTGCCGAGCTGCGCGACCGTGAGGCCCGAGGAGTTGCTGACGAGATTGTCGAAACCGATCTGCTTCAGCACGCTGCGCTTGATCTCGGCGACGGTCACCTTCAACGTCACCTGATCCTCGCCCTCGATCTGCAGCAGATTGATGATCTGCGAGCTTTGCCGCCCTTCGGCAAACAGCGCGACGGAACTATCGCCACCGGAGCCGGTAGCGGTCGCAAAGCGGGTGGTTGCCTCGCCGCCCTTCAGGAACACCTGGGCGAGCTGCTGCGCCCGCGACGCATCCTGCGGCGTGCGCACGCTGCCGGTGAGCACGATATTGTCCGAGACGATCTCGACATTGATATTGGAGTCCGGGATGAAGCGCTTGAGATTGGATTGAAGGCCGGCAATGTCGCGCTCGATCTGCAGATCGAGGCTGACGATTTCCTGGCCGTTGGCGCCAAAGACGAAGATATTCGTCTGGCCGACCGTCTTGCCGAACAGATAGATGCGGCGCGACGTCCGCGTCACGGCATCCGCCATTTTCGGATCGGAGACCAGGATATCATGCGCATCCGCCGGCAGGTCGACCACCAGCGCCTTGTTGAGGCCGAGCTTCAGGGCGCGCTTGGTGCCGAGGCCGGCGATGGTGACGATGCTGTCCGAGCCTTCGGCCTTGGCGATCGGCGTCTGGAGGAAAGCCGGCACATGGCTGCAAGGAAGGCCGGTAAAGGCAACGGAAAAGGAAAGGGCCGCCAGCAGCGGAAGGGCGCTTGTCTTGTTGATGTTGAACATGGTTCCGCCCCTTCTCATTGCGTCTTGGCCGCGGTGGCCGTGCCGTTGGCGATGATCGAGCCCGATTTGATGACCTGCACCACGGCGCCGCCATTGTCGCCCGTCAGCAGATAGTCGGCGGCGATCGTATCCGGCTGCTGCGCGTCGGCGACGGAGCGCAGTGCCAGCGTCAAGCGATCCGCCATCTGCTGGGCAACGGCCAGGACCTTGGTCTGGTCCGGCGTCAATTCGAGCGTCGCGGTGGTGCCGACCACCGCCTTGCTGCCGTCCTGCTTTTCCTCGATCTGCTGATCGACCGCGAGCACGCGGACATTGCTCAGGACCGTCTCGGTCACGAATTTCTGGATATCGCCCTTGCGCACCATGATGACATCGACGCGGTCGTTCGGGAGAATGAAGCCGCCGGCGCCGGTGGCGACGGAGATTTCCGTGGCGACGGCGCGCTTGCCGGAAGGCAGCAGCGAGGAAAGGATGCGGCTGTTGGCATCGGCAATCTTCTCTTCGCGGATCGGCTCGCCTTCGAAGATCGGCAGGCGGACCACCGCGCCGGAAAGATCCTTCAGCGCATCCGGACGTTCGGCTTCAGTGATGAGACCCTTGACGACGCCGTTCTTCGGCCAGGCCATCCAGTGGATCGATTTCTCGTTCAGGCGAGATCCCACCGGAAGATTGGCGTCGGCGACCAGCACATTGACCGTCGCCTCCTTCTGCACCACCGTCTCGACCCGCTGCACGATATTGCGGGAACTGGCCAGATGCATCGCCAGCAGTCCGGCAAGCCCTGCCGCGACGACTGCCACTGCGAGTATCATTATGCGAGCGGGTTTCATGACCAGTCCTTGGGGAATACGATTCTTCGCCCCGCAGAATGCTCAGTAATTGGTGTAATTATGGTTAATGGTGTCTTACATATACTGTTGTTTCACTACAACTATTTAAGCGAGACAATATATATCGGCGCATGGCCGGCATTAAATACTTATTAAATTCTAATTTAGCGAATTCAGGAAGTAACCGCAATCACCAGCGGCGATGAAGGAAATGCCAGAAAGCCGCCGATCGCGATGGCAATGCCATAGGGGATCTTCTTGGCGATCAACAGCGAGTTCGGCAACGGCAGGCCCATGGCCATGATGGTGTTCGATTGCGACCGTATCATCAGGATGGCGATGGTCAGCACGCCGCCCAGGAAAGCCACATAGACGAGAAAGACCAGAAGCGACGGATCGAAGCCGAACCAGAGCGCCGATGCGGCCAAAAGCTTGGCATCGCCGCCGCCCATGACGTTCAGGGCAAAGAGCGCGAAACAGACGCAGAAAACAAGCGCCGCGCCGGCCAGATGCATGCCGATCTCCGGCAAGGTCAGGCCGATGAAGGGCGCAAGCACGATGAAGGCGCCGGCGAGGACGAGCGAGACCCGGTTGGGGATCGTCATCGTCAAAAGGTCGGAGACGGCTGCGACCGACAGGCAGAGCGGAAAGATCAGCAATGTCGCGGCTTCAAGCATCAGGCGCCTCCAACTCGAACTATAAAGACAAAAACCGCTCATGATACTGAGCGGTTTTCGATCATCTTACACGATAAGCGTATTACTTGGTGCCGATGCCGCTACCAGAAGTATTAAGCTGATCGGATATATTCTGGAACGTGGTGCTAAGGGTGCCGCCCAGGGCGGTAGCGCCGGTGATGATGGCGACGGAGATCAGGGCGGCGATCAGGCCGTATTCGATGGCGGTCGCGCCGGACTCATCTTTAAGGAAGCGCGAAAAAAGCTTGGTCATTTAAGGTAACTCCACTCGATTTGTTGACAGCACGTCCGCCAACTGTTTGCCGTTGATCGGATGACTGCACGGTAATCGGCTGCCGTTTCCATCGCTTTAAGGAAGTGGGTTAACAGATCACCAATTCGTGAGCGTAAAAAGACTAGTTAATACAAATGGATGTCTTTCCGGGCATTTTTAAAGAAAATCTTCAGTCTTCTCGCAAATATCTTATCTCAATATATTAGCGTTATATGCTTTTCGTCTCAAAAGACACCATTGCGACGGCCAGAATCCCAAAATGACCAGCCAGCAGACCGTATCTGCATCGCAATGACATGAATGAGCCCCGCCTTAATTCTTCATTCACCAATCTTTCTCATTCTATCTGGGACGTGCTTCCACCGCCATTTCATGAGGCCAGACCATGCCGATCCCAGGCAAAACCGCATTCCTTGCCTGCGTCGCCGCCATGGCCGGCCTGATGCCGCAGTTTTCCTCGGCCGCCGATCGCGACATGCTGCGGGTCTATATGGACCACGCGCGCGTGCTGAAGCTCGACCGGCCCGTCAGCAAGGTCATCGTCGGCAATTCGCAGGTCGCGGACGCCACCGTGGCCGATCCGAAGACGATCGTGCTCACCGGACGCAGCTTCGGCACGACGAACATCGTCCTGCTCGATGCCGAGGGCAACGCCATCGTCGACGAGCGCATCCTTGTGTCGATCGACGAAGGCAATACCGTGCGCGTCTACCGCCAGACCGACCGCGCCGTGCTGTCCTGCACACCCAATTGCGAGCAGCATGCCCAGCAGAACAACAGTACCAGCAACAGCGCTGCGACAGCCAGCCAATAAGCTGGCATCTGTACGCGCGCGCATGCAACTATACTGCATAAGTGCGGACTTTTTTAAATAATCCTTACTTCCTCTAAATATGAAGAGAGAAGAGAAACGGATTATCAAGGAAGCACTCCTAGTCTCGCCCCGATTCATCGCTGCGGATTCCATCATGACGCCAGACGACGATCTTCTCGGGGGCAACGCTCTCGCACGGCGCCGTGCGAGAGGAAGCCTGCGCGCCTTCCTGCGCGCCCGCGACGGTGCGGCGGCCATCGAATTCGCGCTGCTGGCCATTCCCTATTTCATGATCATCTTCGCGATCCTGGAGACTTTCGTCGCCTTCATGGCCGAACAGGTGGTGTCCAATGCCGTCGATACGCTGTCGCGCCAGATCAGAACCGGGCAGATCACCGCGGCCAATACGACTGAGCAGCAGTTCCGCCAGGCGTTCTGCAACGAGATCTCCGTGCTCATCACCTGCTCGGCAGCGGAGCTGACAACGCCGGCGAACCTCTATCTCGACGTCAAGAGCTATTCGACCTTTGCGGATATGCCGACGACCATCCCCCGCGCCTCGTCCGATCCCTATTCCGATCTCGACACGACCGGCTTCACCTTTGCGCCCGGCGGCGCCAAAACGGACAATATGGTGCGCGCCTATTACCGCTGGCAGGTGATCATCGATCTGCTGCGGCCCTATCTGACCAACATACGCCCGTCCGACGGCTCGATGCCGAGCACCTATCTTATCGTCGCGACGTCTGCCTTCCAGAACGAGAACTATCCATGAGGCGGCGGCGCGGCATATCAGGCCATGGAGTGACGGCGAGCCTCAGCGCATGTCTGCGGCGCTTCGGACGCGACGAGCGCGGTATCGGCGCGATCGAATTCGCCATCCTGTTCCCGGTGCTCCTGATGCTCTATCTCGGTGCCTTCGAACTCACGCTCGGCCTCAGCGTCGCCAAGCGGACCACCCGTGCGGCTGGCTCGATTGCCGATATCGTGAGCCAGCAGACGAGCGTCACCAAGTCGACATTCTCCCCCATGCCCTCCGTCGCCAGCGCAATTCTTGCGCCCTATACGACCACCAGCCTGACATTGAAGATCACCGGCGTGCAGCTCGATGCCAGCGGCAGCGGCACCGTCACCTGGTCCTGGGCGCAGGATGGCAGCAAGCCCTATGCGACCGGCAGCGCCGTCAGCGTACCCAGCGATCTCAGCCAGCCAAGCACCTTTCTCATCCGCACCGAACTCGCCCTGCCCTATCAGCTTTTGAGTTTCGGCGCCGACTTCCTGCCGGCCGGCAGCAATGAGATCACCATCAGCCGCCAATATTATTACCGCCCACGCACCGCGGACGCGATCACCTGCAGCGATTGCTGAACAACGCCCGAAAATCGGCGCGCGACGGCCCATCCAGTGATAAAATTGCCAAGTTGACGCCTCCGTTATATGGGTGACGTCCAAGGGGCGGCGGACTTGACGTGTCGCACGCCCAGCAATCTTATCGGGTGACCCATGGCACGCGCATTTCTCTTCGTTCTGGACTCCTTCGGTGTCGGCGGCAGCCCGGATGCGGCCGCCTATGGCGACGAGGGCGCCGATACGCTCGGTCATATCGCCGAATACTGCGCGGCGGGCGCTGCCGATCGCGAAGGCCTGCGCGCCGGGCCGCTGCTGTTGCCGAACATGTCCGCCCTCGGCCTGTTGGAAATCGCCAAGGCGGCAACCGGGCGCTATCCCGACGGCATGCCGCAGCCGGAGAAAATCGACGGCCTCTACGGCTGCGCCAGCGAGGTCTCGCACGGCAAGGACACGCCGTCCGGCCACTGGGAGATCGCCGGCACGCCTGTCATGTTCGATTGGGGCTATTTTCCCACCGAAGGCGATGCCTTCCCGCCGGAATTGGTGGAGGCGATCTGCAAGGCGGCCGATCTGCCCGGTATTCTCGGCAATTGCCACGCCTCCGGCACCGAGATCATCGCCCGATACGGGGAAGAGCACATCCGCAGCGGCAAGCCGATCTGCTATACATCCTCCGATTCCGTCTTCCAGATCGCCGCGCATGAGCAGCATTTCGGCCTGGACCGGCTGATCGCCCTCTGCCAGATCGTCCGCAACCTGCTCGATCCCTATAATATCGGCCGGGTCATCGCCCGTCCCTTCATCGGCGAGACGCCGGCAAATTTCGAGCGCACCGGCAACCGCCGCGACTTTTCCGTGCTGCCGCCGGAGCCGACGCTGCTCGACCGGCTGATCAAGGCCGAACGGAGCGTGCATGCGGTCGGCAAGATCGGCGACATCTTCGCCCATCAGGGCATTTCCCGGGTCATCAAGGCCAACGGCAATATGAAACTGATGGACGCGACGCTGAGAACCATGGATGAGGCCGCCGACGGCGACCTCGTCTTCACCAATTTCGTCGATTTCGACATGGTCTATGGCCATCGCCGCGACGTACCGGGCTATGCCGCGGCGCTGGAAGCCTTCGATGCGCGCTTGCCGGAGGTAAGCGAGAAACTGAAGCCCGGCGATCTCGTCATCCTGACCGCCGATCACGGCTGCGATCCGACCTGGCGCGGCACCGACCATACGCGCGAACGCGTGCCGGTCATGGCCTATGGGCCTAATATCCGTTCGCGTGGCATTGGCATCCGCCAGACCTATGCCGATATCGGCGAGACCGTCGCGCGCCATCTGGGAATTGCGGCGGGGCCGCATGGAAGGAGTTTTCTGTGACATCGCATTTGAAGAAGGTCGAGCTGCACTGCCATTTGGAAGGTGCGGCTCCTCCGGCGCTGACGCTCGCCCAGGCGCGGAAATACAATGTCGACACCAGCGCCTTCCTGCGCGACGGCGTCTATCTGTGGAAGGATTTCGCCGAATTCCTCGTCTGCTACGACAAGGTCTCGGAAGTCTACCGCACCGAGGAAGACTATGCGCTGCTGACAGAGACCTATCTCGAAGAGCTTGCGGACATCGGCACGATCTATAGCGAGCTGATCGTTTCTCCCGACCATGGCGACCGCATCGGCCTCGGCGCCGAGGCCTATATGCAGGGTGTTTCGGCCGGCATCCGCGCCGCCCGGGAAAAGACCGGCATCGAGGCACGGCTGATCGTCACCGGCGAACGCCATTTCGGCCCGGACCGGGTGGTGAAGGCCGCCGAATATGCGGCGAAAAGCGACAATCCGCTGATCACAGGCTTCAACATGGCCGGCGAGGAGCGCATGGGCCGCGTCGCCGATTATGCCCGCGCCTTCGACATCGCCCGCGAAGCCGGTCTCGGCCTCACCATCCATGCCGGCGAAGTCTGCGGCGCCTTTTCCGTCGCCGATGCCGTTGATCTGGTGCGTCCGCAGCGTATCGGCCACGGCGTGCGCGCCATCGAGGATGGAGATCTCGTCAAGCGCCTTGCTGATCTCGGTACGGTGCTGGAGGTCTGTCCCGGTTCCAATATCGCGCTCAACGTCTTCCCCGATTTCCAGTCGCATCCGCTGCGCAAGCTGCGTGACGCCGGCGTGCGCGTCACCATCAGCTCCGACGATCCGCCCTTCTTCCACACCTCGCTGAAACGCGAATACGAACTGGCCTCCACCGCCTTCGGCTTCAGCGACGACGAGATCAACGCGATGACGCGCACGGCGATCGAAGCCGCCTTTGTCGATGACGCGACAAGGTCGGCGTTGCTGGCGAAATTGGGTTGAGCAGGACGAAGCGGCGGATATCTATCTGGACGACCATAGCTGTCGGTGAGGCAATCGGATGTTGATGACGAAACGCAAGCCGGCAAGCGTCGGTGAGATATTGGTCGGAGAATTCATGGCGCCGATGGGCTTGACGCAAGGTGCGCTGGCCGAAGCCATGGGTGTGCAACGCAAGCATGTGAACGAGCTTTGCAACAATCGTCGCGGCGTGACGGCGGCGACGGCGCTCATCCTTGCCCGCGTGTTTGGCAACAGCCCGGAGTTCTGGCTGAACGTTCAACGGCGCAGCGATCTGTGGGACGTGATGCACTCTCCGCAAGAACGCGAGCGGATCGAACACGCCCGTCCGCTGTCGGCGGCATGAGTTTGGGGATGATATCGGGAGTTTTTCCCTATTTTCTTGCACCAGAGGCGATTTCCGTGAAAGAACCATCTCATATCGCGGAATTACTGGAAGGCTGAAACCATGGACGGCGTCACTGTCATCGATCACCCGCTTGTGCAGCACAAGCTCACAATCATGCGCAAGAAGGAGACGTCGACGGGCAGCTTCCGCCGGTTGCTGCGCGAGATTTCGACGCTGCTCTGTTACGAAGTGACGCGCGACCTCGAACTGACGATCGAGACCATCGACACGCCGCTGCAGCCGATGGACGCGCCGATCCTCGAGGGCAAGAAACTGGTCTTCGCCTCGATCCTGCGCGCCGGCAACGGCCTGCTCGAAGGCATGCTGGACCTCGTGCCATCGGCCCGCGTCTCGCATATCGGCGTCTACCGCGATCATGAGACGCTGCAGCCGGTCGAATATTACTTCAAGGCGCCCGAGGATATTTCCGAACGCCTGATCATCGTCGTCGATCCGATGCTGGCAACCGGCAACTCCTCGATCGCGGCGATCGAGAAGCTCAAGGAGCGCGGCGCCCACAATATCCGCTTCCTCTGCCTGCTCGCCGCCCCGGAAGGCA
>JASGEG010000228.1:0-7380 GCA_047606605.1 Rhizobium sp.
CGAAACAGTCTCGACGCCTATCTAAGTCAGCCATCGCCGCGAATAGGGACGAACCATGAAAGCAATAGCCGCAGCCTTTCTTCTCACGACGGCCGCCGCCGTCGGCCCGGCTCAGGCTATTTCCCGCTACGATTCGCTTGGCCATAGCTGCGCATCCGTCCAGGACATCGTTTCGAGGGAGCGGGCGGTGCTGCTGCGTTATCCCTCGAAAAACAGCAATTTAACTCTTTATGACCGTTATGTGTCCGGCAACGGCCAGTGCAGCACAGGCCAATATGCAGCGCGCGCAAGCGTTCCGACCAAGGATAATCCAACATGCCCCGTCTACAACTGCAGATCGTCTTCCGTCTTCAACCCGCACTGACGCAAGCTTTCTTTTCTGCCGGTTGCCACGGCGCGATACCGAGGAAAGAGGCCGCCACCAAGAACTTTTAGTTGAATTTTGCCAGCATTTAATACACACTGAGCGGGCAGACATGGGGACATGTTCCTTGCCTCCTCCCCGGGCATCTGTAGGTGGCGTCCGCTGGGTCCCCCGTTCAAAATGAGGAGATTTCACAGTGAGTGCAAAAGTACCAAATCCGATTGACGCCTATGTCGGCTCGCGCGTGAGGATGCGCCGGCTCATGCTCGGCATGAGTCAGGAGCGCCTTGCCGATCAGATCGGCGTGACTTTCCAGCAGGTGCAGAAATACGAGAAGGGCACCAATCGCATCGGCGCCAGCCGGTTGCAGGCGATCGCCAGCGTTCTGGCCGTTCCGGTCGCCTTCTTCTTCCAGCAGGACAATTCGCAGCCGCTGACGACGGAAGGCCTCGGCGCGATCAACGGCCTCGAAGACCTTTCCGACTTCCTGACCTCCAAGGAAGGATTGAGCCTCAACAAGGCTTTCATGAAGATCAACGATCCCGGCATCCGCCAATCCGTGCTGACGCTCGTCAAATCGCTGGCCAGCGCCGGTGAAGCGGTCATCGTGCACGCCACGCCGGCAACCGAAGTTTCCGTCGGTCTGCGGAACTGACCGCGGCGCCTCGTTCGGCCCTAACGGGCGAGGCGCGAAGACGATCGTGCGAGAAGACCGTTCCCCAAGCCCGCCGATCGCAACGACCGCAACCGTGAAAGCCCCCGGAACGCCATCCGCCCCATGGATGGAAGCCGTTCCGGCTCATATCTGAGACGACCCCACCTGCTTTCGGGCTTTTTCACCCGCAAGCAGGCTACACAGGTGATTGCCATGAAATGGCGGTCATCGTAATGTAGGGTACCAGATCGGAATGACACCCCGCCGTCACCAGCGACAAAGGTGATTGCAAGCGGCACGGATATGGCGATCGCCATGCCCGGGACGCTTCCGGGTGGAGTTGGGGAAGCATGGATTTCAGGCTGCTGACATTTGGAGACCTGCGTCTTGTCGACGGAACGGGTTCGACCGTGCCTTTTCCGGAAAAGGGCCTGTTGTCGATCTGCTATCTGCTGACCAGTGCCTCGCCGCAAAAGTCCCGTGCCGAGCTTGCGGAATTTCTCTGGGGCGACATTCCGCTGGACAAGGCGCTCGCCAACCTGCGGCAGACATTGTCGCGCGTCAAAAGCCGGCAGGACGAACTCGGCATCGAACTGCTGCTGATCGAACCGGCGGCGGTGAGCGTGAACATCGGGGCCTTCAGCAGCGACCTCACGCTCGTCAACACCGTCTCGCACATCGATCCCCACGCAGCACTGGAAGAATTGCTGCAACTCGGCCGCTGGGATTTTCTCGCCCGCACCGAGGTCATCGGCGGCCTTGCGCGCATGTGGCTTCGCACGCAACGCGACCACTTCCGGACACGAATGCTGACGACGCTGCGCGCGGCTGTCGCCGCCCTGGACGAGAAGAGCGACGCGACCGTCGTCAAGGAGGCGGCGCTGCGCCTGTTCGAAGCCTATCCCAAGGACGAGGCGGTCTACCAGTTCCTCGGGCAGGCCTATGCCGGCGAACCGCAGCTCGAAAGCGCCCGCAATATTTTCGAGAGCCGCCGGAAATACCGCTGGGGCGAACTTCCCGTCGATCCCGATCCGCAGACGCTCGGCGTCGCGCGACGCCTGTTCGAGCGCCAGCGCGGGCTCGAGCCGCAACCCCGGCAGGAGGCAAGGCCGCGCGTCGATATCGTCCCGCCGACACTGCGCGGACCGCCGCGGCTCACGCTGTTGCCGCCGATCAACCTGGCACGGAACCACCAGACGGCCGTCTTTCTCGCCTCGGCGCTGTTGGAGGACATTACCGTCGGGCTTTGCGTGCTGAAGACGGTGACGATGGTGGCACATTACACCGCCGAACGGATCGCGCTCGATCTGGACCGGGGCGCGACGCTGGAAAGACACGGCATCAACTATGTGCTGGATACCAGGCTCAGCTTCGACGGCGACGTCTACTGGCTTTTCACGCAACTGATCTACACCGGCAATGACGAAGTCATCTGGGCGGAACGTTTCAGCATGGAAGCCCGGGATTTACCGCGCCAGCATCGCGAAATCACCCAGCGCATCGTCGCCTCCGTTGCCAGCTATATCGAGCGCAACGAATTTTCCCGCGATTATTTCGAGAGCAATCCGGAAGCCTATCATCAATATCTGCTGGGCCAGCGCCATCTGAAACAGCTTGGGCTGCCGGATATTCGTAGGGCCCGCAAGGCATTCCAGACGGCATTGAAGGAAAACCCCTATTTCTCGCCGGCGCTGAGCGGCATGGCTCGCACCTATCATCTCGAATGGCTGGTGACCGCGCGGGGCGATGCCCATCTCCTGCGGCTTGCGGAAGAGGAAGCCGGGAAAGCGATCGCGGCTGGACAGAACATCGCGGCCGGCTACCACGAACTCGGCGTCACCAAGCTCTACCGTGGTGCCTTCGACGAAAGCATCGAGGTTTTCGAACTTGCCGAAACCATCAGCCCGCATCATGCCGACGCCATCGCGGATTATGCGGATACGTTGATCCACGCATCAAGGCCGCAGGACGGCCTGGACAAGATCAAGAGCGCCATCGAGCTTAATCCACTAAGCCCGGATCTCTACTTTTGGACTGCAGCCGGCGCCAGCTATTATCTGCAACGCTATGAGGATGCCAGCGACTATATCGCCCGGATGGTTGATCCAACCCCGGCGGCACGGCTGGCGGCGGCCAACGCGGCGATGGCCGGCGACATGCGTAAGGCCAAAAAGCTGGTACGCAAGGTAAAAGAAACGTATCCTGATTTTGAGATCGATACCTGGCTCTCTATCGTGCCTTTTCGCGAGCAGTGGCAGCAAGATCTCTATCGAGAGGGACTAAAACGAGCAGGATTTTAACAGCACCCGGGCTCCGCGAAAATCATATTGGTTTTCGGGCCATGGGCAAATTGGAGAAATGATTGGTCATGGCAAATTTCGTAGTGATTGGTATTCCGGGCGACCCGCAACTCTATCTCGCTGATCTCCGCGCGGGCACCGTGACGCCGCTTAAAGTCCCGGCAGGTAGCGACCTCGGCGTTGCCGATCAGCTGCGCAAGGCCGGCGCGACCGTGGTGAAGAGCGTCAACCTCGCGATCACCGTCGGCAGTGCCCAGGATGCCGGTTCCGGCAGGTCCGATCCCGTCGCGGCCACCACGAGATCCGACCCCTGATCTCAAGCGAACCAGACTCAACGGTGAAAAAATCTCCCTCACTGGCGGAATTCCTGCATGGGAATTCCGCCAGTGAGTTGAATTCGGCTGCGACATCCGGCTACTCCGACCGCGTCTGCTCTGCCGAGGAAACGCTCAGGCGCATAGAGCCCCATCTGGCCGCTCACGGCATAACGCGCCTCGGCCGTCTGACCGGCCTCGACAGGATCGGCATTCCCGTCTGGCACTCAGTGAGCCCCAACGCCCGCTCGATCGTCATCAACCAGGGCAAAGGCATCACCGATATCGACGCCAGGGTTTCGGCCGCGATGGAAGCACTGGAGCGCACCGTAGCTGGTGCGCCGCACATCCGTACCGTCGTTTCAAGCCGCAATCGCTTGCTGGCGGCGGACCATCGGGCCGATCCCCTGCCGTCTCTTGTCGCCGTCGGGCAGGCCGATATCGGTGATGACGAGGAGATCGCCTGGGCCGAGGGTTACGACCTGATCGCGGAACGGACCATCTGGGTGCCGTTCGAAGCCGTCAGGCTCGACCGCACCGTGTCCCAATCACGCTTCTGGCAATCCTCCGACGGGCTGGCCTCCGGCAATGTGCTCGCCGAGGCGGTTCTGCACGGGCTGCTGGAACGCATCGAGCGCGACGCGGAAGCGCTCTGGGAGGTTTCCGACCGAAACTTGCGCTTCGATACCTGTGTCGATCCCTCGAGCTTCGGCGATCCGGTCCTCGATGACCTGATGGCCAAGATCAAGACGGCGGGACTGACGTTGCGGCTGTTCGACGACACCAGCGATATCGGCATTCCGGTGTTCTACGCGCTGCTCGGTCCTGCGGAAATATCCAGGATGCAGCATATTCGCTATCTCGATGTCACCGCCGGCAGCGGAGCGCATCCCTCAGCGGTTCGTGCAGCAATTCGCGCCGTGACGGAAACGGCGCAATCGCGCTTGACCTTCATCAGCGGCGCGCGTGATGACATCGACACCGAAACCTTCGAGCGCCGGCTGCCGGACAGTCTGCGCCGTTATTTCGATGCGATACCGAAACCTTTCGCGAAGCGGGAAACCGCTCAGCCGCACGGCGCCGAGGCCTTGCTGCATCTGGTCATCGATCACCTAAAACAGGCGGGCATCAACTCCGCCATCGCGGTTTCCCTTGCCGACCCCTCGCTTCCCTTTGCGGTCGCCAAGCTCGTGGTGCCGCAGCTCGAAAATCCGGCCGGGGAGCGCAAGCGCCGCTTCGGCTATCGCGCCATCTCGAAAACATTGCAGCTGCTATGAAGATTCTCTTCGTCGGCCCCACGCTTCCCGACGCCGGCGCCATCGCCGATCCCGGCATCACGCTTCGCGGGCCGGCGCAGAAGGGCGATATCGTCAAGGCGCTGGAGGACGGCGCCAATGCCATCGGCCTGATCGACGGTTTTTTCGAGAATGTCGCGCCCGTCTGGCACAAGGAAATCCTGTTTGCCCTGTCGCAGGGCGTCCGCGTCTATGGCGCGGCCAGCATGGGCGCCCTGCGCGCCGCCGAATGCGCCGCCTTCGGCATGGTGGGCATTGGCCGCATCTTCGAGGCCTATGCGTCCGGAGCGCTTGCCGACGACTGCGCCGTCGCGCAGATCCATGCCCCCGCCGAACTCGGATATCGCCCGCTCAGCGAGCCGCTGGTCAATATAGAGGCGACCTTACACGCTCTGGCGGAGACCGGCGCCATCGACGAGGCCGAGCGCGCGGCGCTGCAGGCATGCGCCGAAACCATCTATTTCAAGTCGCTCTCCTACGCTTCGATGACGGAGACGGCCGCTCTGCCGGACCCGGCCCGCCGTCCGGCGATTGCCGCCCTGCTGCGCGCCCATGCCGTCAACCAGAAACGGATCGACGCGCTTCAGCTGCTGGGCGTGCTCGCCGCTTGTCCCGACGAGCGGCAACAGCCCCCGCGCGACTGGATTTTCCGGGCCAACAGCCTGTGGCGCTCGGCCTTTCAGCGCCTTGAAATTGCGCCGTAAACACGCTGCACAATCTCTCCTCGTGTCACGCACTATGTCACGCGCCAATGCCCCCGACATGCGGTAGTGTCTATCCATGTTCCCGGCGCTGAGTTTCGAGTACGCCCGGAACAGGGGGCTAAAGGGGCAAGACATGAACGCAATACTTCCTATCGAAACGGCCAATCAGGATTCCGACTCCCTGAAGGAGCTGGCATCCATCGCACGACTGATCACCTATGCGCGTCAGAGCGCCAAGGGCCTGAATGCCGAATTCCCGGTCTGGTGCCTGGATCTCGCACTCGGCGCCGTGCTGCAGGAAATGTACGCAAACGGCCTGCAGACACCGCTCTTCGGCGAGGGTGCCGACAAGGCGAACATGGCCGTCGCGCACTAGACGCTACAGGCTGCTTTTCAGCCACGGGGGCGGACATGCCGGCATGGTCGAAAACCATGTCGGCATTTCTTTTGTGGCAGGCAAGACCAGGCTTGAAACGCTCCTTTTTGCAATTCCGGACGGAAAACCGCTGCGCACGTCCCGGAAGTGCTAGCCTTCGTTCGAGCGCACCCGGACGCCTTTCAGAAAAATCGCGATGCATTGCCGCAGATGCCTTAGACGGGTCTCACGGTCCGGCCAGTCGCTGATCCTGCCGGGAAGCGTAATCATCGCGCCGAAGATCATGTTCATCAGCATGCGTGCGCCGCTCTCGGCATCGGCGATGTCGATCAATCCGCGCCTCTGCTGCAGCCTCAGCCAATCTGCCAGCATCTGTCGCGATTGCTCGGCGCCGCATGTGCGCAGCAGCGCCGCTATCTCCGGAAATTGCTCCGCCTCGCGCAGCGCGAGGTGGATGAAGGCCTCGCGGTCGCGTTCCGCCGCCTCGTCGATGTCGATCATGAAGATCTGCTCGAGCACCTCTCCCAACGGCAGGTTTTCCTGGGGATCGCGCGGCAGCGCCAGCATCGAGGCGCGATGCTCGCCGATGATGGCCATGAAGAGGTCGATCTTGCTCGCAAACAGCCGGTAAAGGGTCTGCTTCGAAATCCGGCAGCGCGCCGCGACCTGATCCATGGTCGTGCCGCCATAACCGAACTCATGAAAGGTCGCACGCGCCGCGACGATGATCCCGGCACGGCGCGCATCGTCGCTGACCGTCTTCGGGCGGCCGCGCGGACGACGAGCGGCGACCTGATCCGCGTTCCCTACATCAGCCTCCGTCTGCACTTGCATCTTGACCTTAACAGCCGAATGAGATTGACATTTAGCACGACGCTAATATTTTCATACCAGCCGGTACTGTAAATAAGACAATAGGAAATAGCAACGTGGGAAAGATTATCTCTTCGACCCCTGCCTCCGCACGCACAGCGCGAATCACGCGTTTTCCGTCCAATCGGATCTCGCTCCTCGCCGCGGGGATCGCTGCCACGGTGCTGTTGGCCGGCTGCAATGAGCAGAAGTCCGCGCAAACCAACGCGCCGGCCGTCAAGACGGAAGTCAGCGCCATGACGCTGCATCCGCAATCGGTGGCGATCACCGCCGAGCTGCCCGGCCGCACCAGCGCCTATCTGGTAGCCGAAGTGCGCCCGCAGGTCGGCGGCATCATCCGCAGCCGCAACTTCAAGGAAGGCAGCGAGGTCAAGGCCGGCGACGTGCTCTACGAAATCGATCCGGCCTCCTATCAGGCGTCCTATGACAGCGCCGTTGCCGCCTTGCAGAAGGCGCAGGGCGCCGTACCGAGCGCACAGTCGAAGGTCGATCGCTATAA
>JASGEG010000229.1:0-5793 GCA_047606605.1 Rhizobium sp.
CCTCCTATCTCGGCCAGATCGTTACCTTCACCTTCCCCCATATCGGCAATGTCGGCACCAACGAGGAAGATGTCGAAGACCTGACGCCCGCCGCCCGGCACGGCGCCGTCGGCGTCATCTTCAAGGCCGATATCACCGATCCCTCGAACTACCGCGCCGCCAAGCATCTCGACCAATGGCTGAAGGCGCGCGGCATCATCGGCATGTGCGGCATCGACACCCGCGCGCTGACCGCCTGGATTCGCGAAAACGGCATGCCCAATGGCGTCATCGCCCATGATCCGAACGGTGTTTTCGACATCGAGCAGCTGAAGGCAGACGCCAAGGCCTGGAGCGGCCTCGAAGGTCTCGACCTCGCCAAGGTGGCCTCCTCCGGGCAGTCCTCGCAATGGTCGCAGACGCCCTGGGTCTGGAATGAAGGCTATGGCGAGCTGAAGGCCGACGATGCCAAGTATCACGTCGTCTGCCTCGACTACGGCGTCAAGCGCAACATCCTGCGCCTCTTCACAGGCCTCGACTGCAAGGTCACGGTGCTGCCGGCGACCGCCTCCACCGACGACGTGCTGGCGCTGAAGCCGGATGGCATCTTCCTGTCGAACGGCCCCGGCGATCCGTCGGCAACCGGCGAATATGCGGTTCCGGTCATCCAGGACCTGCTGAAGGCGGACATCCCGCTGTTCGGCATCTGCCTCGGCCATCAGATGCTCGGCCTCGCGCTCGGCGCCAAGACGGCGAAGATGCATCAGGGCCACCACGGCGCCAACCATCCGGTCAAGGATCACACGACGGGCAAGGTCGAGATCGTTTCCATGAACCATGGTTTCGCAATCGACTCAAACTCGCTGCCGGAAGGCGTTGAGGAGACTCACGTTTCCCTCTTCGACGGCAGCAATTGCGGCCTGCGCGTCGCCGGCAAGCCGGTCTTCTCCGTACAGCATCACCCGGAAGCCTCCCCCGGCCCGCAGGACAGCCACTACCTCTTCCGCCGCTTCGTCAATCTGGTGCGCGAGAAGAAGGGCGAGCCGGCGCTCGCCGAGCGCGCCTGAAGCTTCAACTTGCCTTATATCAATGGAAACCCCCGGATTGATCGCCAATCCGGGGTTTTTCTTTCGGTACAATGCGCTCGGCATGGGTCGCTCACGCGATCATGCGCCGCCGCCTGACTTCCTCGAGCTCGCTCGTCATGATTTCCTGCAGGAATTCGAAATCGGACTGGCCGAACGGCACAAGGCCGAATCTCAGCTTGTAACCCCAATTCTTGTCCTGCGTGAAATCCAGCCAATCCAGCAGAGGGCGGATCGGCTGGTCCGGCGTATCCAGCCAGTCGACATCGCGGCGATAGGCCGTGTGCGATCCCATCTCGCCCAGATAGGGCTCGCCGTCGCGAACATGACCGATCGCCGTAAAACTCTGGAAGCCGTCCTTTCCGCCCATGACCACCGACGGCGAATAGTAAACCACGCCATCGCCCGGCCTGATGCGCTTCAACGGCGCCTGCTTGCCATGATTGACCTGCATGAAGCCATGCGCCCGCCCATAACGGACATGCTCGGCGCAGGCGACCGCCAGCCAATAGGATTTGGCGGCCGGCCGCTCATATTGACGCGAAGCGCCCGGCTGCGCGAGCATGCGCACGACGGCACCACGGCTGACTTGTCCTTCCAGCGAGAAGAGATTGGTCTCGCTATGATCGCTTGCCTTGAATGTCATGGTCATCTCCCATCGATTGATGTGGAGCCAATATACGGGACCATGCTGCCAATATCTGTCAGCAGTCTCGCGCCTGGAGATCGAAAAAGCGGCCCAGCTTCAGCCGGCCGCTTTCTCCGAGCGGAGCAGGATGTAGAAGCGCGCGCAGAGCATCGTCGCAGCCGAGGCAAGCCCCAGGAGGAAACCGAACCAGATGCCGATTCCGCCGAAACCGAGCGGGAATGCCAGCAGCCAGGCCAGGAAGAAGCCGATCGGCCAATAGGCGATCAGCGCCAGGATCATCGGCACACGCGCATCCTTGAGACCACGCAACAGACCGCTGGCGACCGCCTGCAGGCCATCGACGAGCTGGAACAGACCGGCCACGACGATCAGCGGCGCCGCATAGGCGAGCACCTTCGCGGCATCGGCCGAGGCGACGTCGAGGAACCAGCTTCCAAGCCATGCCGGCACGGTGGCAAACAGGATACTGCCGCCGAGCGAGATGCAGCTCGAGACGACAAGCACGATGACGGCGGCCCGTGTCAGGCCCAGCCGATCCCCCTGCCCATGCGCGATGCCGACCCTGACGGTCGCAGCCTGGCTGAGGCCAAGTGGGATCATGAAGGCGATCGAGGCCCATTGCAGCGCGATGCCGTGCGCCGCAAGCTCGATCGTGCCGATCTGCCCCATCAGCAGCGATGCGGCGGTGAACAGGCTGACTTCGGCCAGAACCGTGATGCTGATCGGAAAACCGAGGCGGACCACTTCCCACAGGGCATGCCAGTCCGGCCGCCAGAGCCGGACGAATATCTCATAGCGACGCGTCTCCTCGCGGCTCTGAACATAGGCAAGAATGAAGAGGAAGCCGGCGGTCTGCACGGCCACGGAGACGATGGCCGCACCATGCAACCCCATGGCGGGCATGCCGAAATGGCCGAGCACCAGACCATAGGCAAGCACGGCATTCATCACCAGCATGGCGATGGTGACGTGGAGGATGATGCCAGCGCGGCCGATGGCGCTGACCAGCGCGCGAATGACGTTGTAGAGCAGCCCCGGCAGCACGGCGAAATGGCCGATGTCGATATAGCCGCTGGCAAGCCTTGCGACTTCCGGATTCTGGCCGGCGGCCAGCAGGATCTGCTCCGAATAGAAGAAGGCAGGCAGCGCCGCCAGCCAATAGGCGGTGACGACCCAGAGCCCCATGCGCAGCGCCCGGCGCACCGCAACGACATTACCCTGGCCATAGGCCTGGGCCACCAGCGGCACGACGGCGATGGAAAAACCGGAGCCGAAGATCTGGATGGTGAACAGGAACTGCGCGGCCAGAACCATGGCCGCAAGCTGTTCCGCACCAAGCCGCCCGACGATCATCACATCCGTGGTATTGATGCCGAGCTGCGCCAGCTGCGCGCCGATCAGCGGTATGCCGAGCGCCAGGGTGGCGCGGAGATGCGCGGACCACGAATTGTTGTTGTCATGCGCGAGCGGACGCGCAGTTGCGGGCATATCCATTGTGAAGCTCGATAATAAAAGACGCGCGAACGGCTCCCGTCCCGGGATGCGCAAGCTTGCGGGATTACCGCAACTTGAGCCGAAAAGCCAGTTGACGCGACCAAGATGCTAAAGAATTCATCAGGACATCAAAATATCTGATGATTATTCAGGCAACCTCTTGGGCCGCCGGCTCCATGACGGCGTTCGGCGCACTCTTGCGCACTTTGACGACGAAGACGGTCAGCGCGGCCAGGGTCAGGATCACTCCCATGATGAAGGGTGCCCCGGCAAAGGTGACCGGCGCCTCGGGAGCGGTGAAATAGCGGAAGAGATAGGGAAAGAGCACCGGCCCGATGATTGCGGTGATGCTGGTCAGGCTGCCAAGCGCCCCCTGCAGTTCGCCCTGGGCCGACGGTGGCACCTTGCCCGCGGCGATGGAGCGCAGCGGCGCATCCGCGACGTTTTCGATGACGGTGACGACGATGACGGCATAGACCATCCAGCCATGCCAGGCGGCGGCATAGCCCATGAGACCGATGCCGGAGAAAGTCATGCCCAGCAGCGCCGTCTTCCATTCGCCCAGCAGCGGCACGAGCCGTGGCAGGACCAAGCCGATGGTGATCGCGGCGCCGATGCCGTAGACACCGAGCGAAAAGCCGATCTGCCCCTCGCTCCAACCGTAACGATAGGAGGAGATGAAGGCCCAGACGGCCGGATAGACGCCATGTGCCAGCCAATTGAGGAACATGACGACGCACACCCAGCCAACGCCGGGATAATGCCGCATCTGGCGAAGCGCCCCCAGGGGATTGGCGCGCCAGAGCTCGAAAGGACGGCGATTCTTTGCTTCCAGCGTTTCCGGCAACAGAAAATAGGCGCAGACGAAATTCAGGAAAGCGACCGCCGCTGCTCCATAGAAGGGCACGCGCGGGCCGAATTCACCCAGGAAACCGCCGATGACCGGCCCGAGCACGAAGCCGACGCCGAAGGCCATGCCGATCAGGCCGAAATTCTTGGCGCGATTCTGGTCGTTGCTGATGTCGGCGATATAGGCGGAACAGGTCGAGAAGCTCGCGCCGCTGATGCCGGCGAGAATACGGCCGACGAACAGCATCCAATAGGATGTGGCGATGGCGCAGATGAAATTGTCGATCGCGAAGGTCAGCACCGAGGCGAGCAAGAGCGGACGGCGCCCGAAGCGGTCGCTCAGATTGCCGATCAACGGCGAAAACAGGAACTGCATGCCGGCATAGGCCAGCAACAGCCAGCCGCCTTCGGTCGCGGCCTCGCTGATCGTCGCGCCCGTCAGCTCCTCCAGATATTTCGGCATGACCGGCATGATGATGGCGATGCCGATAACGTCGAGGAAGAGAATGAGGAAGACGAGGAACAGGCCGCGACGCGCGAATTTCTGATCGATCATGGAGTTTGCCTTTTGGCGGCCCTATCCCCATGAAGAGACAGAACGTGAACGAAAATTGGAATGTACCCCTTACCGAAAGATTTTGGCCGAAACAATCCGTGAACGCTTCAATCTTCCTGATTTATCGACGGATTTTTTTGATCCGTGGGAGCATGTCATCGTCATCCCGGCGGCATGCGCCGCTGCTCCGATTTCAGGAAATCCACAAAGGCCCGAAGCGGCCCGGGCATATGGCGGCGGCTGGCATAATAGAGAAACGGGCCGGGAAAGGCCGTTTCCCATTGCTCCAGAATCGGCACCAGCTCGCCCGTCGCCATCAGCGGCGCCAGGAACTCCCGGAAGGTCCTGATGATGCCGAGGCCGGCCACGGCGGCGGCGCGTTCGATATCGATCGAATTCGAGGCAATCACCATCGGCGGCGAAAGAACGATCGTCTCGCCATTCCTTTCGAACTCCCATGGAGCGAAGGAACGGCTCAGGAAGCGATGACGAATGGCGCGATGCTCCAACAAGTCACGCGGATGGCGCGGCGTGCCGTGTTCGGCCAGATAGGCCGGCGCGGCGGCCGTCACATAATATTGCCGCCGCGGCCCGATCGGCACGGCAATCATGTCCTTTTCCAGCCTCTCGTCGTAGCGGATGCCGGCATCGAAGCCCGCCGCCAGCACATCGATGAAACTGTCTTCAGCGACGATCTCCACGGAAATGCCGGGATAGGCCTTCAGGAATCGATTGACGATCCCCGGCATGATGACGACGGCGGCCACCGTCGGCACGTTGAGACGCAGAGTCCCGGCGATCGTGTCGCGAAACCTGTTGACGTCGTCGAGTGCGGTCGCGATTTCACCCATCGCCGGCCCCAGCCGGCCGAGCAACCGCTCGCCGGCTTCGGTGAGCGTGACGCTGCGGGTGGTGCGATTGAGCAGCCGCACGCCGAGCCGCTCCTCCAGCCGTCGCAATGCCTCGCTGAGCGAAGAGGCGGAAACCCGTCGTTTGCGCGCCGCCTCGCGAAAGCTTCGCTCGCGGGCGACGGCTGCAAAGGCATCGAGATCGGCAAGCGGCAACTCATCCATTGTATGAAATTCCAAACAACCCGTTTTGATATATCCGGATTATCGCACAAAACTGAAAGAGGTAAAACCAATCACGAAGACGCCGCATGACACTGGAAAGCGGCACCC
>JASGEG010000230.1:0-6301 GCA_047606605.1 Rhizobium sp.
AGATTCCCCTTGGACGGGTCGCGGAACGACCCAGCAGGAAGTGCGCTGCCAATGAGACGAGCGAAAGGGCGGTGATGGAAATAAGCGCCGGCACCATGCCGATGCCACCCATATAGGCGCGACCGGCGAGCGTCATCGGACCCGTGACGGCGATGGCGAGAGGGCCGCCGTATATCGCCGAAACGGTGAGCAGCGTTGAGCGCAGATCCAGATAATATCCCGCGTCGAGCCTGACGGACAGCAACATCGACATAAGGACCGCCAGGCCCATCATCAGGCCAAACGCCAAATCGGATTGAGCGGCGCTCAGCCGATCGAATTTATAGTGCAGATGCATCCACACCGAAATCAGAAGCGCAACCGCCGCGACGTTGCCGATTAAAACCTGCCAGATCATATGCTTTTCCCGAGAACTCCAGGCAAACTAGCTTGAATTCTTTGAGAAATATTGAAAGCGGATTCGGTTTGCGACCGTCATCCATGTTTTTTACTTGGCACGGTCGGCATTGCCTCGGGTTGAGATGATCGGTGGGTTCTTACGCCCGCACACGGTCCCATCGCAGATCCTCCTGCAGCAGCTTGTGCGAAATTTCGTCGGCCGATACGGGCTTGCCGACCATGTATCCCTGAAGCTGGTCGCATCCGGCATCGCGCAGGACCGCCGCCTGCTCGGCGGTTTCGATGCCTTCGGCCGTGACCGGAATTCCCAGCGCCGTGGCGAGCGAGATGGTCGCCCGCAGGACATCGGCCCCGTTTCCCTCAGCCTCGACGCCCGAGACCAGCGAGCGGTCGATCTTCATGCGATCGAAGCCGAACTGCCTGAGCGCGCCGATGCTTGCATAGCCGCAGCCGAAATCGTCGAGCGCGAACCTGATGCCGATGCTCTTGAGCTGGTCGATCGATCGGCGCGCCTGATCCGGATTGGTGATGAGGACGCCCTCGGTGATCTCCAAGGTCAGGCGTGCGGGATCGAAGCCGAAATCCTTCAAGACGGCGATCACCTGCGCGCCGAAATCCGGATTGCAAAGCTGGATTGGCGATACGTTGACCGACAGCGTCAGACCGTCCCAGCCTTTGGCATGCGCAATCGATCGCCGCAGCATGTGGATGCCCAAGGCATCGATCAGGCCGGATTTTTCCGCAAGCGGTATAAAGACCTCGGGGCTGATGCTGCCCGTTGTGCTCGGCCAACGCGCCAGGGCTTCAAGGCCGGTGATCATTCCGGTCGATGCAGACACCAGGGGCTGGAAAGCCGGTTCGATCCCGCCGTTGCCGATGGCATGTCTCAATTCGCTTTCCAGCTCGGCGATCCGCTGGCGATCCTGGTCGAGCGCGGGATTATAGTCGACGGCGTGGCCCTTGCCGTTCTCCTTGGCGCGATACAGGGCCATGTCGGCCCGGCGCAGAAGCTCCAGCGAGGCGATATTTGCGGCGCTTGCGGCCGATCCGATGCTGGCACCGGCCTCGATCGTCCGTCCCTCGAGTTTGAAAGGCTCCATAAAGAGCTCGAGAATTGCCTTTTCCACCTCTTCGCGCGGGGCGAACCCGACCTGCACCAGCGCAAATTCGTCGCCGCCGAGCCTTGCCGCGGCGACGATTTCGGGATGGCAGCCGGGCAGCGCCTTGGCGATGATGCGGATCAGGTCATCGCCGACGGCATGCCCCCAGGCGTCGTTGACCGATTTGAAGCCGTCGAGATCGATCAGGTAGAGCGACATCGCCATATTGCCGGAATTGCCCAGGTGGTCGAGTGTGTTCAGAAGGCCATGCCGATTGAGCAGGCCGCTCAGACTATCGTGGCTGGCTTCGAAACGGGCGGTCTCCGCAAGCGTGCGCAGGCGCCGTGCTTCGGACGCGCCGGCGAAAAGAACGCCGCCTAAGAAGAGAACAAGGATGACGACGGCCGTCGTGATATAGGGACAGACATTGTGCAGCACCGTGGTTCCCGGCGCCTTGCTGGGCCAGACGAGATATGCGATCGCCGCGCCGTTGATATCCTTGACGGGCGTGCTGAGGAGGTCCCGAGAGGGCACGGGCGCCAGACGCAAGTCCTCAAGCTCGTGCTCATCCGACAATGTGTCGAGGACATCGGTCGTCAATTCCTTGTAGAAGCTCAACACGGCGGGCTTCGGCGGCGCCGCGCCCGGCGTATAAGGCTGGATTGCCTGCGACGCCACAAGGGCAACGCCGCTCTCGGTCTTCATGAAATTGATGACGGGGCCCTGCTTTGGGTCGGCGGCGGCCGCCACCTGGCGATCGAAGGCCTCCCCGAAAAACTCGCGGGGCTGGAAGGGCTTACCCTTGGCATAGGCTGAAATAACCTCCCCGTCCGGGCCGATCACCATCATGCCGTCATAGAGAGGATAGTTCGCGCTGACCTTGCCCCAATTCGTATAGGCCCAGTCTGCTGCGGTCGCCGAACCGATCGCGTTATAAGCGTCGTCCCACACGGCATTGTCCGTCGTGGTGCCGCTGAGACGTGAGATCAGCGACGAAATCCCCGCCTGTGCGGCCCGACCGGCCCGGGCATCGTCCATTTCGTTTGCCGAGCGCGTCATCGTCGCAACGACGTGCGTTACCAATCCTGTGAGCACGAGCGCGATCAGGAGGAAGCAGGCGGTCATGGCGAACACGGAAGACGTCTGGGCACGCGCCGGCCCGGTTGCGCGGTTGAGCGACATGAAAAGTCCGAGATACAGATTGGGGGATCATGTCGGCGAGACTGCAGAAGACGTCATGTCCGCAATGCGCTGCACCCTCAATCTACCGGATGATTGTATAGGCACGATTAAGGGGCGTGGTTAACAAGCTTCTTGGGGGTGGGGCGTGCGCGCGTCATCGTGGGGGGCGTCAATGTCTGATATTCGGTGTTAGGTAGATCCTATGAGGAGGGTGGATAGCGATCAGCGGTGTGGCAAAGTGAGGTCACCAAACACAAACACCCTACCTTGGAGGCAAGCATGCCCGTTGCAGCTCAGCGATCCGAAGCGCTGGCCGCTATCCGGACTGATCTTGGCGCAATCTTCGTCTCATTGGAACTCAGCCAATCGAAATGGCTCATCACCTCGCTGTCGCCGGGTGGTGGCGAGAAGATGTCCAAGCATGCGGTGGCGGCCGGCGACGTCGCGGGTATGTTGGCGCGTTTTTCCGAACTCAAGAGGAAGGCGCGGACGCGAACCGGGCGGTACTTTCCGATCATTGTCATTCAGGCGGCCGGGCTCGACGGCTTCTGGATCCATCGGGTGTTAGAGGCTGAGGGGATGGAAAGCCACGTCGTCGATCCGGCCTCGATTGCAACCTCGCGCCGGCGGCGGCGGGCCAAGACCGACAGGATCGACGGCGAAGCACTGGTCCGGGCTTTGCTCGCCTATCAGCGGGGCGAGCCGCGGGTGTGTGCGATGGTCCGTGTACCGACGCCCGAGGAAGAGGACCGCCGCCGCCTTTCGCGTGAGCGCCAGGCGCTTACGAACGAGCGCGTGCGACACGTCAACCGCATCAAGGGTCTGCTGTTCAGCCAGGGCGTATCCGGCTACGAGCCACTGCGCCGCGATCGACGCAAGCAACTGGAGGAATACAAAACCGGCGACGGTCGTCCGCTGCCGGCATATTTGAAGGCACAGATCGGCCGCGAACTCGATCGGCTGGAGCTGCTGCTCGAGCCGATCAAGGTATCGAGGCCGCACGCGACGCCATGCTCTCTGCCGCAACGGTCGCCTCGCCAGCACCGGCGATGCTGCTTACCTTGAAAGGCATCGGTCCGGAATTGACCGCCGTGCTCTGGTCGGAGGGGCTGTCGCGTCACTTCGACAACCGACGACAGGTTGCCGCCTATGCCGGTCTTGCGCCAACGCCTTGGCAGAGTGGTTCGGTCGATCATGACCAGGGGGTCTCAAAATCTGGCAATCCGAGACTACGAACGACGTTGATCCAGATGGCTTGGCTGTGGGTGCGTCATCAACCGCAAGCAGCGAACCTTGTGGTTCAAGGACCGTGTCAAGCAGAGCGCCGGCCGTCTCAAGAAGACGACCATTGTCGCGCTCGCCCGCAAGCTATTCGTCGCCCTGTGGAAATACGTCAATGCCGGCGTCGTTTTCGAGGGAGCGGTCATGAAGACAGGCTGATCGCTTACCCGAACTGAAATCCGCAATCTTCCAGGACCCGACCAGTCCTGGCGCATCCAGGTGGGCGAACCGAGCAGTTGCTTGGCCCTGAAAATGGGCCGCTAGGTAGAAGGGTATTGTCCTCCTGAGCCTTGTCCGCCAGCAAGCGGGATGTTGGTGCCGCTGTTTCGAACAGCGAGCGTATATAAGTTGGATGTGGCTTGGCAACGAGCCGCGTCGCGCAATCAGGCTCAGACCGTGGATGCCGCAATAACCAACGGAGTACAGAAATGTCACCCTGACGACGGTTCCGTGTTGACCTTCCTCATATAAGCAGCTGCCACCAACTATCAGGTCGTCAAGCCTGCGAGGTTTTATGACGGGATCCGCATGCTCGACAAGCCATGTTGTCGAATGCATGAGGCGTGTCGGGATTCCTCCACGCGTGAATAACTGGCAACTCTTGAATTCCTTTGAAAGAACATATATATTTACAAATATCCATAAAAGAGAAAACATACATTCATGTCAAAGAGCTCCGCATCGCTTGAAATCCTTACTGACGCGACAGTGGTTGCGCTGGAGACGCTTGGCTCCCATCTGCGCATTGCCCGCGAGCGTAGAGGAGACAGTTTGAAGACCATGGCTGCAAGGATGGGGACTTCGATCCCCACGCTGCGCAGGATGGAGGCGGGCGATGCAAAGGTGTCGATAGGTGTTTATGCCGCGGCGCTTTGGATTTTTGGGAAGTCCGAAAAGCTTGCTGAGATTCTCAAGCCTGGCGAGGACGAGTACGCCACAATGCTCGACGTGAACCGGGCGAGCCGAAAGAGAGGGTAGCATGGGCGACTTCCGCGGAAATTCTCTTGCGGTCTGGTGTCTTGAAAACCCGCTCGCGCCGCGCCTCGTCGGACGGGTGAAGCTCGAGGCGAGCAATCGGAGATGCCTTCTTGAGCTAGATGACGAGTGGAGGCGTTCGGGATTTCCTCTTTCTCCGGATCTCACCCATGACAAGAAGGTGCATGCCCCCTTGAAGGACATGGTGGTGCCTGGCGCAATCGAAGACGCCATGCCGGACCGTTGGGGTGAGCGTATGATCAGGGTTGTCTCTCGCCCATCGCGCATGAGTCCCCTCGACAAGCTCTGGTATGCGGGCGACCGCCGTTTTGGTGCGCTTGGGATGTCTTCCAGCTCCGACGGGTATCGTCCTGTGGACGAACAGCCGCTAATGAGCGTGGATTCCCTTCAGGAGGCGGAGGCGCTGATTGCACGCGTCCTTGAACGAGAACCTCTCAGTGAACGAGAAAGGCAGCTCATTGCCAGCGCTGGCAGCATGGGCGGCGCCCACCCCAAGATGCTGATCGAAGACGATGGGGAAGAGTGGATCGCCAAATTCCCGCGTGGCAGCAACGTGGATCAACTCCTTGTCGAGCATGCCTGCATGGAACTGGGCCGCCGAGCCGGCCTCTACGTCGCATCGTCACGGGTCATTCCCGGAGGGATCGATCATATTCTGATGGTTCGTCGTTTTGACCGTGTTGACGACCAGCGCGTCCATGCTGTTTCAGCGCGCACGATGCTGGCTTCGGAGGCCGACGATAGCTATGCCACCATCGCTGCTATCATTCGGCGGCATGGCGTTCCCGACTGCATCCAATCGATGCAGCGAGAACTGTTCCGCAGAATGGCGTTCAACATCATGATCGACAACACTGACGATCACACGAAGAACCATGCCTTTCTTCATAGCGAGGATGGATGGCTGCTGTCGCCGGCTTTCGACATTCCGACCCAGATGAACGGTCTTGGACAACAGGCGATCCAGATCTCCTCGAGTCCGAAGTTCCTAAACAACTTCAGCATTGAACACGCCGTGGTGGCAGCGCCTCACTTCGGCATGTCAAAAGAGGATGCTCGGCACGAATGGAACCGGATGGCCGGATGGATCGGAAAGTGGCGCGACATCTTTTCAGAATGCGGTGTCGCAGGGGTCGACATCGACTACCTTGGCGACATCCTGGATTCGCCGTCGATGCGCGAGCATCGTCGGGAGGCCATTGAACCGTTGGATTTCGATTCATCTGATGAGCCGGACGACAGATGTCGTCCCTAAGGATACTCCGAAGAATTACTGAATCGCTGGATTTCGCCTTATTTGCTCATGGGGATTCCAGTCTTTAGGTTATGGCTGTAATGTTGGG
>JASGEG010000231.1:0-5501 GCA_047606605.1 Rhizobium sp.
GAATCGACGATGTTGCAGCCCTGATCGGCCAGATAATTGGCAATCGCCGCAACAATCCCCCGCGTCGACTGGCAGGTGACGGTGAGTACGTATGAAGTCATCACGTCCATTATTCTCTTCATCAAGTTTTGGATGGGCTGCTAGAGCAATTCCAGGAATTGTGCGCAGCGGTTTTCCGTTCGAAATTGTGTAAAAACAATAGGATAGAGCGGTTCGGCGATTCCGCGAAGCGCCGAACCGCTCTAGGCGGCAAGCAACTGTTTCAGTCTTATGTCCGGGTTTGCAAGCGCCGTCGGATCGGGCCGTTTTCCGGCTGCGATCAGCATTTCAGCCAGACGGATGTCGCGCGCAACGGAATTGCCTGGTCCGATACCGCTCGCGGCGAGAATTCGGCCGTCTCCATCCAAATGGAACAGGATGAAGGCATCGGCGGCGAGGTCACGCCGGATCGTCGTCGCGGCTCCCTCGGCAAGCCCCGCGACCTGGAGCGTCAGGTCGTATTGGTCCGACCAGAACCAGGGGACGGAGAGCGGCGTGTCGATCGCCCCCACCATGCAGGCCGCAACGCGGGTGCCCTGCTCCTGTGCATTTCTCCAGGATTCCAGCCGAAGCCGACGGTCACCGAAATGGGCCGAAGGAAAGGAACAGCAGTCGCCGGCGGCGAAGATATCGGGATCGCTGGTGCGCAAGTCGCTGTCCACCGAGATGCCGTTCTCGATCGCAAGCCCGGCCGCTTCGGCCAATTCCGTATTCGGAACGGCGCCGATCCCGACAATCAGAATGTCGGCCAGAATGTCGGCGGCAATCGGGTCCGTTCCCTCAAGGCCGATCAAGACACCCGCATCCGTCTCCGTGACGGAAAGGACTTTCACGCCGCAGCGAATGTCTACCCCCTCCGCCGCGTGACGATTTGCGATCACAGTAGCGATCTCCGCCGGGACCCCCCGCGACAGGATGCGGGGCAGTCCTTCGAGCAGGATGACCGATGCGCCCTGCATTCTCGCACTGGCCGCGAGTTCGAGACCGATAAAGCCGCCGCCGAGGATCGCGATGGATCGGCCAGGCTGCAGGAATGGCCGCAGCGCCAACGTGTCCGAATAGGTTCTCAGGGAACGGATGCGGCCATGCGAACTGGCAACATCTCCAAGCTCCCGCGGTCGCGCGCCTGTCGTCAGAAGCAGCTTGTCATAGCGGAGCGTCGTGCCGTCGGAGAGACAGACGGTCTTTCGCTGGCGGTCGATAGCACTTGCCGTAACGCCGGTCCGGACTGCAATGCCAAGCTCCTCATAGCGATCGGCATTCGCAATCCACTTGGGCTCGGCACCCTGCTGAAGTCCCTCTTTGGACAAGGGCGGCCTCTCATAGGGCAAGACTGTCTCGCTGCCCACGAGTGTCACATCTCCCGCAAAACCGCGCTCGCGCAAGGTCAGGGCGGCACGTGCGCCGCACTCTCCCGCACCAATGATAATGAAAGACGTCATCGAAAGAGCCTTTGTTGTCATCCAAACCGATTATTGCTTCGCCCGGGCGACGGAGATCAGATATTGGCGGAAGGCGCCCTTCATCTCCTTGAAGCTCGAATAGCCGCTGCGGGACGCAAGCCGCATGATGGTCGTCCCCGAAACGCCGCAGCTTCGCGCCACTGACTGCAGCGTCCCGAATGCGATGATTTCCGGCTGACTGAGAAGCAACCGCATCGCCTGTTCCGGAAGGGCCGGAAAGTCGATGCGCCGTTCGGCAATCAGCTGTTTAAGGTCGCGTATGCTGGGCGGTGTGTTCTGACCCGAGGATGACAGCATTTCCAATCTCCTGGCATGGCGAAAGGAGGAACTTCGGTCGCTATGACACGACCGTCAGGATTTGGCATTCTGCCGTGGAGCGGCCTTTGCGAAACTCAGCCAATGAGGGTCGCAAGCGAGACAGGAGCACCGGTTCTAACGGAAAGCGTGGCCGCTTCCGCCATGGCAAGCGCGGCAACGCCATCATCGAGCGTCACCGGCAGAGCCCTGTTGCCATTGACCGCGTCCACGAAGGCCGCCCATTCGGCGGCGTAAGCCGGCATGTAGCGTTCCAGAAAGAAATAGGTTGGCTTGGCACCGGTCACGCCTTGGGTCGTGGATTTCACGACGGTGTTTTCCAGCATGTTCTGCGCCTGCAGCAGCCCTTGCGAACCCAGCAATTCCACGCGCTGATCATAACCGTAGACGGCGCGGCGGCTGTTCTTGATGACGGCGATGCGGCCATCGGCATAGGTAAGCGTCACCACAGCCGTATCGACATCGCCGGCGCCACCGATCGCCGGATCGACGATCGAAGAGCCGACGGCCGTCACGCTTGCCGGTGCGGCGCCCATGATGAAATTCGCCATATCGAAGTCGTGGATCATCATGTCCCGGAAAAGACCGCCGGAGACCTTGATATAGGCGACCGGTGGCGGCGCCGGGTCAAAGGAGGTGATCGACAGCAATTCGGGCTTGCCGATCTCGCCCGCATCGACAGCCTTTTTCAACGTTGAAAAATTCGGGTCGAAGCGGCGGTTGAAGCCGATCATGACGGGGCGCCCCGTGGCGGCAACGCTCTTCTGGCAGGCGATCGCCCGCGCGAGGCTGAGATCGACTGGCTTTTCGCAAAGCACGGCCTTTCCGGCGGCCGTCGCCTTTTCGATGAGGTCGGAATGGGTGTCGGTGGAAGTGGCGATCAGCACGGCATCAATGCGGCTGTCGCTGAGAATGGCAGCGGTATCGCGCACCTCGGCGCCATATTGAGCGGCAATCTTTTCGGCCGCCGCCGTGTTGATATCGGAGACTGCGGCAAGCGTGCTGCCGGGGTGAGCGGAGATCGCGGTGGCGTGCACACCGGCGATGCGACCGGCACCGAGAAGGCCAACTTTAAGCATGGGATTTTCCTTATATGATCAGAGGCCGAGTTCGGCTTTGAAGCTGTTGAATTCCGTGTCGCCGATCGCGACATTGTGCTGCGGCTGCGGATAGGCGCCGGTGTTCACATCGGCGATGAATTCACGGAAGGCGGCGATACGCTCCTTCTGCAGCCTGTCGAATTCGGCGGCGAAGTTGCGATAGGTCTTGGCGTGGCGCGGCCGGTGGCCGTCGGTGTGGCCGAGCACGTCTTCGGCGAAGAGATATTGCGCATCCGCACCCGGCCCGGCACCCATGCCCAGCATGATCATCGAGGTGTTTTTCGAGATCAGCTCGCCGACACGATCCGGCACGACCTCCAGCTCCGCGCCGAAGCAGCCGATCGCCTCGAGCTGCTTGACATTACGGAAGACGTCAATCGCCTCCTGCGCCGTCTTGCCCACCGCGCGAAACCCTGTCCAGGTGATGTAGGAGGGAATGAGCCCGACATGGGCGACGATCGGGATATGGTTGTCGCAAAGCACCTTCTGGATATCCAGCGACGCCGCGCAGTAGAAACAGTCGCCGCCCATGGCGGAGAAATGGAAGGCGGCGCGCAGATAGTCTTCGGCAGTCGCAAGCGGCCGGCCCTCGAATGTGCCCCGGCCGCCATAGGGAAGGCCGACCTGCACGAAGCAGCGGCCCGCCGCCGCGCGCATCTCCGGCGAGAAGAACCGCCCTTCGATCGAGAGCATGTGGATGCCGGCGGCATCGGCCGCTGCGGCCTCCTCCGGCGTCGTGACGTAGAGCATCGAAATCTTCTCGCCCCGCGCCTTCATGGCGCGGATATCGGCGACGGTCGGGCGGGTATTCTTGTGGACCATGGGATTACACCGTAAACGCGTTGCGGAAGGCTTCGAGGGCGGCTTCCGGATCGCCGGAGGCAAAGGCCTCCATGCCGACCGGGCCGGTATAGCCCATGGCCTTCAAGGCCTTGGCGACGCCATGCCAGTTCACCTCGCCGGTGCCGGGTTCGCAGCGGCCGGGGACATCGGCCACCTGGATTTCACCGATCCACGGCAGGCATTTCCGGCAGAGCTCGATCAGGTTCCCCTCGCCGATCTGCGCGTGATAGAGGTCGAGATTGAGCCGCAGACGCGGATGATCGATGCTCGACACCAGCGCGAGCGTGTCTTCGGCACGGCCGAAGGGTACGCCCGGGTGGTCAACCGGAAGGTTCAGGTTTTCCAGCGTGAAGGTGACATTCTCCTCCTCCGCCATGTCGACGATACGGCGCAGCGTGTCGCGTGCCTTGAGCCACATGGCGCCGGTGACGACCTCGATCGGCTGAACGGGCAAGCCACCCTCCCCCAGCCCGGTGCCGTGCAGGTTGAGACGCTGGACGCCGAGGCGCTTGCCGACCTCAGCCGTTTCGCGAGCGGTGCGCAGAAGCTCCGCAGCGCCATCGTCGTCGGTAAGGCGGCCGGCGAGATAGCCGTTCATGATCGTGAAGGTCGCCCCCGTCGCTTCCAGCTTGGCCAGATCATGCTCCGGCCAGTTCCAGAGGCCGACGCCGAAACCCATGTCCTTGAGGCGGGACGCGCGCCATTCGATGGGGCGGTCCCGCCAGATCATTTCGGCGCAGGCCGCCAATGCAAATTGTGTCATGTCGTCAGATCTCTACGAAAATATCGCCGTTCTCGATGCGGACCGGCCAGGTCTTGAGGTTGATGCAGGCAGGCGCACGGGTCGCCTCGCCGGTCTTGTAGTCGAAGTGCGCGCTGTGCTTCGGACATTCGATAACGCCGTCCATGACGAGGCCATCGGCAAGGTGCACCCGTTCATGGGTGCAGATGCCGTCGATGCAGAAGAACTCGTCCTCAGGGCTGCGGATCACTATGAAGGTGCGCCCGCCGCTATCGAAACGGTAAAGGTCTTCGAGCTCGACATCCTCGGCTGCGCAGGCGCGGGTCCAGGTCCCCATTGTCTATTCCTTCGTCATTTCGGTTCTGGGAGGTGCGGCGGTCAGCCCGCCGCACCGGAATGCTGCGGCGCATGGCCATCATGCGTCGCCATGTAGCCGTCGATCTGGGCTTCCAGTTCCGCCATGGTCTCGCCGCCCGCCATGAGGTCGGTGATTTCCTCGCGCGTCTTCTCGCCCTTGCGGAAATCGGCGGCGATGGCGCCGCGGATCAGCACTGCGAAGTGATCGCCCACCGCCATGGCGTGCATGACCTGATGGGTGATGAAGACGACGGCCAGGCCCCGGCGCTTCGCCTCGTTGACGATCCTCAAGACATGGGTCGCCTGCTTCACGCCAAGGGCCGCCGTCGGCTCGTCGAGGATCAGCACCTTGGCGCCGAAATGCACGGCACGCGCAATGGCAAGCGACTGCCGCTCCCCGCCCGAAAGGCCGCCGACCAGCCGGTCGCCGTCGTCGATGCGTGTGATGCCGAAGTCGCGGATCGCCTTGACGGCAATCTCGTTTGCTCGTCTGCGGTCGAAGATTCTGAACGGTCCCCAGCCCCTGGTCGGCTCGACGCCGACGAAGAAACTGCGGCCGATGCTCATCAGCGGGAAGGTGCCGCCGAACTGGTGGACCGTCGCGATGCCGCGATTGCTGGCATCCCGCGGGCCGGTGAACTC
>JASGEG010000232.1:0-8220 GCA_047606605.1 Rhizobium sp.
CTGCAACTGCTTTTGCATGTCGTCGTGCATTAGGTCTCTCTTTCTGTGTCCACTGCTTTCCATGACCGATGGTCACGGAAAAATGGAAACACCTCAAGGTAAACCTATGCTTTATAAAAGTGTCACGAAAGAAAATTTATTCACAAAAATCAATATGATAGCAGCATGGTTGGGCGAGTGCTGCCAGGAAGCGGAGCGGCAGGTCGCATGCCGTCCCAGCGTTCCGGTCAGCGCTTCAGATGCCGCGTCAGATAGGCTTCCATGTGCGCCCAGCCATTGCGCATGATCTCGACGATGGAGAGATAGAAGATCGCCGCCCAGAGATAGGTCTGGTAGTCGTAGGTCTGCGAGAAGGCGTAGCGGGTCTCGCCCATCAGGTCGTAGACGGTGATGATGGAGACGGTGGCGGAGCTCTTGATCAGAAGAATGATCTCGTTGCCATAGGGGCGCAGCGCCACGATCAATGCCTGCGGCAGGATGATCTTGTAGAAGGTGACGAGTTTGTGGAGGCCGAGCGACGCGGCCGCCTCGCTCTGGCCGCGATGGACGCTCTGGATCGCGCCGCGGACGATTTCAGTCTGATAAGCCGCCGTATTCAGCGTCATGGCAAACAGGCCGCAATTGAAGGGGTCGCGGAAGAACCACCAGAGGCCGATAGCGTCGAGGAAGCCGCGGGCCTGCGGAAAGCCGTAATAGACGATGAAAATCTGCGCCAGCAGCGGCGTGCCGCGGAAGAGATAGACATAGCAATAGGTGAGGGTGTTCAGGATCTTGTTCTTCGACATCCGGGCGAGAGCGAGCGGAATTGAGAGGATCGCGCCGAGAACAAAGGAATATCCCACCAGCGTTACCGTGGTCCAAAGACCGTGCAGGAAACGCGGGCCGAACTTGAAGAATTTCGCGTTGTCCCAATTGGTGATCATCATCGCGATCAACGCGATGCCGAGCAGCGCCCAGAGAGCCAGGAAGAAATAGCCGGCGATGCGGGCCTTGGAGAGGCGCCGCATCGTTTCCGGCGGCGCCGGCTGTGCCGGGATCAGGGCTTCAGCGTAACTCATCGGCGAAACTCCGCACGTTTTGCCCAGCGGTCGAGATAGGACAAACCTGCCGAGGAAATGATGGCAAGCACCAGGTAGAGGGCGCAGGCGATCATATAGAAGAAGAACGGCTCTTTCGTCGAGCGCACGGCAAGGCCCGTCTGGCGAATGACGTCGGCGAGCCCGATGATGGAAACATAGGATGTGTCCTTCAGGAGGTTCATCCAGAGATTTCCGAGGTTGGGAAGGGAGATGCGGATCAGCTGCGGCAGGATGATCAGGCGCATGGTGCGGGCGCGATGGAAGCCGAGCGCGTCGCCTGCCTCGTACTGCCCCTTGGGAATCGCTCTGAAGGCCGACAGCAGCACTTCCGAGCAGTAGGCCGAGAACACGATCGAAAGGGCGACCATGCCGGCGATGAAGGCATTGATTTCGATTTGCCCGGTATAGCCCACATAGGAGAGCGCCGTCTGCAGCAGGATCTGTATGCCGTAGTAGATGATGAAGAGGGTGAGAAGCTCCGGCAGGCCGCGGAAGATCGTGGTGAACACGCCGGCCGCGAGCCGCAATGACCGCTCTTCGGATTGCTGCGCCAGAGAAACCAGGAAGCCGATGACCAGGCCGAGCGGCAAGGTCAGAACGGCAACGGTGATCGTGACCTTGAGGCCGCCTGCGATCTCGTCGCCCCAGCCGGTATCGCCGCAAGCGATAACCGTGTTCTGGCCGAACAGTGTGAAAAGTCCGACCGGGCCGCATAGCGGGTCGAAAATATTATTCAGCCAGGCCCATAAGGAGCCAAGCGCGGAAAACAATCCGCCCATACCAACTTTCCCCTCACGGCTTGTGCCGTGTTACTCTTATACAGCTCTTGTCAAACAAAAACGGCGGAAGGGCAAGCTTCCGCCGTCGCCTTTTCTCAAGAAATCGACAGGCGATCAATCGCCATAGACGTCGAAATCGAAATACTTGTCCTGGATCTTCTTGTAGGTGCCGTCAGCGCGGATCGCTGCGATCGCCGCGTTGAACTTGTCCTTGAGCGCGGTTTCGCCCTTGCGAATGCCGATACCGGCGCCGATGCCGTTGATTTCCGGATCGATCTTCAGCGTGCCGAGCATCTTGCAGCAGCTGCCGGCATCCGACTTGACCCATTCGGAGAGAACGACGACGTCGTCGATAACGGCATCGATGCGGCCGTTGGCGAGGTCGAGCTTGTATTCGTCCGGCGACGGATAAAGCTTCAGCTCGGCGTCCTTCAGGTGCGCGGTCGCGTAGTTGGCATGGGTGGTCGAGGATTGCGCGCCGATCGTCTTGCCCTTCAGGGCTTCATCGCTCGTATCGGTGATCTTGGAATCCTTCGGCACGGCGATGGCCGGCGGCGTGTTGTAGTACTTGTTGGTGAAGTCGATGCTCTTTTCACGCTCGGGCGTGATCGACATCGACGAGACGATGGCGTCGAACTTCTTGGCCTGCAGGGCCGGGATGATGCCGTCGAAATCCTGGTTCACGAAGGTGCACTTGACCTTCATCTGATCGCAAAGCGCATTTGCTATGTCGATGTCGAAGCCGACGATCTTGCCGGAGGCGTCGAGCGATTCGTACGGCGGGTAGGTGGCGTCGGTGCCGATGACGATCGAATCACCGTCAGCAAGCGCTGCGCCGGCGAAAAGCGACATCGCTGCAAGCGACGCAGCAGCGAAAAGGCGAGTGGAGATGCGCATTTTGATCCTCTCTGTTGGTGACCGGCGGCTCTTATTCTTCATCGGCGGCCGGTCGGAATGCGGCGGGCCAGTGGCCTGCCTTGGCACGATACTCGTACTTTTTTTCCATAAATTGCAACTGGAATTAAAAAGCCATTCCGCACTGCACACCGTCGTCAGACGGTCGGAGGCGGTTCGCAAAACTGAACGAAACCCGTCCGGCGCATTCAGGTAGGGTTAATTCAGGCCTCCTAATAGTGCCGGAACAATGTGACCGCCTGCCGCTATTCAGTCTCAGGAACATCGAAAAACGGCCGGGATCATCAGGCATCGCCTCTGCTGGCTTGTTTCCGCAACCCGGCGAAGAAGAATGATTAAGAGGAGACCCATTCATGGGAAAGCGATCCAGACTATTTGCCAGCGCTGCATTTCCGCTGCTCTCGTTGTCGATAGCATTTGAGCCAGCCGCGGCTGCCGCCTTGCGTGAGCAGGCTATCGCTCCGTTGAACAGTTCTGCCGTCGCGTCACCTGCCGCCAATGGCGGAGCGAGCTTCGAAGTTGCCCAGGAACAGCCTCAGGGTGGCAATCCCGAAGAAGAACTGCGCAAGCGCAAGAAGCAGGGCGAGGCTGAGGTGCAGCAGAAGATGAAGGAAGCCGCGCCCGCACCGGAGCAGCCAAAGCCGCATAAGCAGCCGGAGGCTCCACAGCCAAAGGCTGTCGAGAAGCCGGCCGCGCCGGAAGCGCCACCGCCAGCACCGCCCGCACCGAAAAAGCCGCATCCGCAGAATGCCGAGCAGCCGAATGCGCAGCCCGAGGCCCAGCCGCGTCCGAAGGCCGCCGCGCCGGTCGCGCCTCCCGCAGCACCGGAGCCGCAACAGGCGCAGCCTGAACCGAAAAAACACAAGCAGAATGCCGATCAGCAGCCTGCCGCGCAGCCGGAAATAGCGCCGCAGCCAAAGCAGGCCGCCCCCGCCGCATCCCCGCAAGGCGAGCCCGCGCAGAAGCCGCACCAGAAGCCGCAGGCCGATCCGGCCCAGCAGAAGGCCCCCGCACCGCAGGAAGCACCTGCCCAGCAACAACAGGGCCAGCAGGCCAAGCCGGAAGGCCAGGCCCAGCCCGCACAGAAGCCGCAGCCGAAGCCTCAGAGCCAGACAGCGGCGCCTGCGCAACAGGAAGCACCGGTGGTCCAGCCGGAAAACCCGGCGGCCCCTGGCAGCCAGCAGGGTCAGAAGCCCGGCGGCAACAAGGCCCAAGTGAAGCCGCAGCCGGGTGAGCAGCCGCCGGCCGCCGCCACTCAGCAGCCCGCGCCGAAGGGCGCACCGCAGCAGACCCAGGTGGCCCCGCAGCAGAACCAGGTTGCACCGCAGCCCGGCAAGCCGCAGCCGGCCAATGAAGCGGTTGCTCCTGCACCCGGTGCTCCCGCGCAAGGCGCTGCCAAGCAGCCGCCGGCCGGTGCTGCGCCGCAACAGCAGGGCGCCGAGACGGCTGTCCCGCCCAGTGCTCCGGTTTCGCCGCAGGAGCTGGAACGCCGCAAGAAGATCGCGGAAAACCCTGCCGAGAGCAAAGGCCCCGTTATTCTGCCGGTCCAGAACGGCGCCGCCGTGCTGGACAGCGACAAGGATGCGGCCCGCCGCGGTGGCCATCGCCAGGGTGGACAGGCTCCCGCCGGACAGCCTGGCGCACAGGCCGCGCAGCCGGGTCAGGCCGCTCCTGGCCAGGCAGGTCAAGCTGGTCAGGGCCAGGCCGCGCAGGGGCAGAATGCCCCGGTGCCGCCGCCGGCCGCCTATGCCAAGCCGCCGACCTCCGATGCCGAGGCGCAGCGCGCCGCTGCCGGCGGCCAGCCGCAGCCGCCCGTGAAAATGGAAGCCGTGACCAGCGAGCAGGGGCGCCGCCTCGATCGCCGCCCGGATTTCGCGGCGCCCTTGGGGGCCGCGGTTCAGACGATCATCAATCAGGACAATCGCAGCATCGTGAATGTCGACAACAACTATGTCGTGCGCAACGATGATACCGACCGCTTCGTTCGCGGCGGCGAGCGTCCCACCTACGAGCAGCTTTCCCGCGATCGCTATCGCGAGACCATCGATCAGCCGGATGGCGACCGCATCATCACCGTGCGCAACCGCTATGGCGACATCATCCAGCGCTCGCGCGTCGATGCGGATGGTCGCGAATATGTGCTGTTCTATTCGCCGGAACTCGAGCAGCGTCCGGATGACGACGATTATTTCCGCGATCCCGGTGACGACCTGCCGCCGATGCGCCTGAGCATTCCGGTCAGCCAGTACATCATCGATACGGGAACGGACCGCGACGCCGATTACTACGACTTCCTGCGCGAACCGCCGGTCGAGCCGGTCGAGCGGATCTATTCGGTGAACGAGGTCCGTTATTCCGCCCGTATCCGCGACAAGGTGCGCCGTATCGATCTCGATACCATCACCTTCGCGACGGGCAGCGCGGAAATCCCGATGTCGCAGGCAAGCACGCTGCGCAGCGTCGCCGATGCGATGAGCAAGATCATCAAGCGCGACCCGACCGAGAGCTTCCTGATCGAGGGCCATACGGATGCCGTCGGCTCCGCTGAGAGCAACCTCATCCTCTCGGACCAGCGGGCGGAATCGGTCGCGAAGGTGCTGAGCGACGTCTACGGCATTCCGGCGGAAAACCTGGTGACCCAGGGGTATGGCGAGCAATATCTCAAGGTGAACACGCAGGGACCGGAACAGGAAAACCGCCGCGTTACCATCCGCCGTATCACGGCGCTGGTGCGCCCGGTCGCTTCGAACCGGTAAGCCTATCCTGTCTGATTGATGCGGAGGCCGTCGGGAAACCGGCGGCCTTCGTCATTTCGACGGCTTGCCGAGCCCGACCGTGGCCGCGATGAAATCGGCGATGGCGATGGTGTCGTCGAGATCGAAAAGGGTGAGCGTGCCGGCATCTTCCACCGGATGATCGGCGGCAATGGCGACGATGTGCCGGTCCTGCGGCGCCAGCGGCTCGCACTTGGCGGCCTCCAGACGGCGCGCCTCGATCTTCGGGATCGGCTCGCGCTTGTAGCCTTCGATCAGCACGAGGTCGCAGGGCGCGATGCGGGCCAGGATTTCCTCGAAGCTCGGTTCCGGCGCGCCGCGCAGCTCGTGCATGATGGCATAGCGCGTGCCGGAAACGATGGTGACTTCATGTGCGCCGGCCTCGCGATGGCGAAAACTGTCGGCGCCGACCTTGTCGATGTCGAAATCGTGGTGCGCATGCTTGATGGTCGAGATCTTGTAGCCGCGCCGGGTGAATTCGGACACCAGGCGGACGGCCAGGCCGGTCTTGCCGGAATTCTTCCAGCCGGCGATGCCGAAGATCTTGGGCCGCGCTGTGGTCATGGCAGTTTCTCCAATGCGGCGAGCCACCTTTCGGCAGCGGCCAGCTCGCCGGGCGTGTTGATGTTGAAGAAGGGGTCGAGCGCGCCCAGCGGCGTGTCTATGACGGGAAAATCGACCGTTTGAACAGTATGGCGCGCAAGAAAATCCCGAACGCGGCGCTTTTCATCCGTCAGAATCCAGCTTTCGAGGTCATCGGCAAGGGAAATGGGCCAAAGGCCGAAAACCGGATGGTCGCGCCCGAGCGAGGCGGCGATGGCGATCTCGTCCCGGTTTTCGACGGCGTCCGCAAGACGAGCCGCCAGATCGAGAGGAAAGAAGGGACTGTCGATCGGCACGGTGACGATATGGGTTGCAAGCGGATGATGTGCCGTTGCCTGGCGCAGGGCGGCGAGCACGCCGGCAAGCGGGCCGAGCTTGCCGGGAAGCGTGTCCGGAACCAGCGGCAGCCCGTCCATGTTGGGAAAGTCGGCATCGGCATTGAGCGCGACCGGCACTTTCAACTGTTGGCCGATCCGCTCCGCGACACGCATCAGCAGCCTTTGGCCGCCGAGCGGCACGAGCGCCTTGTTCACGCCCATGCGGCTGGAGCGGCCGCCGGCAAGCAGGAATGGCGGGATGGCGGTGGGATCGGTGATGAAGCCGGGCATGCTGGCAACCTCAGGCGGGCACGCGCGGCTCGGATTCCTCGGCGACGTGCCCGGTCTTGCGCTTGCTTTCCCGATAGAATGTATAGAGGCCGGAGCCGATGACAATGAGGGCACCGAAGACGGACCAGCTATCCGGCATCTCGCCGAAGAAGATCAGGCCGAGCAAGGTCGACCATATGAGGCTCAGATAGCGGAATGGCGCGACAAACGAGATCTCGCCGGTGCGCATGGCCAAGATGACCGCCTGGTAGCCGATCAGCACCAGGATGGAGGCCAGGAAGATATGGAACAGCGAGGTGGCGCCGACCGGCTGCCAGCCGCCGAACGGTCCGGTGAGGGCTGCGCCGAAGATGGTGATGGAAACCGCCGTGCTCACCGTCACCATCAGCGAGGGCACATCCTTGTCGATGCAGCGTGTGGCGAGATCGCGGGCGGCGGTGACGAACATGCAGGCGATGCCGAGAAGGGCTGCCGCGGTGAAGCCCTCGGGGCCGGGGCGGATGATGATCAGGACACCGATGAAGCCGACGGCGATCGCGGTCCAGCGCCGCCATCCGACCTGCTCTTTCAGGAAGAGGACCGCGCCGAAGGTGACGGCGAGCGGCACTGCCTGCTGGATGGCCGAGGCGTTGGCGATCGGCATCATTCCGAGCGCGGTGATATAGGTTGCGGCGGCCGCGGCCTCGCAGAGAATGCGCAGCGCAATCATCGGCTGCAGGACGACCTTCCAGGAGCGCAGGGCGCCCATGTGCCGCGCGAGCAGATAGACGAAGAGGCTGGTGAAAAGCCCGCGCAGGAACATGATCTCGCCGGCGTTCATCACCGAGATGACCGACTTGGACAAGGCGTCGCTGCAGGAAAAACCGGCCATCGAAGCGGCCATGTAAAGCGCGCCCTGCGTATTCTTAGTCAGCCGCATGAAAACGAATCCCCGGAAATGTCAGTCTGGCTTACTGCTGTTTTGCTTAAATTGGAATTATCCCCGTCGTGCGGGGAAAGAAATTCGATTGTGCGCCGCAGCGAATATAGCTTCCCGCCAACATGCCTGGCTTGTGCCCGTGTCGCGAAAATGGACGCCGTGAGCGATTTTTTGAAGGTTGCACAAGCTTTTATGCAAGCGATTAATGCTTATTCAATCTAATTTTCTGAGGCTTGCCTCGGTTTTGCATGAGGCAGAAACATCCACCGCAGCGCAGCAGGAATGACGATCCCGCCATCGCCGGAACCTACCAATCTGATTGGGGCGTGGCATGTTCTTCATTGATCGTCTTCTGCAAAGTCGCCGGATCGTGACAAAGGTTCTCATCTTCGTCGTACCGCTGGTGGCACTGATCGCCGGCGTCGGTCTCCTCGGCTATCACACGGCCAATATCCTCAACGGGCATATGACCGTCACGCGGGCGACGATCGAGAATATCAGCGACTTCGAGAACCTGCAGGCTGCGCTCCAGGAGTTCACCAC
>JASGEG010000233.1:0-13505 GCA_047606605.1 Rhizobium sp.
ACGCCTATTCGGCGGCAACGATGCTGAGGTCCGGGCCTATATTCCACGCCAGGACCTCATCAATCGCCTCCAGGGCCTTGGCTTCCGCCTGCAGCCAGTTGCGGAACAGATCGACCCGCATCAGGCGCGCCTTGGTGGCCGTCGTCGCGAAGAAATAGGAAAAGCTGACTGGCTGGGGAGTGCCGAAGGGGCTGACGAGCCGCCCTGCCCTAAGCTCGGCTTCCGCCAGCCGGATCTTGCCGAGCCCGAGCCCCTGCCCCGCCAGCGCCGCATCGATGACCAGCGACGATTGATTGAGACGAAAGCCGCCCTGCTGCGACAGCCGATAGGAGAGCCCTTCCGCCCGAAGCCACGCATTCCAGTCCGGGCAGGAGTGATCATGCTCGGCGCCGTCCTCATGCAGCAGCGGCACGCCTTCGATCGCCCTCGGGCCATTGCGGAGCCAATGCCGCTCGGCGAATTCCGGGCTGCAGATCGGAATGACCGCCTCGGAAAACAGGTGATCGACCACGAGGCCGGGATAGGCGCCGCTGCCATAGCGGATGGCGCAATCCGCCTCGCCGGTCTCGAGATCCGTCAGCTGTGCCGACGCCTCGACCAGGACCTGCAGTCCGGGTGCTGCGCGACGCAAACCGTCCAGCCGTGGGATCAGCCATTTGCTGGCGAAAGACGGCGCTACGGAGACGCGGACCGGCAGGTCGTGATCGCTGGCGGCAAATTGCGTCATCGCGGCGAGAACCGCGTCGAAGGCATCCGTAAGCCCCGGCACCAGAGCCAGCCCCGCCGGCGTCAATTGCAACTGGCCGCGCGTGCGGTGGAAGAGCGGCTGGCCGAGATAATCTTCCAGCAGCCGAATCTGTTGCCCGACCGCGGCCGACGTCACATGCAGCTCTTCGGCCGCGCCCAGGAAATTCAGATGCCGCGCCGTGGCGACAAAAGCGCGAAGCGAGGTCAGCGGCGGCAGGCGCGCCAGGGTCGGTTGAATCGATTTTTTTCGAGGGGTCGCGATCGTCATCATGGAGTGATTGCAACACAATCAAGCCGGGTTAGACGAGAACATGCTTTGCGTTTGCCGGGAGCGATGGAAACATTTTCTTCCTCATCGCCGTCGCTCTGCAGAAGCAAAAACTAAAACTTCGAAGTAGTCTATATTTTTGATGGATTACTATCCGCCGTCTGGGCGCGAGCCGAGAAGCTTTTCTTTCGATGGGAGGGAGAAAAACATTCTTCGAATTCGGGGGCTCCGATCCGAATATGGCCGGAAGGCATGTGCCGCATGATCAGGTCCGGGGGAATTCATGGACATCAGGAGACGCCAGTTCAATCAGGTCCTCGCTCTTGCCGCCATCGGCGCGGCGACGCCCTTCGGCCGCCTGGCGCAAGCCGCCGAACCGACGGCGGGAGGGACGCTGAACCTGCTCGTTCAGCCCGAACCGCCGACCCTTCTCACGCTCGCCCATACGGCCGGCCCCACGACGCGCGTCAGCGGCAAGGTCACCGAGGGTCTGCTGGCCTACGGGCTGGGGGACTTCAAGCCCATTCCGCAACTTGCGACGGAATGGCATGTCAGTGACGATGGCCTGCAATATACGTTCAAGCTCCGCCAAGGCGTCAAATGGCATGACGGCAAGGATTTCACATCCGCCGACGTCGCCTTCTCGATCCTGGCGCTGAAAGAGGTTCATCCGCGCGGGCGTGCCACCTTTTCCAGCGTGACGGAGGTGGCGACGCCGGACGATCATACCGCCATCATCAAGCTGTCCAAGCCCGCACCCTATCTTCTCGGCGCGCTGCAGGCGAGCGAGTCGCCGATCGTGCCGAAACATGTTTACGAAGGCAGTACGGATCTGCCTGGCAACCCCAACGGCCGCGCGCCAATCGGCACCGGTCCCTTCATCTTCCGCGAATGGGTGGTCGGCAGCCACGTCATTCTCGACCGCAATCCTGACTATTGGGACAAAGGGCGGCCTTATCTGGATCGCATCGTCATCAAGTTCATTCCCGATGCCAGCGCGCGTGTTGCGGCGCTGGAAACCGGCGAAGTGGATATCGCCCCGGATACACCGGTTTCGCTGAGCGAGATCGATCGCATCAAGACGCTGCCGGCGCTTGCGGTCGAGGACCGCGGCAACGACTATTCGCCGACCGTCTATCGCATCGAATTCAATCTCGCCAATGAGTATTTCAAGCACGATAAGGTCCGCCAGGCCGTCGCCCATGCGATCGATCGGCAGAAGATCGCCGATATCGCTTTTTACGGCTACGCCATCCCGGCTCCGAGCCCGATCAGCCCCTACCTCAAGTCCTTCTACAATCCCGATGTCCCGGTCTATGCCTTCGACCTTGCAAAGGCCGAGAAGCTGCTGGACGAGGCGGGCTTTCCGCGCGGCGCCGATGGCATCCGCTTCAAGGTGCCGCATGACGTCATGCCCTATGGCGACACCTATACGCGGATCGGCGACTACCTCCGCGACGCCCTCTCGAAAATCGGCATCAAGGTCGATCTTCGCGGCCAGGATGTACCGACCTGGCTGAAGCGCGTCTATACCGACCGCGATTTCGCCTTCGTGACCGGCGGCATGGGCAACACATTCGATCCGACCATCGGCGTCCAGCGTCTCTACTGGTCGAAGAATTTCAAGAAGGGTGTGCCCTTTTCCAACGGCTCCGGTTACAACAATCCCGAGATCGACCGCATCTTCGAACAGGCCGCCGTCGAGAACGACCATGCCAAGCGCGTCGAACTCTTCAACCGGATGCAGGTCATCATCGCCACCGACCTGCCAGATATCACGCTGGTGTCGTTCCGGCAGTTGACGATTTTCAACAAGAAGGTCCAGGACCACACCGTCGTCGCCGATGGCCTCTCCGGCAGCCTCTCCAGCACGTATCTTCTCAAGAATGCCTAGGAGCACATGACGACTTCATTGGTTTCCTAGGAGGCAACGCTGACGGCCGGTGTGATCTTGCCGAGGATTCGTTCGGCCAGTGCGATCGCCTGGGTGCGCTGCTCGGTGATCGAACTGGATTCCCAGGCGACCCCACGCAAGGGATGGCCGATGGCGCTGAAATTGCGGTGAACGCGGCCCTCTTCGGAAATAATGTCGCCTTCCGGCGTGGCGTCGATGCCGAAACCCGTGCTGTGGGGACGCACCTCGCCGCCATCGAGCAGGCTCTTCACGAACGGATCGCGGATACGGCGCCAATCATGCAATTGGTGCCCTCGGCAATCGACGACACCGTCAAACAGGCGCTCCTCCACACCCTTTCGCGTGCGAATGGTGGCAGCGATACGATCCTGGCGGCGGGCAAGGCCAAGCAGCCGCGCCGCCCCATGCGAGAGGCGGCCTTCCGCAATCACATCTTGAAGCGTGCCGTTGCTCTCCGGCGCGGACCGGTGCGCCGTGACATCCCAGAAAGCCCGCAGATGCCGGCCGAAGCGCAGGCGCTCCCGGTCGTTAGCGGCCTGCCAAAGCGGCAGCACATAGGGGCGGATGGCGAGCGGCAATCCTTGCCAGTCTCCTCCCGCGGCCGCGATTGCGCGCCGCTCGGCCTTGACGGCCGAAAGCAATGCGCGCGCCGTGGCCGGCAGCGGCCGATCCGCCAGGAAGTCGCGAGCCGCCTCCGCCGCTCTCCGACCCTCCACAAACTGGCCACGTCTCGAAATCACATGATATTTGCCGCGATAGCCACGCGCTTCCATGCTGGCAACGGCGTCGACCATGGACAGGCTCGAGCCGATCAGCAAGAGCTCCCCGCAATCAACCAGCCGATCGAGCGCGGCCGGCTCCCAGGGGTTGGCGGCAAAGCGGAAATGGCCGGCTGCCGGCGCCTCCTGTTTGGCAAGCCCCGCCTGAAAGACGCCAAGGGCCAGCACAGCCTCGTCCGCCTCGATCCGGGTTCCGTCTGTCGTGGTAATGGTGATCTTGTGTGGTGCGCAGACCAGGCTTGCCGCAGCCGAGCGGACATGACGAAGCGTCGAGAGAGAGTGCGCCTCGCGAATGGCGCGGTTGAGCTCGTCGCGAACATAGGTTCCGTAGAGATAGCGCGGCGGGCTGCTCGAGGCGATATCAGCGGGCGGCTGCCAGCCATTGGCCGCTCCGTTTTCGGCCAGCCAGTGCGCCAGATGATCGGGATCTTCGGGATAGAGGGAGAATATTTCCGCCGGGCCGTTCACAAGATGGACCGGCTCCTTCGTGCTGTAGGCCACCCCGCGCCCAAGCTCCTCGCGCGGCTCGACGATGGTGATCGCGAGCGGCACTTCGGCGCTGTCGAGCAATTTCAGGGCGGTCAATGCGCCGGCAAAACCGCCGCCGATGATGGCAATCGAATGTTTTGCGCAATAGTCGATATGCATGGGATTTTCCGGTGTGCTTGCTGTTTGCGGAACGGCGCCGGTCATGGCGGACTGGCTCAGAAGACCTTGCCTTCTTCCAGATGCGTCGTCGTACCGTTGATGAAGTAGTCGCCGATCACTCGCGCCTTGTGCAGCAGCGGGTTGTGATTGAGGACCGTTCGGATGTTGCGCCAATGACGATCGAGGTTGAGATGGCGGGAGGTCGCAGACCCTCCGCCCAACTCGAAGACATTGGTCGCCGCGGCAAGGGCGAGTTGCGAGGTCACGACCTGCGTGCGTGCCGTCGTCACAGCACTTTCGATCAGAGCCGCTTCCAGCCGTTGCGGATCGCCGGCGGCAAAGGCGGCCACGGACAGGTCGAGCGCCCGCGCGCTTTCGCGGATCAGCGTGTCCACGGCGAAGGAACCGGCGGCAATTTCGCCCAGGACCTTCTGCACGAAGGGATCGGCATTTGCCGTTTCGGCGGCGCTATGGGCCGTCGAGCGCGCTTGCCTGCGCACATAATCGGTGCCCTCGGCGAGCACGCCGCGCACCGCGCCCGCCATCGAGGCGGCAAGATGCAATTGCCGCAACGTCGAGGCGTGGCGGCCGACCAGCGTATTCAGCCCGCGGGTGGAAATCTCATGCGGCAGGACCTCGACATCTTCGAGCAGGACGCCGCCGCTGGCCGTCAGACGCTGGCCCATGCCGTCCCAATCGTCGAGGATGGTGATCCCCTTGCGATCGACGGGAAGCAGCACGCTGACGAGCTGGTCCTCGTCATTCTTCGCGCTGAAAGAGGCGAAATCGGAAAAGGCCGTACCCGTCGCATACCATTTGCGGCCATTCAGCCGGTAGTTCTCTCCGGATTTCGTCAGTCGCGCGGTCACTTCGCCGGGGCGCTTGGTGCCCTGCTCCGTATGCGCGCCGCCGAAGAGCTTGCCCGAAAGGACCCGGCCGAGCTGGGTGCGATCGACAGCCGAATTGGGATTGAGCAGCAACGCCTCGGTGAAGTTGAAATGGCTTCTGAGCGCGTGGGCGACATTGGAATCGGCGGCGCCGATCGTCATGATCATTTCGATATAGTCGAGCACCGAACCGCCCGGCCCTCCGAGGGCAACGGGTATGCGTAGTGTGCCGAGACCAGCCTCCTTGAACAGGCGAAAGGCCTCGAACGGGAGTTCACGCTCCAAATCCCGCCGCGCTGCATCTTTGGCGATTTCCGCCGCCAGCTCCGGCACCCTGGCGAGCAGCGCTGTCAGGTCGGCAGCGTCGGGTGCGGCTTGAGAAGGCGAGACGGCGGGGGCTGTAGTCGGCATGAATGAACTTTCTCGACACCGGGATGAGACATCGGGGCCCGCTCATGGCGAGCCCCGACGGGAGTCGTCAGGCAACCGCGCGTGCAAGCGGCGCGACATCGCCAGTTGCCGATCCGGGATTGCGCGGCACCCGGCCTTCGACGGGATGGCTCGGATCATTGAAGCCGGGCGTCGACGGATGGCCCGTCGTCACCAGACGGTCCACCAGCGCCTCGTCCTCGGCATCGAGCTTCACATCGAGCGCGCGAATATAGCTGTCCCAATGCTCTTCGGTTCGCGGGCCGGTAATAGCGGCGGAGATGAGCTTGTTGTTCAGCACCCAGGCGAGCGCGAACTCGGTCGGAGTGATGCCCTTGCGCGCCGCATGCGCCGCAATCTCCCTGGCGAGCTCTATCGATTCAGGCCGCCATTCGGTTTCCAGGATGCGCTTGTCGCCACGGCCGGCGCGCGTATCGGCTTCCGGTGCCTGACCGGGTGTGTATTTGCCAGTGAGCACACCACGCGCCAGCGGCGAATAGGAGACGACACCGAGACCATAGTGATGAGCGGCCGGAAGCTGCTCGGCTTCGGCCGTACGGTTGACGATATTGTAGAGCGGCTGGCTGGCGACCGGACGGTCAATGCCCAACTGGTCGGCGAGATGCGAGATTTCCGCAATGCGCCAGCCGCGGAAATTCGATACGCCGAAATAACGCAGCTTGCCGGCACGAATGAGATCGGCAATGGCGCGCACCGGCTCTTCGAGCGGCGCGTCGAAGACGGCGCGATGGAAGTACAGGATATCGATATAATCCGTATTGAGCCGGCGAAGCGAATTCTCGACGGTCTCGATCACCCACTTGCGCGAATGGCCGCCGAGGTTCGGGCCCTTCTCGCGCGAGTTGACGAATTTGGTGGCGAGAACCCAATGATCGCGATGCGCCTTGATGCCCTGGCCGACCACTTCCTCGGATTTGCCGTCATTGTAGACGTCGGCGGTATCGATGAAATTGATCCCCTGCTCGCGCGCCTTGTCGATAATGCGGAAGGCGACATCATCCGGCGTCGGCCCGCCGAACATCATCGTGCCGAGGCTCAGCGGCGAAACCTTGAGGGCGCTGCGCCCCAGATAGCGATAATCAACCATTTCATTCTCCATTCTATTGAGCGTGATGACAGGCAACGGCGTGGTCGCCCTGGAATTGGCGCAAGGCAGGATCTTGCGCCCGGCAGATCTCGGTGGCGAGGGGACAGCGCGTGTGGAAGCGGCAGCCGGCCGGCGGATTATGCGGGCTCGGCAGGTCGCCGGTGATGGGCGCAGCCTGCTTGCGGCGCGACGGATCGGGCACCGCGGCGAGCAGAGCCTGCGTGTAGGGATGCTTGGCGCCGGTCCAGAGCGCCGTGGTCGAAGCGCTCTCGACGATGCGGCCGAGATACATGACCAGAACCCTGTCGGCGAAATAGCGGACGACGGAAAGGTCGTGCGAGATGAAGAGATAGGAGAGCGACAACTCGGTCTTCATCTCGACGAGGAGATTGAGGATCTGCGCCTGGATCGAGAGATCGAGCGCCGATACCGGCTCGTCGCAGATCACCAGTTCCGGCTGCAGGATCAGGGCGCGCGCGATCCCGATGCGCTGGCGCTGGCCGCCGGAGAACTCGTGCGGATAACGGTCCAGCGCATCCGGCGGCAGTCCGACATGCTCGACCATGGCCTCGGCAATCGCCTCGCGGCGCCGGCGGTCGCCGACACCGTGAACCGCAAGCGGCTCCGTCAGGATCGAACGGATCGTCTGGCGCGGATTGAGCGAGGCGAAAGGGTCCTGGAAGATCATCTGTATATTGCGGCGAATGGATCGCAACTCTCCCGCGGACATGGCCGAGACGTCACGCCCCTTGAAGGTCACGCGGCCGGATGACGGGTTGACCAGCCGCAGGAGCGACTTCCCAAGCGTGGACTTGCCGCAGCCGGACTCGCCGACCAGCGCCACCGTCTCGCCCTCGCCGATCTCCAGTGAGACATCGTCGACGGCCCGGACGGTGCCGACCGCGGCGGAATAATGTGTCGAGAGCCTATCGACCGACAGCAACGGCATGGGCGGCCTCCGTCAATGAGGAACCAAAGGGGCAAGCGACCTGCCGTCCGGCCGGGAGATCGAGCAGCGGAGGAACGGAGGAGGCGCACGAAGCACGCGCCAGCGGACAGCGCGGCCGGAACGAACAGCCCTTCTCCCCCGCCGCCGACACAACCGAGCCCGGAATTTCCGAAAGTGGCCCGTCGCGATAATGATAGTCGGCGTTCAGCCGCGGAGAGGCGGCGAGCAAACCCTGCGTATAGGGATGATAGGGCGTCTCGAAGACCACGTCCGGCAATCCCTCCTCGACCTTGCGCCCCGCATACATGACGACGACGCGGTCGGCCCATTGGGCGACGATGCCGAGATCATGGGTGATCAGAATGACCGCCATGTTCAGCTTGCTGCGCAGGTCGTCGAGCAATTGCAGCACCTGCGCCTGGATGGTCACGTCGAGCGCGGTCGTCGCCTCGTCGGCGATCAAAAGCTTCGGATCGCAGGCGACGGCGATCGCGATCATCACGCGCTGGCGCATGCCGCCGGAAAGCTGATGCGGATAGTCGTCGACGCGACGGGCGGCATCGGGAATGCTGACGAGGTCGAGCAGTTCGATGGCGCGCGCCCGCGCCTGCCTGCGGTTCAGGTCTTCATGAATGCGCAGGACTTCGATGATCTGGTCTCCGATCGTCAGCACCGGATTGAGCGACGTCATCGGCTCCTGGAAAATCATGGCGATGTCCCGGCCACGAATGCGGCGCAGCTGCTTTTCCGGCAGCGTCAGGAGGTCCTGGCCATCGAAAAGGATTTGACCACCGGTTTTTGCCTGACGCGGCAGCAGACCCATCAGGCCGAGCGCCGTCAACGACTTGCCCGAGCCGGATTCGCCGACAATCGCCAGCATCTCGCCGGGCCTCACGGCGAAACTGACGCCTTTCACGGGTGCTGCAGCGGCAAAGCGAACGGAAAAATCTCTGACATCGAGAAGCGCCGGCATCAGCGTTCCTCCGAAAAACGGGGATTGAGCGCATCGTTCAGCCCGTCGCCGATCAGATTGAGCGCAAGCACGGTAAAGACGATGGCAAGGCCCGGCAAGGCGGTCAGATACCAGGCGGTGCGAATGACATCGCGTCCGGCGCCGATCATCGAACCCCAGGAAATCTGGTTCGGATCACCGAGCCCCATGAAGGAGAGCGCCGATTCCATCAGGATCGCGCTTGCCACCATGACCGAGGAGGTGACGATCAGCGGCGGCAGCGCATTCGGCAGGATTTCCCGAAAGATGATGCGCCCATGGCCAAAACCGAGACTGCGGGCGGCGAGCACATAGTCTTTCTCGCGGATGGCGCGGAATTCGGCGCGCGTCAGGCGCGCGACCGTCGGCCAGCTCACGAGAGCGATCGCAAACGTCACGGTTGCAGTTGTCGGCTGCGCGATTGCCACGAGCACGACGAGAAGGACGAAGCTCGGTATGGTCTGGAAAATCTCGATGAGTTTGACGAGCAGATCGTCAACCAGGCCGCCGAAATAGCCGGCAAGCGCGCCGATCGTGATTCCCGCGCCAAGTCCGAGCAGGGTCGCCGCGATACCGACCATCAGCGATATGCGCGCGCCGTGCAGGATGCCGGCGAGCACATCGCGGCCCATGGAATCGGTGCCGAGCGGATAGGCCGGATTCTGGCCCGGCCAGAGGAAGGGGCGCGAGACCATCTCCATCGGATCACCGGGATAAAAGACCGAAGCGAGCAGAGCGGCAAGCGCCACCGTCGCCAGAAAGGCCAGGCCGAACAGCGCGTTGGGATTGGCAAGGAAGACTTTCACTTCCCGCCGCGTTCCACGCCAACGCTGCCTGCCAACGGACGCGATGCGCGCATCCGGCGCATGGATGTGGGCCCAGCGTCCAGCCGGGCGTGGCTCCCGGGCAGGTTCGGGCTTCGTCACAGCGGCCGCGACTTCGACGGGCTGCTCGTCGGCATAGGATCTGAGCGTGTTCGTGGTCATCGGCTTGCTCCGATTCTGGGGTCGAGCCAGGCTTGCAGAAGGTCGACCGCCGCGTTTGCTACGATGACGAGGAATGAAGAGAGAAGCAGAATCCCGAGCAGCACGCTGAAATCGCGCGCCATCACCGCCTCGAAAGCCAGACGTCCGAGCCCTGGCCAGCTATAGACCGTCTCCACGACGACGGCGCCGCCAAGCATGCCGCCGAAGTGCATGCCGGCCATGGTCGTGATCGGGATCAGCGCGTTGCGCAGCACGTGGCGCGTCGTCACCAGAAACGGCGACACGCCCTTGGCGCGAGCCGTGCGGATGAAATCCTGGGACTTGACCTCAAGCATGGAGGCGCGGGTCAATCGCGCGTAGATCGCGAGGTAAAACAAGGACAGGGACGTCGCCGGCAAGACCATATAGCGGGCGCGGTCGAGAAACGCCGGCAGTCCCGTCAATCGAGAGCCGATCGTGCTGTCGCCGCCGCTCGGCAGCCAGCCGAGCGTCACCGAGAAGAGCAGGATCAGCATCAGGCCGATCCAGAATCCCGGGATGGAATAGAACAGCAACGATATGATCGAGATCAGCCGGTCCGGAAGGCGCCCGGCGAAAGTCGCCATCAACGATCCAAGCAGCAGGCCAATGGCGATGGCAATGGTGAGCGCCGCCAGCATGAGGATCAGCGTACCCGGCAGGCGCTGCCCGATCAGCTCCCCCACCGGCATGCCGTAGCGTGGCGAAAAGCCGAGACTGAAATGAGCGAGATTGTTGAGATAGTTTGCGAGCTGCACCAGAATGGGATTGTCGAGGCCGAAGCGTTCGCGCAGCGCCGTCATCGTCTCGACGGTTGCCGAACCCGCCTCGGCGGCCATGACATCGGCGGCATCGCCCGGGGCAAGCTTGAGCAGGAAGAAATTGAGGATGACGATCCCGAGCATCGTTGGCACCGCCTGGATCACCGTTCGCCGGATGGTCCGGGCGACACGTCCATAGGCTGACATTGGGTTTCACCTCACAACTTCTATGGTTGCCGCTTCATTGCATCGCAATAGTAGTTGACTAAATCTGTGTGTTTTGTCAAATACACTTTAGCAAATAATTCTTACATTGCTCGATAAATGCGATTTTATTGCGATAAAAATTCCATAAATCGACACTTATGAGCATGAAATATCGCGTCGCGCCTCCATGAAGGTAAAAAGCTCTACCGCAAGGAAATTCTGCAGAAAGTGAAAACAGCAAGGGCCGGCTCCTGCCCGCCGCAACTCCCTTCCCGCATCGGCGGCCTTCAGCGCGGCCATCGCCCAAGCGGTCGCCGCCTGATCGAGGCAGGCAATACGCGCCGAACCATTGGAAAGCATGAAAAGCCATGTCCATTCAGCATCCGCCAGGCTCCTTCGTTGGATTGCCGAAATTCGCCGCTCCCACCGATTTTCCGAAGAGCCCGCTGTCGCAGGCGCTGAAACAGCCTGTGCTGCTCGGGCTTTTTCTGCCGATCCAGGCGGGCGGATGGACGCAATCGACACTGGAGCGCTCGACCGATTGGAGCTTCGACTATAACAAGGCGCTGACGCTCAGGGCGGAGGAGCTCGGTTTCGATCTCGTCTTCGCCCTGTCGCAGTGGCTGCCGAAGGGCGGGTATGGCGGCGTCTTCGATGGTCAGGCGCTCGACAGCTTCATGTCGATCGCGGCCCTTGCCGGCCTGACGAAGAGGATCATGCTGATCTCCACCCTGCATGTGCTCTATGGCCCCTGGCATCCGCTGCATCTCGCCAAATTCGGCGCCACGCTCGATCACATCACCGGCGGGCGCTGGGGCATCAACGTCGTCACGGGCCACCGCGCCGTCGAGCATGAAATGTTCGGCTGGCCGCGCATCGAGCACGACAAGCGCTATGACCTCGCCGCCGAATTCCTCGAAGTGGTGCAGCGGCTGTGGAGCGACACCGAAAACTTCTCCTACGAAGGCGAAAGCAGCTGGAAGCTCGGCGGCGGCTTCGTGACGCCAAAGCCGAATTACGGCCGGCCGATCCTGGTGAATGCGACCGGTTCCGATGCGGGCATCGCCTTTGCCGGCCGCTATTCGGATATCGTCTTCATCACCAGTCCGACCGGCGCCGACATCGACAGCGCATTGCAGTCCCTGCCCGCCCATACCAAGCGGGTCAAGGATGCGGCCATCGGCGTTGGGCGCAGCGTTCGCACGCTTCTCAATCCCATGGTCATCTGCAGGCCGACCGAGAAGGAAGCCTGGGCACTCGCCGACAGGATCGTAGACCATGCCGACCGGCGCTCGCCGCAGGGCTTCCAGTCGCTGAATTCCGACGCGCATGCCTGGAAGGGCCGCGACGCCGAGGACCCCTATCGCTTCATCGGCGGCAATATCCGCGTCATCGGCTCGCCGGAACAGGTGGTCGATCAATTCCTCAAATTGAAGGCCGCCGGCGTCGACGGCCTGCAGCTCAGTTTCTTCGACTTTCGCGACGATCTCGAATTCTTCGGCAGCGACGTCCTGCCGTTGATGAAGCAGGCGGGCCTGCGCAACTGAAAGGAACGATCATGACGAGCAATGCCATTTCCGAAATCTGGTACACACGCTGCCCCGTTCCAACGCCCGTCGGCCTCGCCGCTCAGCTCGGCTATCTGGAAGAGACGTTCCACAAGGATGGCGTGACGCTGAAATCCATCATCGATTCCCCGGACCGGAACATCCGCCAAAGTCACTTCAACCACACGCTCGACTGGTCGTTCCGCCATGGCGGCAACGTGCCGCCAATCCGCGCCCGATCCGAAGGCCGGCGCACCCGCCTCGTCGGGATCACCTGGACGGATGAGTTCCAGGCGATCATCACCCTGCGGGGAACCGGGATCAAGACCACGAAGGATCTGCAAGGGCGTCGCTTCGGCATTCCGCGCCGGCCCGAAGGCATTGTCGATTTCATGCGCGCCACGGCGCTGAAAGGTTTGGTTTCGGCATTGTCGCTCGAGGGCCTCACCCATGCCGACGTCGACATCGTCGAGATCGCGCTGGCGGATTCCGTTCTGGCAAGCCAGGAAGGCCCGTCGCTGTTCGGCCTGAAGCGCCGGCAGGCCTTCGGCGAGGAGGTGGCGGCGCTCATCAGGGGCGAGGTCGACGCGATTTACGTCAAGGGAACCGCCGGCATCAATGTCGCCAATCTGATCGGCGCCGTCCAGGTCGCCGAATTCGGCTTCCACCCCGATCCGAAAATCCGCATCAATTCCGGCTCGCCGCGCGTGCTGACGGTGGACGACCGGCTCGCCGACGAGCGTCCCGATCTCGTCCGCCGGCTGCTCGAGGCGATCTTCAAGGCAAGCGCCTGGGCCGAAGCCCATCCGGAAGAAACACGCCGCTTCGTTGCGCGCGAAGCGGGAGCCACCGAAGAACAGGTTCTCGCCGCCAATGGCCCGGAGATCCATCGCCGTCTCGGTCTTAGCCTTGAGCCGGAGCTTGTCGAGGCTGTCGGTCATTACAAGGATTTCCTGCGCGACTGGGGTTTCCTCGCCGAGGATTTTTCCATCGCCGAATGGGTCGATCGCCGTCATATCGACGCGTTCAACACCCGCGCTGTGGCGTGACGAAAAGGCATGCACGAGGTATGATACAGGATTTCAACGATTTGATCGGCAAGGCAAGGAACCTTGCCGATGATTTTGCCTTGCGCGCCGGTCATCACGATGCCAGCGGCGAGTTCCCTTTCGATAATTTTCACAAGCTGTTCGACGCCGGCCTTCTCGGACTGGTAACGGCGCGCGAACAGGGGGGCCTGGGGCGCGGCCTTGCCGACGCGCAAG
>JASGEG010000234.1:0-4216 GCA_047606605.1 Rhizobium sp.
ATTTACGCTGATGCCTGAACAGTTACACAGCCCATCTTTTTCCGATCTATCAAGCAGCACGTCAGCTCTGTTCGGCAGTGCCCTGGTTCATCCGTTCACGCTTTTTCCTGTAACGCTCCTGCATCAGCCGGTCGCCTTCCTTCGTTCCGTCGTGCCAGGTGCCGATCCACTTGTCGATCGGCAGCATGCCGTCGGCATAGTTCACCTCGAAGTACTTGTGGTGAAGGTAGTGCGCATAGGCATGCGTATCCACCAGACCATCCTTCCCCGCCTCGACCTTGTCGAAGCCGACGTGGCCGATGACGGCTCCCGTTCCGGTGATCTGCAGATGGTAGAGAACGAGCAGCGGATGGGACGGCACCACCAGGTAGATGAGGACGTCGGACCAGTAGAGCAGATGCTCGACGGGGTGCATCGACAGAGCCGACCACGGACTGGGATTGACCGAATTGTGATGCACCGAGTGGACCCATTTGTAGAGAATGGGCACATGGATCAGCCGATGGATGCAGAAGAAGTGAACTTCGTGGATCAACGGCAGCATGAGGGCAAAGGCGGCAAGCCAGATCGGGTCGTCGCCAAGAACGGCCCATGGCCCGTATCCGTTCGCCCAGCACCAGAGCATCAGCACTTCATAGAGGGTCCAGATCGGCAGGCCCGTCCCGAAGGTGCGAAGAGCATTGTCTATCGCCTGGCTCTTGAACCAGAACACGCTCGATGGCTGGTCGGCGGGGAACTTGCCATTGAACTTGAACCTGTTCTCCTGGCCGCGCCGTATATAGAGATGGAGTTCGAGCGCACCATACAGCACCAGGATCAGCGCTGAATTGCGCAGCAGCAGCAAGAGCGGCCAATCCCAGCTCAAGGTCTGGAGCGTCTCCCGGCTCGGCGTCAGATAGAACCAGAACAGGGCGCCGATCGCCATGAACGTGACGTTCCATGGGAAGAAATAGGCTGGCAGCCATTTCAAAACGCGGATAGGGCTCCACGGAAAGTCGAGCAGTGGCCCAACCTTAAGAGGGTCCTTCGGGCGCCAGTCTCCACGCTTGTCGCGCGTGCCATAATCAAGATCGTTCATGTTTCACTCCCTCGTCTCGAGCGGTCATGTGCCTTGCACGGCTCGTGTCATCTTCGGTTCGGCCTCAAGCGCCAGAGCGGCCAATCTCGCCGCGATCTCTTCGACGAGCCGCGGGCCCTCCGAGAGCATCGCATTGCGCGGATCTGCGCCGATCACACCCCAGAGGGGGCTGGCGCGATCGTGACGGTCCCGTTCGTCGTCACCATGGTCGATGGCGGGCAATGCCCCGATGTCGACGGCATCGGGATGCAGGCCTGCGAGCAGCGTCGTCTCGAACCGGCCCGCATGGTCGGGAGCGAAGCCTGGAATGTCGAAACGGTTCACCGCTGTCGCAACCACGGAGAGACCGAGCTGGGCATTCGCGTCAGCGGCAAGGCGATCGATCAGCTCCAGCTGCCCTTCCGCAAAGTGCCCTGAAAACAGGACGACACGACGAACATCGAGGGCCGCCAATCTCTTCAGCGTCTTGCCAAGCAGCGCTTCCAGCTCCCTGGACCCTTCCATCATCACGGTCCAGGGATAGTCGCCGTGATCGCCTCCGGTGCCGTAATAGAGGGTCGGCCAGACCAGTCCGCCGCTCGTCTTCGCAGCCCTGCGGCAGATGCCGTGGGCGGTCAGTCCATCGAGACCGACGGGCAGATGCTCGCAATGCCACTCGATCGTCCCGAGCGGAAGATAGACGAGCGATCGTTCCTTCAGCGCCGCTTCAATCTGCGATGGCCGCAGCAGTTCGATCGCCTGTGTCATCGATAGTAGTTCCTGACCCAGCTATGGGAGCGGAGCCTCTCGATGAGCTCTTCCGGAAGCCGGCGCCCATCCGAACAGTCGATGTTCATGTCGACATGGCGGATCGAGCTCATACCCGGAATGATCACGCTCACCGCGTCGTGCGAGAGCACGTAGCGCATTGCGACGTCGGCGAGCGCGCCGTGTTCGTCTCCGATCTCGGCCTTCAGCGCTTCCACACGCCTGAGCGTCTGCGCGAAACGGTCGCCCCTGAACATGTCATGCTGCTGTGAGCCGGGCTTCCAGCCCGCGTAGGTATCGCTGGTCCAGCGGCCGCTGAGCGAACCGCTATCAAGCGGAACCCTGGCGATGATGGCCGTTCCCGTCTCCTTCGCGGCGGGCAAGAGCCTCTCGCGCGCCGGCTGCTCGAACATGTTGAAGATGACCTGCTGTGAAGCGACGAGCCCGAGCTTGGCCGCCTCCACCCCCTCGTCCGGCTCGTTGTCGCGAAGCGATATGCCGATCTGGTCGATCTTTCCCTGCGCTCTGAGATCGTTGAGCGTTTCCATCCAGTCCAGCTCGACATGGCCGGCCGGCCCCCAGGAGTGCAGCTGATACAGATCGATGCGTTCCACGCCGAGCCGCCGCAGCGAATTGTCGACGTTTTCGCGAATATGCCAGTCGGGAAATCGCCCGCGAAGCCGGGGACTGCGGTCTGTTGACGCCGGCCATACGGTCGGCTGCACCTTGGTCGCCACATAGATCTTCCCGCCCTTCCACTCGCGGAGCGCACGGCCGATCACCTCTTCCGAGTGCCCGGCGCCGTAGAGCTCGGCGGTGTCGACGAAATTGATGCCCCGCTCGAACGCATGAAGAAGGGTCTTGATGGAGGCGTCGTCGTCGACATCGCCCCAGGCGCCACCGAGCTGCCAGCCGCCAAAACCGATCTCCGACACGTTCCAGCCGGTTCGGCCGAATTCACGATACTGCACCTGTCTTCTCCCACAACGATAGCCGGGTCTGTTCCCACAGTGCCGGAGGGGCGTAACAGACCGGGGTCATCGACCAGCACCTTCGACAGATTTGGAACTACCATGCGCGGGTCCGCGCTGCCGGGGCGAGACTGATCGATTCCAATCACATGGCCATGGGCATGCCGACAAAAGGAAACCCCCGGTTGTTGGACCGGGGGTACGGCGCTGCTCGGGAAGTTCGGTCAGACGCGGTCGGAAAACGTGGAGGGGTGTCCACCGGACGCCAGGCCGACGGCAGCGATCGTCAAGGGCCTCATCGTGAGTTCCCAGCCATGACGATATCCGGCACACGAGAACACGTCTCGTGGGTTGAGTAGCAACGGAACAGAAAACCTACATAAGACTGGCGGAGAATGTGCTATCGCTTTTTCATGAGAGTTGTTATCCGGCCTGTCAGTCCCGAGGACGCGCATGATGCGCTTGAAGTCCACCACTCCGCCGTTCGTATAACGGCTGCGCACGACTATCCCATTGAGGTTTTAGAGCATTGGGCACCCTTGCCGATAACAGAAAAGGCGGTGGCGAGATTTAATGCCAATCCTGAGGGCGAGCTGCGATTTGTGGCGGATTTTGAGGGGACAATAGTTGGCTTCGCCGCGATTGTCGTTCGGAAACAAGAGCTGCGGGCATGTTACGTCGCCCCGAGCGCAGTTCGACAGGGTGTAGGGAGCCTCCTAATCAAACAGCTAGAAGATGCTGCACGAGAAGTAGGACTTAAGGAGCTTCACCTGCATTCTTCCGTCACCGCCCATGCCTTTTATGCGGCTATGGGCTACGAGACCTTGGAACGGGGTGAGCATATACTCGGCTCCGGGATTGGCATGGTCTGCGTTTTCATGCGTAAAACCTTGCAATAATCACCAGACAGGTCGGCGGAAAAGCCTTCGCAACAAACCTCGGTTTGATGTGACGCGGCGGACCGGATCACAAAAATTCCGGAGAAGTCGTTAAATTTCATAAATATCCGTGCAGCAACCTATAGCCGATAAACTCCCCGCCGTCGTGTTTCTGCGAGGTAAGCGGTCTTATGTAGGTTTTCTGCTCCGTTGCTACTCAAACCCCATCTCGTATACGGCTGATCAAATTGCATCAGGATCTGGGGACGAGCGGAGGAACGCGGGCTGCGACAAAGCAGAGGCGTGACCGCGGCAGCCGCGATTCAAGCTTGACGTCCAGAGCCGACAGGCTGGCGCTATCTGGTATCATCCGTGCCGCAATATGCACGACGGCCAATCGCATATCCGTGGTTCTTGAAAGAGAGTGCTGATGAATCGAGGACACGGCGCATGCGGTTGACCTACTTGGTATTCGGGCTGCTCGGTCTCTTCTGGGGGGCGAATTTCATCTACATGAAATGGGCGGCGGAGTTGATCACGCC
>JASGEG010000235.1:0-2865 GCA_047606605.1 Rhizobium sp.
AAATATGCCGTTATTGGCCGAAATTGAGCGACAAAAGGGAGTTTTCGGCTGAATATCAGTGATATTCGTCATTAAATGGAACGATATCGCGGAAGTCAATGCGCTTGGTGGTTTCTTGCGGGAATTGCAGGAGCGTGAACATCGGGCCGGTAAGCCATAAGCTGCGGTTGCTCCCGCGTTTCCGGCGCACCGCATCATCTCCAATGCGGGCAGGTTGTATTTTTCGGGTAGCCGAAGCGCTGGATTTGAGTATTGTCGGCAGCGGTAGGAGGCCTGCTTGCCCTGTCGGAGGAGGCCTGAACGGAAAATATCTTGCTCGTTTCGAGCTTGGCCGCTGAGGAAAATCATGATGACGACTGATATTGACGATTTCGCCGGGCGCCTGAAGCGCCGGGAAAATGGCGGTGTGATTTCTGCCTGGGTTGGAACGCCCGATCCGTTTCTCGTCAATCACCTGTCGCAGGAGGACTTCGATGCCGTCGTGCTCGACATGCAGCATGGCATGTGGGACATGACCGCCGCCGCCCAGGGTATCGCCCTGGTGCGGTTGGCCGGCAAGCCGGCGATCGCGCGCATTCCCGTGGGCGATTTCGCGTCGGCGTCGCGGCTATTGGATGCCGGCGCTTCCGCCATCATCGCACCGATGATCAATTCCGCCGATGACGCCCGCGCCCTGGTGAAGGCCACGAAATATCCGCCGCTCGGCGAACGCAGCTGGGGCCCGTCGCTGGCCGTCAATCATTTCGCCATTGCGCCCGAAGACTATCTGCAGCGTGCCAACAGCCTGACCGTGACGCTCGCCATGATCGAAACCCGGCCGGCACTCGATGCCATCGACGAGATCCTCGCGGTCGACGGGATCGACGGCGTTTTCATCGGTCCGGCCGATCTGTCGATTGCGCTGTCCAACGGCGCCCGGCTTGCGCCCGAAAGCGCCGCCATCGATCAGGCGCTGGAGCATGCGCTGGCCCGCGCCCGGGCGCATGGCAAGCTGATCTGCGCCTTTGGCGGCGACGGCGATCGCGCCGGCCAATATTTGAAGCTCGGCCTCGACCTGGTCATTGCCGGCACCGAGACGGCACAGCTTCGCTTCGGCGCCCGCACCGCGATCGCCGCCGCCCGCAAGCTCGCGGCATCCTGACGGCTCGGTCAATAGCCGGCCTATGGCCGGATCGGGGTCGCCGCCAAAGCGCGGTAGTCAGGCGCGTGGCGCCCGCCCGACCCCGAACCGCTTGCGTCAGCGGACGATCCGAACCCAGCAGGCATTGTAGTCCATGTCGCCGCAGGCTCCGCTGACAGCCTTGGCGGGGGTGATCGCGTTCTGTCCGGCGATGATGACGAGTGCAAATGCGATGACGGTCAAAACGGTTTTCGTGTATCGATCCATGCCAATTCTCTCAAGTGTATAATTTCGAAATTAAACTTTATAGTTGAATTCACGCATGTCAATGCCCTCCCGAACAATTGCGTTTCGGGCGTGTCGGAGCGATGGGCCGTGTATATGTTTGATCCGGCAAAGGCGGTCGGGCCTCTGCCGGATCAGCGGGTTGTCTCGCCTGTTTCAGGCGGGGCGCAGGCGTCATGCCCGGACTTCGAAGACCATGTTGAACGGCGTTTCCGTCGCCTTGCGGAAATGCGAGTAGCCGGCATCCATGGCGACCTTGCGCAGTTTCAATTCGCCGGCCTGCGCACCCAAGCCCAACCCGACCTCCTGCGCCAGCGAGGCCGGCGTGCAGATCATCGTCGACGCGCCGTAGAAGACGCGGCCGACCGGGTTGAGATTGTCCTTCAGGCAATCATGCGCAAACGGTTCGACGATCATCCAGGTGCCGTCGTCGGCAAGGCTGTCCTTGACATGCTTGCCGGCGCCGACGGGATCGCCCATGTCGTGCAGGCAATCGAACATCGCCACGAAATCGTAGCCGGCAGCCGGAAAATCCTTCGCCGTCGCCTGCTCGAAGGTGATGCGACCGTCGACACCCGCCTCCTTCGCCGCCGCTCGCGCGCGCTCGATGGAGGGCAGATGATAGTCGAAGCCGAAAAATCTCGAGTTCGGATAGGCTTGCGCCATCAGGATCGTCGAGGCGCCATGGCCGCAGCCGACATCCGCGACCGTGGCGCCGGCCTGAAGCTTCTCATGCATGCCATCCAGCGCCGGTATCCATTCCGCGACGAGATGGCTGTTATAGCCCGGCCGAAAGAAGCGTTCCGTGCCGCGGAACAGGCAGGCGCTGTGTTCATGCCAGCCAAGGCCGCTGCCGGTCTTGAAGACATTGGCGATCTTCGGTTCGTCGAGCCACATGGATTGAACGACATCGAAGGCGCCGGTGAAGAAGGCGGGACTGTTTTCCTCCGCAAAGACCATTGCCTGTTCGGGCGTGAGATAGAAGCGTTCGGTCTTGTCGTCGTAGCTGACATAATCGGCGGCGGCCTGAGCCGACAGCCATTCGCGGGCATAGCGCTCCTTCACGCCGGTCTTTTCAGCCAATTCCGCCGAGGTCATCGGCGTTCCGTCCGCCATGGCCTTGAACAGGCCCAAATGGTCCCCGAGTGTCACCAGCACACCGGAGACCGCCGCGCCGAGATCGCCGACCAGGCGCCCGACCAGAGCATCGAGTTTCTGCATATTGGGTTCACGCATGACACCCTCCTCCCAGAATTGATGCAGCGTTCCGTCCGATATATTCGGAAACGCCAGAATACTCCTGGGCGAGGGGGCAAGCAATGACGCGGCTGGGCGACGCAAACGCCGCTCAGCCGGTGAAAGCAACATCTAGTTCGTTGATGTAAAAGAACGAATTGTCAAAAATCCTGCGGCCGATCAGCCGGCATTGACCAGTTCTTTTTCCAGAGCGGAGAGCAGCC
>JASGEG010000236.1:0-2564 GCA_047606605.1 Rhizobium sp.
CGCCATCGCTAATCATCCGTTTTGTTACAAGCTTTGTAACGGATGATTGTAAATTTCTCTTTGAAAATCAACATCATTTTTGATTTCAAAGGGATAAGGTGGTCGGAGTGGAGAGATTCGAACTCCCGACCCTCTGGTCCCAAACCAGATGCGCTACCAGACTGCGCTACACTCCGTACCCTTCCGCATGACCCTTCAGAGCATGATGCCGCTCAGCCGAAAGGTCTGCGTCGAATTCAAACGCCGTGCCTATTGCCCGGCGGAACGAGTGGGGAGATACACGGTTCATCCCCGCGCTGCAACAGCTAAAATTGCGGCGGCGTCACCTTCCCCGGCAAATATCTATTTGCCGCGCCTGGCGGAAATGGTGGCGCTCGTCGTCTTGTCGCCGACAGCAAGACCGAGCTTCCTGACGACGCCGGCATTCAGCTCGATGACATAAGCGACCGGCCCGCCGGAGCTGATGATCGCTTCCGAATAGGGCATGGCATTTTCCTGAATGTGGGTGACGACGCCGTTGCGGTCCAGGAACAGCATGTCCAGCGACAGCTTGGTATTCTTCATCCACATCATGACGGGACGCGGAGCGCCGAAATCGAACAGCATGCCATGATCGGCCGGCATGCTGTCGCGATACATCAGGCCGTATTCGCGCTGCGGCTCCGTCAGCGCCAGTTCCATGGTGAATGCATGGACCGTGCCCTTGGGGCTCGTGATCGACAGCGGTTCGGACGAGAACTTGACCGTTTGCTGGCTCGCCGTCTGCGCGGCCAAGACCGGTGCGGAGGCACCAACAAGAAAAAGCGCCACGACGGCGCTCTTCAAGATGCTCGAAACCATGATTCTGGTCATATCAGTGCGGCCGCGTGGCCGGGCTCGGCGCGTCGGGGTGGATTTCCGCCGCCATCAGGCCCTTTTCGCCCGGTCCGAAGCGGACGAGCACCACCTGCCCCGGCCGCAGCTCCGCCAGGCCGAAACGGCGCAGCGTTTCCATATGCACGAAGATGTCTTCCGTGCCCTCGCCGCGCGTCAGGAAGCCGAAACCCTTGGTGCGGTTGAACCACTTGACCAGAGCACGCTCCAGCCCGCTCGTCGCGGTCACCTGGACGTGCGTGCGTACCGGCGGCATCTGCGAGGGATGCACGGCCGTCGATTGATCCATGGAGAGGATCTTGAATGCCTGATAGCCGCGTTCGCGGCGCTGAATCAGCGCGACGATGCGCGTTCCTTCCAGGATCGTCTGGTAGCCGTCACGGCGCAGGCAGGTCACATGCAACAGAACGTCCTGCATGCCGTTGTCCGGAACGATGAAGCCAAAGCCCTTCGCAACGTCGAACCACTTTACGACGCCGGAGATTTCGATGAGCTCGACGGCTTCGCCCGACATCTCTCCGAAGTCGACGATTCCTTTCGATGAAATTCTATCACCCATCCTAGCCAGCCCTCGATTACGCGTCACACTGTTACGGTTAACTGATTCCTTGAAATCAAGATTAACATCTTGGTAACGGAAAAGCGCAAGTCCTAGTTTTCGTTTATTCCCACCCTTAGAGTATCACGCCGAAGTCTTGCCTGAAGCTGGAGCCGCGCGTCATGATCGACCCAGCGCAACATTAGAGAGGAAATAGAATGCGTTATCTCCACACCATGGTCCGCGTTACGGATCTCGACGCATCGCTGCACTTTTACAGCACCCTGTTCGGCCTCACGGAAACGCGCCGTCACGAAAACGAGAAGGGACGCTTCACGCTGGTCTTCCTCGCCGCCGGCGACGATCTCGAAGCGGCGCGCGCCACTGGCGCCCCGTGCCTGGAGCTCACCTACAACTGGGACCCGGAGGACTATACCGGAGGACGCAACTTCGGTCACCTCGCCTATGAAGTCGACGATATCTATGCCACCTGCCAGACGCTCATGGACAATGGCATCACCATCAACCGGCCGCCGCGCGATGGCCATATGGCCTTCGTGCGCTCCCCGGACGGCATTTCCATCGAAATCCTGCAGAAAGGCGCCAACCTTCCGCCGGCCGAGCCCTGGTCTTCGATGCAGAATACCGGCGCCTGGTAAGTCCCAGGCTTTCGCGAGGCTTACGGCATGCGCGGAGCCATCGGTTTCGCGCTTGCCGGCCCTACCCGCTCTCCGGCATGCTTGGACGACTCGAAGCATCAAGCATCGGATGTCGCGGGGTCTTCATGTTCCCAGTCAGCACCGCGCGACATCATCGTCCCTCGCAGGAGGCCGTTCCGATGCCATCTTTCACGCGGGGAACGTCCTTTGTGCCATCGCCAGATTTTATCCGTCCATGAGAAGCGCGCAAGCGCTATCGCCGCCGCTCTTTCGCTTCTCATGCTCGCGGGGTGCTCCACGCTGGGCGACAAGCCGAAGCAGACAGCGGAGGCGGCACCGGCGCCCAGCGCCGACGAACAGCTTGCCGCCTCGCTCAACAGCAAGGCCGAGGCGAAGCGGCTGAAGGGCGATGTCGCCTATCGCGACCCGATGGTGCGCAGCGTGCATGGCATGCGCACGCAAATGATGGTCGGACAGGCGACGGACCAATCCGC
>JASGEG010000237.1:0-10477 GCA_047606605.1 Rhizobium sp.
GAGCACCACCGGGTTCGGATTCAGGGAGCCGCAGACTTTGATCGGCCCGTTTCCGAGCGGCGCACCGGCAATTTTCATCGATCAGGTCGCGCGCCTCGGCGGCGCGGCCGGCATCATCGCGACGGTCGGGGCTGACGATTTTGGCGCTGTGAACATAGAGCGCCTGAAACGGGATGGCGTGGACACGTCAGCCATCTCCATTTCGCCCGATCGGCCGACCGGAAGTGCCTTCGTTCGCTACCGCGATGACGGCTCCAGAGACTTCATATTCAACATCATGCATTCCGCAGCCGGCTCGGTCATCCGCACGCCCTCGGCGGAAGCCCTGATCGCGAAGGCCGGACATGTGCATGTGATGGGGTCGGCATTTGCAATTCCGGGCGCTTATGACGTCATCCATGCCGCCATCGGTTCGGTTCGCTCGCGAGGCGGATCGGTCTCCTTCGATCCTAACCTCCGCAAGGAACTCCTCGGTTCGGAAAATCTCCGAAGCCAATTCGATTATATGATCGAAAACGCCGATCTTCTGCTTCCATCCGGTGAAGAACTCTTTGTCGCTGCCGGCGTGGATGGGGAGATCGCCGCGATTAAGGCGCTGCATGCGCGCGGGGTCGGCGAAATCGTGCTGAAGCGCGGCAAGGAAGGGGCGACCTTCTTCGACGAGTCCGGTTCAAGGGTCGATTTCCATGGATTCGAAGTCGACGAGGTCGATCCAACCGGTGCGGGGGACGCCTTCGGTGCGACTTACCTGACGTCACGGCGGCAGGGTCTGGGGCCGGAGGCCTCCCTGGAAAGAGCTGCTGGGGCAGGAGCTCATAACGTGACCCTGCGAGGACCCATGACCGGCCTGCCCGATATCGACCAACTCAATCTTTTCCTTTCCACCAATCCGCGGAGGCCAGCGTGAGCGTTTTCCTTAAAAGCCTTGCCGATGCCCGTCGCGCCGGCAAGCCGGTCGGCATTACGTCGGTGTGCTCCGCGCATCCGCTCGTCCTCGAGGCCGCGATGTCGCTGGCGCAGCGGCAAGGCGGTCCCGTCCTGATAGAGGCGACCTGCAACCAGGTTAATCAGTTCGGCGGCTACACCGGGAAAACGCCGGCGCAGTTCGCCTCGGAGGTTCTTGCCCTGGCCGAAGCCAATGGGGTCGAGGCTTCCAACGTCATCCTTGGCGGCGACCATCTCGGGCCAAATCCCTGGCGACGAGAGCTTGCTGCCGAGGCAATGGCCAAGGCCGAGGTCATGGTTGCCGACTATGTGAAAGCCGGCTTTACCAAAATCCATCTCGATGCCTCCATGGCATGCGCCGATGACCCATCGGCTCTCGACGATACGATCGTGGCCCAGAGGGCGGCAAGGCTTGCAAGGGTTGCCGAGCGGGCGGCGCGAGAGGTGGGCACCAAGCCGTTATACGTCTTGGGAACGGAGGTTCCGGTTCCCGGCGGCGCAGACCACGCGCTCGATGTCGTCGCGCCGACCAAGGCTCGTGCCGCCAAGGCCACCATCGCGACGCATCGCGAGATTTTCGCAAGAGAGGGACTGTCGGAGGCATTCGACCGATGCATTGCCTTCGTCGTCCAGCCGGGCGTGGAGTTCGGCAATGAAAACGTGGTGGGCTACAGACCTGAGCTTGCAAAAGAACTGACCCAGGTGCTCGACCAGGAAGCCGGCCTGGTGTTCGAAGCGCATTCGACCGATTATCAGTCGGAAAGCGCGCTGACCGCACTGGTGCGCGACGGGTTTCCCATTCTGAAGGTGGGGCCCGGCCTGACGTTTGCCCTTCGCGAAGGTCTTTTCGCGCTCGACCTGATCGCAACGGAACTTGATCCGGACTATGACCGTGATCTCGCTGTCACCATGGAGCGCCTCATGCTGAAGCATAGAGGCGACTGGGCAGGACATTACCACGGCAGCGACGAGGCTATCCGGCTTCAGCTTCGCTACAGCTACAGTGACAGAATCCGCTATTACTGGGGCTATCCGGAAGCCATCGCGGCCGTTCAAAAACTGACCCATACGCTTCACGGGCGGGAAATTTCGCCGACGCTGGCAAGTCAGTTCCTGGGGCGGATGGCAGACCGGATCGGTTCGAAGGACAGCGTCGACAAGATCGTCAAGACCTTCGTCGGCGATGTGCTCGAGACATACAGCCGGGCTGCCGCGGCATTTGATTGCTCAGTCGTTAGACGCTGAGGGCATTGACCGGCGGCAGGCGATGTGTCCAGGGTCTTGCCGCTTCAAGCTGTCCCGCAAGCGAAAACAATATGTCTTCCCTGCCGAAGCCGGCGGCAAAATGGCTGCCAACAGGCAAACCTTGTCGCGACCAGTAGAGTGGAACCGACATGGCCGGCTGGCCGCTGGCATTGAACAGGGCCGTTATCGGCGAAAAACTGTGGAAGAGCGTGATCAACCGTTCGAAACTGTCGCCTTCCGCCAGGTCAAAGCTTCCCAGCGGCTGCGGCGTCTTTGCCAGCGTCGGGGACAGAAGCACGTCATAGGTTGCGGTCAGATGGGCCATGCGCCGCCCGAACGCATGGACCCAGTCCACGGCCGCCGCGTAGGTGGCGCCGGAAACGCCGCCTTTCTCGCGAAGAATGATGCGGGTACGAGGCTCAAGGTCGCTTGCATCGACGGGCGCGCCCATCATTTTTCCCAGCATGTCAACGAAGCTTCTCGTCTGAGCCCCGATAATCGTGAACACCGTGTCGTAGAATTCCATCCCGTCGACCGGAAAGCTCGCCTCCTCCACCTCATGGCCGAGATCGACGCAAAGACGGGCCGCATCGTCAACGGCGGCGAGGCACTCGGCCTCGGCATTGAACGGCGCCAGTTCCCGAACTAGGCCGATGCGCAGTTTCCCTGGCGGGCGGTCGACGCTTGACAGGAGGCTCGCCGTGTCGTGCGGGGCCGCGTAGGGCGCGCCAATTTCCATACCGCCGACGGCATCCAGTATCGCGGCACTATCGCGGACCGAGACGGATATGACATGGTTGCAGCCCATGCCGGCCCAACCCTCGCCGATCATCGGCCCCATCGGCACCCGTCCGCGGGTCGGCTTCAAGCCGAACACGCCGCAACAGGATGCCGGCACGCGCAGCGATCCGCCGCCGTCATTGCCGAAGGCGAAGGGCACGACGCGCGCGGCGACCATCGCCGCCGAGCCCCCGCTCGACCCACCGGCGGTATGGGCCAGCGACCAGGGATTGGCAGTGGCGCCGAGAAGACGAGATTCGGTCGTGTAGGAGTTGCCGAATTCCGGCGATGTTGTCGTGCCCAATATCGTGATGCCCGTCGCCCGGCCGCGGGCAACGACTTCGGCATCGAAAGGCGCGACCGCGGTCTTCGTGACCAGAGAACCATTGGTCATGCGGGCACCCTTGACCGGCATGAAAAGGTCTTTGACGAGGGTAGGGACGCCGCCGAACACGCCGGCGGGTCGCGTCGGCATGGACCGCATGGCCTCCTCGCCGAGGTCGTCCACCACTGCGTTCAGTTGCGGGTTGATGCGTCGCATGCGCTCCAGCGCTTGGGCAGCCGCCTCGGCCGCCGTGTAATGGCCCTGCCGGATGGCATCCGCAGTGGCCAATCCGTCCGGCAGGGTTTGTGGGTTCGAAGTCATGTTCATCGCTCTGCTCCATCGCGAATGATAAAAGAGCTGCCGCAGCCAGGGGACAGCTGCGGCAGCGAAGGCGTGGGTTTCAGGATGCGGCAGGGCGCCGCCGGCGGCTGCCGGCAACCAGACTGAGGACGCCCCATAGCGTCGCCAACGCCAGAATGACGCCGGCCCAGACATTGATCGCACTCGTCAAGCCCTGCGGCATGCCTCCAAAGCTTTGGGCAATACCGATGATAACGAGCGGGCTCGCAAATTGACCCAGATAGAGGCAGGAGGTGAAGCCGCCCACGCCTTTGGCACGGTATCGCGCCGGCAGTTTCGTCAGCAGCGGCAGCATCAGGTTTGGGACAAGATACCCCGCGCCCAAACCGTGGACGACGACGGCGGCAAGGGCGGCCTGGTAGCTTCCAGAACGTGTGAGCAGCCACAGGCCAAGCGCGATCAGCGTCAGCATGAGAGCATTGGTGCCGGCGATGCCGAGGCGGTTGCGGGTCGCCGGCCAGGCAATGGAGCCGGCGAGCGTGGCAAGAAGGCCGAGCCCCGTGCAAAGCCCGATCAGCGAGGTTGAGGTAACGCCAAGCGAGACCAGGATACCCGGCGCCATGACCGGCACCACGAACGAGGCGATCATGCCCATGAAAATCATGAAATAGCAGGAAAGAACCGTGCGCCAGATCTCCCCGCGCGTAAAATCATGCGCGTTTGTCGCCTGTTCCAGGCGCCTTGCCGGTTCCCACAGCGTTCTGATCAAAAAGGGCAGGAGCAACAGGGGCAGCAGGTAAAGATAGAAGGGATAGCGCCAGGATGTTTCGCCGGCCGCGCCGCCGATGACGAAAAAGATCGAGCCGACAATGCCGATCGTCACGACCTGCCTGTTGATGTATTTCGAGCGTTCCTCTCCGATCCAGTAATCGGCGATCAAGGTCGTGCAGCAGGTTATGATGATCGCCTCCGAGCAGCCGAAAAGGAAGCGTGCGAGCAGGATCGAGCTCAGGTCGTGCAGCGCCGCCGGCAGGAAGCCGAAAATGCCGTAGAGGATCGTGCCGAGAACGAGCATGGCTTTGCGGCCGAACCGGTCGGCCAGCACGCCGGCGATCGGCGCAAAGAGGGTTATGGCGAGCGCCGGCCCGGTGGCCACGAGTGGTACGATTTCCGCGGCCTGCGGGGAGGTCGCCCCGAACTCGGCGCCGATCTTGGGCAGCATCGGAGCCACCATGACAGCGCCCATGATCGTCAGGCTGCTTGCGATCTGGATGATGAAGCCCTGAGCCGGCCCGGCCCGGCGGGGGAGGGTTTCCAAGATGTTTGCTTGTTGCATCCCGGTCTCCCTCAAAACGACATGCCGATGCGCAAGGCGACGTTGATGCCCTCCGGCCGGTTTTCGGCCGCGAATTCCTTGTAGGCATGCAGCGTCACGATGGGCTTGCCGGGATCGAAGAAGCTGATCGCCGGACCAAGCGCCATGACGCGGGCGCGGTTGCCGTCGGTCACGTCAGGCCCTTTGTCGTCCGTCAATTGCTGGTAAAAGTAGCCACCGACGCCCAGGGTCCACGGGCCGACATGCTGCCCGATGGCGAATTCCTGCTTGTATTCGACACCGCTGGTGTAGTTGGTGTCGGGATTTTCCGTGTTGAAGTTCAGTTCGATGCGCGAGGATACTTCGAAGCCGCTGTCGGACAGGTAGGTCGCCCCGAAGACCGGAGCGATCGCCCAGTGATTGACACCCGCATTGAAAGGTTCATTCACGTTGTAGTGGCCTGTCGGCGCCTGCACCTGCAGCGATGCGTTTACGAACCAGTTCGGCGGCGCGTTCCATTGCAGCATGATCGGCATGAACTGGACGTCGCCCAATGCAAGGTCATCACCGGAAATGTCGAAAGGTCCGCCAGGCGTCGGGACGGTCAAGCTGCCATCGATGTCGACGACGGGAATGACCGTGCCGAAGCCGACCGTCGCATTGAAAAGCTCCAGATCCGTCATTCGGATATAGGCGAGACCGACGCTTTTGACGTTGAGGTCGAAGTCGTTGTTGATCGAATTGCCGTGGCCGTCTTTCAGCGTATGGGCGCCGTAGTATGTGACCCGGACGCCGAAGGTCCCGATCGGTGTTTCAGGCGGCAGCATCCCGGCACCAAAGTCGAAAACACCGAAAGGCGTGATGGTCGCACCGTTTTCGACGGCAAGCGCGGGTGTGGCCGAATGCAGGGCGCAAAAGAGCGTCGCGGCCGCAGCAAGGCTGCGGGCCCGAGGCCAGTTATCTATGGTCATGGTCGTTCCCCTAATTGGTTTCTTCTGAACCAGTTCGGGATGCTATGGATATCGGCTGCGCGCCGTTATCCGAAATCGCTACGGCTTTTGAAGATTTCGGTCTGGGACGGCTCTTTTCTCGCCCGAAGCGTCGCCGACGGCAGCTCGCCGAAATGATTGCGATAGTCTCCGGTAAAGCGGCTCCAATGCCAGAAGCCCCATCGTGCCGCGACGTCACCGATCGATGTCGCCTTCCCGTTCCGGCCGGCCTCGCGCAAGTCGCGCCTGACCGCATGCAGCCGGATGGCACGAAGCATCTGTGTCGCCGTCAATCCATAGGAAAGACGGAAACAGTTTTGCAGATGCGCCCGGCTTATCCCGAGTTGCTGACAGATCGCCGCCAGGTTTGGGGCTTCGGACGCATCGCGCAAAGCAAGGTCGCGCACGTAATCCGCGGTCTGTTTGCGGGGCGTATCCAGAGGCGAGCTGACGAGGATCGAAGAGTCCAGAGCCGCCAGCAGATGCCGGAGGATTTCCTCCTCCAGGAAGAGGCGGCTCGTTGCGTGGTCGAGGATGGAGGGCCGCAAATCGACTTCCGAGAAAATCGAGGTGAGCAGCCGCACGAGCGCCTGCCGGTGGGCCTCGGGTATGAAGAAGCCGTCCTGACGCCATACCCGCCCCGACAATCGCCGATATCCCGCTTCCATCGCTTTGATGGCGAACCAGCGTCTTCCAAAGGCAAGGCAGATCAGATCGAGTTCCTTTGGCGTGTGGATTTCCGGCAGATCGTCACCATCCGAGAGCAGCATCGTTCCCTCCGGAAGCTCGCGGCCGGCTGCCCAGCCGCGCCCGGATGCGGTCAAGGGGAGGCTGAGAACGATCGAGTCGCCCCAACTTGCACCGCGTTTCATCATGGCCTGGTTGGCGCGTTCGCGAATGATCTGACAGTGGTCGAGCCGAACTTCCCTCATCGTGCTCTGGAACGCGCCGGAGGAGAGCTGGACGCATTCCAGGCGCCAGCCTTGAAGGCATCGGCCATGGTCCAATGCGTCATGCGACTGGACCAGCTTGGCGGATACGTCGACACCATATTGTAGATGCTTGTTCACCATCGTCAGCCCTCCCTCGGAATAAGATAACATGTTAACTAAATTCCGCAACTGTTCGGCTGAACGGGTATTTGAGCAGCGGGACCACGGACCGGTAGCTGCGAACTGTTTCCCGACTGGTGCGCGTCGTCGGCGCCGGCCGCGAGCTATTCCTCAAAGCGGCTCGTGTCATCACGATCGCGCTCATATCGTCTCTTGAGCGGAAACGGCGGCAACCAGGATTCGCGGCGGATGGTCCAGAGTTCGTAGGTCGGCTGCAACTGATCGGGGGAATCCAGGGAGCCGAGATTGACCTCGATCTCGTCTGCGCTGCGCGCGAAAACCGGCGAGCCGCAGCGGGGACAGAAAAAGCGCCCGGCATAGTCGCGTGTTTCACCGTCGATCGTGACCGCATCCTGCGGGAATATCGCGGAGGCGTGAAAAAGGGCGCCGTGATGCTTGCGGCAATCCAGGCAATGACAAAGGCCGACCCGGTATGGGGCTCCCGATGCCACGATCCGGACATTGCCGCACAGACAGCCTCCCGTAAACCGGTCCATCCTGCGTCTCCTCCAAACATCAAGCGGTTGGAATGGCTACAATGAACAGCGCGTTCGTTGCAATTGCCCGCGGCAGGTTAGCACGGATCGCTGTTTTCGTAACCGACGGCCAGGGTGTCCGCGATCTTCCATGGGGGACAGAAACTGATGTCTGGTCGCTTTCAGCATCATTCGCTCTTTCATTCCGACAGCAATTGACCGTCGTCGTCTCTGGATGCGAAGAAGTGCCTTGCCGACTGCGAAAAGGTCGCCGCATTTCAAAACGGCGGGCTATTTATAACGCTCAGGTTGACTCCCTCTTTCACTCAGCCGAAAAGAGCATTTGGCTATAGAGGGAGATAACCGATGGCTGACGAGAACAGTACTAGCCCTATTACCGAGGTTGCTGCGACGGATGCCGCGGTAAAAGTGCCGGCGCCCAAAAAGCCGCGCGCCCCACGCCGCCGCAAGGCCGCTGTCGAAGAAACGGTCGTTGCCTCGCCCGCAAAGGCTGAGAAATTGCCGCGGGGCCGCAAGAAGCGCGGCGAGCAGGCTGTGGACGTGAAGCCGGCGCCGGCAAAGGTTGAAGCCGCCGGCAAGGGCACGAAGAAGAGCGCCGCAGTGAAGAAGACGCCAAAGCAGGCCGCGCAAACGGCCAAGGCACCGGTTTCGGCGGCAGACGAGGTGGCGGATCTCATTCAGCTCGAGCAGGAGAATAAGCGGCTGCGCAAGACGCTGGCCGATAAGCTTCGCGCCGAGAATGCCGACCTGCGCAAGCGGCTCGGGCTCGATTGATCGGCCTGAAATAGCGGGGCGGTTGCGAGATCGACCCCAGCCGCTGCATGGTCGGTCGTGCAAAAATTCGCCGGGCTCGCGTGACGAGCCCGGATATGGAACTGTGGCAGCGTCGTCGTGCGGATTGCCCGAGGTTGAGGTCCTATGAAATCACCCTGGAAATTGCTTGCTCAATTGACGTCGCGAAGACGACCGGCGGAAACACCGGAGCCTTCGGTTGCGGAAGTCTCCGGGCGTCAGGACAACGATGAGGCCGCGACCGCCGATCGCGCGGCGGCGACGACTGCCAATGAAGCCGATAGCATCCCTGACGTTGCCCAGGCAGACGTCCCGCGGGTCGAGACTGACGAGGTGCCGGCGCAGGCAGATGACGAGGCGGGTCGGTCCGCCGCCGATGCGCAGCCATTGGCGCCGGAAAGCCGCACGCCGAACAAGTCCGGGCAAACACCGCGACGCAAGCAGCCGCAACGTGCCAAGAGAGCGCGAACCGAAAAGATCCCGGGCAGCGTTGCCGCCGCAAGTGGCGGTCAAGGCGCACAATCCTCGTCTCCTCAAGACAGCGTCTTCGATGAGATGGCAAGGTTGGACGAGGAGATCGGGCAGTTGCGAAGCCAGTTGGCCAAAAAGCTGCATTTGCAGAATCGTCAGCTGAGCAAGATGCTTGAGCGCTTCGATATCAAGTAGGAAGCCGAGGTCGCAAGCGGATCGCCGCGCCTCGCGACAGGAGCCTACCAGCGAAGCAGGCGAGGGCCGGTGACGGCGCCGAGCGCGCCGGTCAGCAGGATGCCGAGGGAATACCAGATCAGCACGAAGGGCATGCCGTTTTCGGTGCAGAACCAGGAATAGACCCAGGCGCCGGCGGCTCCGGCCGCAATACCGGCGACAAACCCCGTCAGTTGCAGATCCGTGGGTGCCCCGCGGCGCAGCGCCAAGATCGTGCCGGCATAGACGGGCAGCGCAAAACCGAGGATGAGCAGCGGGCAATGGAGCGCCGAGGAGCCGAGGATCAGCAGCCGGTATGTCGCGGCCGGCGCCGTCATCAGCTGGACGGCGGCGACCGCGGCCATGGCGGCGAAGATCGCCGCAAGCAAAATGAAGAAGCGACCCTTGGACCCGTCGGGGCGGGAGAGCCGATAGACGGCGAGCAGGGCCACGATGGCGATCAGGACATTGTAGGCCGATTTGATCCAGAAGACCGGCAGCATCAGCACGCCGGGCATATCCACCCGCAGCCCAAGAACAACCAGCATCAGCAACAGCGAGAGCCCGAGGGCCGGCACGATAGCGAATGCGAAGCGACGCAGCAGCGCATGGCGCGGGACCGGCTTCAGGTCGCTGACCAGGCTTTCGATGATGTCGTCCGTCGTCTTCACGATGAGCCTCGCAATCTTTCTCCCAGCGCCTTGAGTGCCCGATGGATGCTGACCTTAACCGCCGATTCAGACTGTCCGGTACGGCTTGCGGTGTCGGCAACCGATTGCCCCTCCAGTTTGACCTGCCGGATCAGCTCCCGCTGCTTCGGCGGCAAGCCGTCGAGCAACCGTTCGACATCCATGCCGGCCGTCAGTGCTTCCTCATCGAAGTCGCTTTCGATCTCCTCGCGAAGCTCGACTTCAGAGAGCCGGCGCCGGCCGCGGCCGCGATGATGATCGATCAGCTTGTAGCGGGCGATCGAGAAGAACCAGGCGGTGAACGGTCTTGCCGGGTCATAGGTGGATCGGTGCGAATGCAGCGCCAGCAACGTCTCCTGGACCAGATCTTCCATGTCCGCTTTCGTCGCCGCCGCCATCCGGCGGCTGTAATAACCGACCAGCAGCATGCGCAAGGCCGCCAGCAAACGCCGATAGGCTGCCTCGTCCCCGTCAAGGGAAAGAAGCATCAGTGCTTTCAGGCCTTCTTCCGTATGAGTGGTCATCATGCTGTCGGAAAGTTCATTCGAACAAACAGCCAATCGGTTACAGGTGAGATCAAAAATAATGCCGGCAAGACAGGTCTATCAAATACGCGTGAAGTTGTAACGCATTTCGACGCTCTCTCGAATGGGCAGATGTGAGCCATCGGCGATTGGCCGACGGACACGATAACGTTTTTTCAGGAGAACCCCATGACCAAGTTTCTTGCCGTCCTCGCCGCCTGCACTGTCGTCGCCGGCCTTTCATTCGCCGGCATCGCCTCGGCTCAGGATACGATGAAAA
>JASGEG010000238.1:0-3972 GCA_047606605.1 Rhizobium sp.
GCTGCGGATTCGCTGCCCCGTCAGCGTAGAGACTGCATTGGCGACAGCGGGAGGGATGGCGGGAAGCCCCGGCTCCCCTATGCCGCCCATCTGCGCACCGCTCTCGACGATGCGCGTATGCACGCGCGCCATTCGATCGGGCGGCAGGATGGGATAAAGATCGTAATTGCGCGCGACCGGCTCGCCATTCTTGTAAATGGCCTCCTCCAGCAGCACCTGGGAGAGACCGAGCGCCGTCGCTGAATTGATCTGGGCCTCGATGATCGCCGGATTGACGATGCTGCCGGGATCGATCGCTTCCCATATGTCATGGACGACGACCTCTCCCTTTCGGATCGAGACCTCGGCGATGGCGGCCGTGTGGCTGCCGAAGGGGGACGCCATCGCGACGCCCCGCGCCCGGCGTGAACCGTCGTCCGCCGTAAACGGCCCCCGCTTCCAGCCGCCGGAAAGATCCGCGACCGCCTTGAGCAGGTTGCTCAGCCGCTCATTGCCCGCAAGCAGACGCAGGCGCAGCTCGAAGGGGTCCTGTTTCCCCTTGTCCGCCAGTTCGTCCAGGAAGGACTCGTAGAGGAAGTCGTTCATGGAATTGCCGACGGATCGCCAGTAGGCCAGCATCGTCGGGTTTTCGACGTAGATCTGGGCGATGCGGCGGTTGGGAATGGCATAGGCCTTGCCGGTCAATCCCTCGACCGCCGTATCGTCGATCTTCTCGGCATTATGGCCGGAAATCCCCTCGGTCGGCCCCTCGCAGACGGTGATCGCCTCGAGCGCGATGGGCATCCCCCTGTCGTCGAGTGCCCCACGGAAGCGAACCGCCGCCATCGGGCGCAGCGGGTCGCGCAGGAATTCCTCCTCCCGGCTCCAGATCACCTTGACCGGGCGGCCGACCTCCTTGGCGAGCTGAATGGCCTGGGGAAAGGGATTGGCGGCCGCATAGAGGAAATGACGGCCGAAGAAGCCACCCAGCAGCGGGCTGTGAATATTGACCTTCGACGGCTCGAGACCGGCAAGCTTGGCGATCACCGCCTGGAACATTTCAGGGGCCTGATTGGGCATCCACAGATCGAGCGTTCCATCTTCGTTGAACCGCGCCAGCGTCGATGGCGGTTCCAGCTGCGCATGATGGACATATTGGCTGTGATAGGTGGCGGAGACGACCGTCTTGGCGCTCGCCAAAACACCGGTCGCATCGCCTTCCTTCTCCGCATCCTTGCCGTCTCCAGCCTCGGTGGCGAGGCGCTGGCTGAAGGCGACGGTGGAAAAATCCGCGGGCATGTTGCGCGCGCCCGGTATCACCGGCTGCGCCCCCGGCTCGGCCCAATCGACCTGCAGCGCCTCTACCGCGCGCCTGGCGTTCCACCATCTCTCGGCGACAACGGCGACGGCACCGGGCAATCGATGAACCGAATGCACGCCAACCATGGCCTTGACCTCGGCTTCGTTGCGAACATTGCCGACGGACAGCCCCAGACGCGGCGCATGCTGAACGGCGGCATGCAGCATGCCGTCGACCTTGCAATCGATGGCATAGACGGCCCTGCCGGTCGACTTGTCGAGAACATCGAGCCGTTTCACCGGCTTGCCGATCCAGCGAAACTGGCTGCGATCCTTCAGAGCGACGCTTTCAGGAGCCGGCACGGGAAGGCCCATCGCATCGGTGGCGACCTCGCCGTAAGCAAGCTTGCGGCCGGATGCGGCATGAATCACCTGGCCCGGTTCTGTGGTCAGCTCGCCGACAGGCACGTTCAGGCGCGTTGCGGTCGCCTGCAGGATCATCGCACGCGCCAGCGCCCCCAGCCGTCGCATCGTCTCATAGCTCATGCGCACCGACATGCTGCCGCCGGTGATGCGCATCTTGCCGCCGATGACCAGATAATCCGACCCCGTCGGCGCGTTTTCGACCAGGAACGAGGCGGGGTCCATGTCGAGCTCTTCGCCGACGATCTGCGCCATGGCCGTAAAGACGCCCTGCCCGCCTTCGACGAAGGGGCTCATGAAGCGCACGGTGTTGTCGGGCCGGATTTCAAGAAATGCCGGAACGCGCGTGCCCGGCGCCATGGCGGCGGCCTGCTGCGCGCGTGCAGTTTTAACCGGTATCCCGAAACCAAGGACCAGGGCGCCCGCCATCGTTCCCGTGGCGCCGAGAAGAAAGCCGCGGCGGGAAATATTGACTGGCGCGCCGTTGGGAAATTCGCTTTCCAAAGAAAGCTTGCGGTCGATCTCGTTCATAGCGTTTCCACCTTCTGACCGGACAGTTCCCGGACGGCAGCCCTGATCGAATTGTAGGTTCCGCAACGACAGAGATTGATCATCGCCGCCGCGATATCCTCGTCCGACGGCTTGTCCGTCTGCTTGAGCAGCGCCGTCGCCGCCATCACCTGGCCCGACTGGCAATAGCCACATTGGGGAACCTGATGCGCGACCCAGGCGGCAACCACCTTCTTGCCGACCGGATCATCCTCGATGGCCTCGATCGTGGTGATATTCCGGCCCGCGACGCTCTCCACCGGCGTCACACAGGATCGCACGATCTCGCCATCGACAAGGACGGAACAGGCGCCGCATTGCGCCAGGCCGCAGCCATATTTGGTGCCGGTCAGCCCGAGCTCATCCCGGATCACCCAAAGAAGCGGCGTGTCGTCGCCAGACTCGACCTGATAGGTTTGATTGTTGACTTGAAGTCTCATGGCTCTTCCTCGAGATTGCACACGCGGTGAACACAAGCCTTATATTAGTGGCAGCTATCCAAGTTACGCGATCAATTATCGGTGACCACAGACGCTCACCCGAACACGGCAGGCTCTATCGCACGCTTCGATATTGCGTCTCAGGCTAAGTCCCGCTGCCGCGGGCTCAGACACGCAGCAGCACCTTGATCGCACGCCGCTCGTCCATGGCCTTGTAGCCTTCGGCGACATCGCCCAGCGGCAAAGCCAGGTCGAAAACCTTGCCCGGGTGTATTTTGCGCTCCAAAACCAGATCCATCAAATAAGGCAGAAAGCGCCGAACCGGGGCCGGACCACCGAGCAGGCTCTTCTGCGCGAAGAAAAGACCCTGCCCGTCGAGCTGCACGCCATGCGGGACACCGACAAAGCCGATCGAACCGCCTGGGCGCGCGCAGTTGATGGCCTGCATCATGGATTCCTGCGTGCCGACACACTCCAGAACCGATTCCGCGCCGACGCCGCCCGTCAGTTCCTTGATGCGGGCGACTCCGGCCTCGCCTCTTTCGGAAACGATATCAGTTGCGCCGAATTCCAGGGCGAGATCCTGACGCGTCTTATGGCGGCTCATGGCGATGATTCTTTCGGCTCCCATCTGCTTGGCGGACAGAATGCCCATGAGGCCAACCGCGCCATCGCCAACGACGACCGCCGTCGAGCCCGGTTGAACCCGTGCCGCATCCGCAGCATACCAGCCGGTGCCGAGAACATCGGAGGTCGCCAGGAGACCGGGGATCAGATCGTCGGCGGGCAGATCCGCCGTCGCCACCAACGTGCCGTCGGCAAGCGGAACACGAGCCAGCGGCGCCTGGGCGCCCGACATGAACTCCCGCTGCTCGCAGGAGGATTGAAAGCCGAAGCGACAGTGCGGGCAGGTATTGTCCGAGATACAGAAGGAGCCGACCACGAACTGGCCGGGCCTGACCGTGGTCACCGCGCTGCCGACCTCCTCGACGATGCCGCAATATTCATGCCCCATCGCCATCGGCGCCTTGATGTCGTTCAGCCCGCGAAATGGCCAAAGATCGGAACCGCAGATACAGCTGGCCGAGAGCCGGATGATGGCGTCGGTCGGATGAAGGATTTTCGGCTCGGAGACATCTTCGCAGCGGATATCCCCGGGAGCATGGAGCATTGTTGCCAGCATTTCATTCACTCACTTTCCTATTCCAGCCGCCGGCCATCGCTCGTGAACCAAACGATGGCTGCAACCACTATTGTAAAGGAGTGCGCCCGCTTTCATTAA
>JASGEG010000239.1:0-9044 GCA_047606605.1 Rhizobium sp.
GTCCGGTCAGTGGATTACCGCCGTGATTTCGGCATTGACCCTCCTTGCGGCCAGAGCCCTGCTGGCCTTGCCGTTGGCCACGCGCAACCCGTCGGGATGGGTTGTGCCTTTCATCGTATCGATTGCAATCTATCTCCTGGTCGTCTGGAGAGGCCTGGATGCGAATCATGCCGATTTCCTGCGGAAACTGGCGACTGACCGGGCTGTTTCATTGGGCGTTGGCGGGTTCATTGACAAGGTCATCTCATGGTGCCAGGTCAATTTCCAGGCGGCATTTACCGGCATCGTAATCGTCACGCGCACGATTATCGACGGCATCGAAGGTGCCCTGGGGTGGCTGCCGATACCGGTGCCCGCTCTGGCGCTTCTCTTCGCTGCGTGGCGGTTTGCCGGCAAGGGCGTGTTCGCACTGACGCTTCTGGCAATAGCCTATCTCGTGTTCTTCGGCTTCTGGTCGCAAACCGTGTCGACGATCGCTCTGGTGGGAGCCTCGGTCTTTATCACGATCCTTGTCGGAATTCCGGTGGGCATACTGCTCGCGCGCTCGTCCGTCGCCCGCAGGTTTGCAGAACCGTTGCTGGATGTGATGCAAACGTTGCCGAGCTTCGTCTATCTCATTCCCGCCGTCGCCTTCTTTTCCGTCGGCAAGACGCCGGCGCTGGTGGCGACTGTCGTCTTCGCAACGCCGCCCATGATCCGGTTGACGGCCCTCGGCATCCGCGAAGTCTCCCACACGGCGGTCGAAGCCGCCTACGCCCATGGTGCGAATGCCTGGCAGGTGCTCACGAAGGTCGAGCTGCCATTGGCTCTTCCCTCCCTGATGCTCGGCGTCAACCAGGCGATCGTCATGAGTTTGTCGATGGTCGTCGTCTCAGCCCTCATCGGCGCGGGCGGCCTGGGTTACGACGTCGTGACCGCCCTTCGAAATATCCAAGGAGGCGCAGGGTTTCTCGCGGGTCTCGCGATCGTCTTTTGCGCGCTCGTTCCCGATCGAATCATCCAGAGGGCAATGCGGAAAAATCGCCGCTATCTCAAAAACTAACATCCTCAATCACGGATATAAACAATGAAACGACAGCTTTCTGCATTCCTCCTCACGGCCGGCCTGGCATGGACGGCGATCTCAGCACCGGCATTCGCCGGCGAAAAAGTGGTCATCGGCGAACAGAATTGGACGGGCGCGATCGCCATCCAGCACGTCCTTGCCGAAGTCATCAAAACACGCCTGGACGGCGACGTCACCTTTCTCGCCGCCGATTTGCCGGTGCTTTTCGCAAGTGCTGGCAAGAACGACGGTTCCGTGGACGTGCTGCCCGATATCTGGTTGCCGAACCAAGCCACTGCATGGGCCAAATATGTCGGCGAAGGCAGCGCTCAGACCCTGGTCCCAACGAAGCATCCCTATCTCGGCGTCCAAGGTTTCTATATTCCGGGCTACATTCAGGATGAGCACGGCGTCAAATCCGTCGATGACCTGAAGAAGCCGGAAATTGCCGCACTGTTCGCCGCACCCGGCGGTGGCAAGCCGGAATTCCTCGTCGGTCCGGCCGGATGGGAATCGACCTATATCAGCGAGATCAAGGCCAAGGATTACGGCTTCGCTCCCAACTTCGAGTCGGTCTCGACGGAAGCGGCCGTGACCTACGCCAAGATCGATGCGGCCTTCAAGGCCAAGACGGGCGTCCTTTTCTACGGCTACACGCCCGACTGGATCTTCGCGACCTATGATCTGCGGCGCCTTGATGAACCGGCCTTCGACGGATATGCCCAGGACAACAAGAAGGGTGATCCCCAGTACAATCCGAACGGCAAGTGGAAGTTCGTAAGCCCCACGGAAGATCCGGATTGGCTGAACAAAAGCAAGATCACCAGCGCCTTCCCGGATGCCAAGGTTTATGTTCTGCATGCCAAGCATCTGGAAAAGGATGCCCCGAAGATCGCCGCGTTTCTGTCAAATGTCGCCATCGATCCGAACAGCCTGAATGCGCTCATCAAGCAGATCGAGAAGGATAAGCTCGATCCGGCGGAGGCCGCCAAGGCATGGATCGCGGCCAACAAGTCGACCGTCGATGGTTGGCTTGCAGCCTCGAACTGATCACAAGCAGGGATCGGCCGCTCTGAGTGAGGCGGCCGGTCCGGTTCCATCGGAGTTTTTCATGACAACGGAACAAGCGACTTTCGGTGCAGGATGTTTCTGGGGAGCCGAGGCTTTCTTTCGGGAGGTCGAAGGGGTCATCGACACCCGGGTTGGACATTCCACCGGAACGGACGGAACGACAGCGCCCGCACGCATCGAGGTCGTTCAGGTCGATTTCAATCCTGGACTCGTTGCCTACGAAGATCTGGTCGATCTTTTTTGGCGCAGCCACGATCCCACCTCCTTCGACCGGCAGGGAGATGAAACCGGCGAAAGCGTCCGATCGGCGATTTTCGTCCATTCGCAAGCGCAAGCACGCTCAGCCGAGAATTTGCGAGCGCGCTTCAACAGCACGTCAACGCAGCCGTCGACTACGCAGATCATCCCATTCGAAGGTATCGAACTCGCGACAGAAGAACATCAGCGTTATGTCGAAAAAAACGGACATGCCTGTTCGATCAAAGATCGTGTCCACTGGAGTGGTGTAGCTGACGGCTGGTCGCCGTGCTTTCCGACATGGGTCGGAAGGGATATCAGCGTGCCACAGCGGGCAGACTGATTTGCGGATCATCGCTCATTTGTGCCATGCGCTTGCCTTCCTCAAACTGGCGTCTATACGCCTCATGCTGCGAAGGCTCTGTTCAAACTGAAAAACTTTCTGGACCGACTCTGATTCTCAGCATCGTGAAACGACCCCACCGGCGTAAATCATTACAAGGATTTATAATACGTATCGGCGTCGGGACCCCATGCGGATTGACACAATAAACAGCAACCCACCCAATCTTCGGCGCCATTTATGCGCGCTTTTGCACAGCCGTTAACATTGATCGACGCATAACGGCAAGCAGTAGAGCACAGGATATCCAGACCGTCCTCAGCACGGAAAACCCGACAAAATCCAGATCCCAACTACCCGCTATCCGCCTAACGACCATGGGATGTCGAAATCCATCCTATCAGGCAGAGGTTTTCAGCGGCGTGGTATATCATCTGTCAATCCCGGCATTGAATTTCCAGCCACCTGCGGCCCGGCGCTGCTGCCACCATTCGCTGAACCTGCCTTCGGACTGTATCAGCTCGAGCAGCCCTCCCGCTTCAACCACCCTTCCATCCTCGACGAAAACCACATGATCGGCATTGGCTATGGTTTCAAGCCGGTGGGCGATGACGATGATCGTCCTGTCCCGGAATTCGCGCAGGGTCTGCGCGATGGCGGCCTCATTGATGGTGTCGAGCGCGCTCGTCGCCTCATCCAGCAGCAAGATCCTCGTCTTTTTCAAAAGTGCCCGAGCGATTGAAATACGCTGGCGCTCGCCGCCGGACAGCAATTGCCCTCCCTCGCCGACAGGCGCGTCCCACCCGCCGAGCCGGGCTGCAATTTCCTCGACGCCGGCGGCGCGCCCAGCGGCGATGACTGCGTCATCCGTCGCATCCGGAAGCGCGACCCTGATATTGTCGGCGATCGATCCCTCGAAAAGCTGGACAGTCTGGAAAACGATGGCGAGTTGCTCCATGAGAACGTTCGGTTCGACCTCACGAAGATCGATGCTCCCCACTCGCACTGCTCCGCCATCCGGCTCATGGAAGCGTGCGACAATAGAGAGGATCGTGGATTTGCCAGCGCCGGAAGGCCCGACGATTGCCGTGGTTGCGCCTTCCGGCGCGGTGAAACTCACGCCGCGCAGAACGTCATGTCCGGCGGGCGCGAAACAGACGTCATCCAGTTCGACATCGAAACTAACGGGCGTGCGTGGATGAGCAGGGAATGACAGGCGGGGCGCGTCAAGGACCGCAAGGGTGCGCCCGGCCATGCCGTGCAGGCTTTCGAGAGCTGGAAACAGTGTGGCCAGGGACTGGATCGGTTCCACGTATCGCAGGATCACGGTGCCGAGCGCGATCGCCTCCACTGTCTCGATGCGATCAGTCCACATCATCCATCCAAGCGTACCAAACAGCGCGATAAGAACAAGCTGGAGCACCAGTGAGAACACAAGGGTTCCCGGGAGGCTGAACCAGAGGATGCGCATGGCTGCCCGCCGCTGGCCTTCGATGGCCCCGGCGACCGGCCCGCCTGTTCCCGCGCGTCCGGCCGACCGCAGTACGGCCTGGGCGTGCGCGAATTCATCGATACGCTCGGCGACATTACGTCCGGCGGCGGCGAAGTCTGCTTCCGCACGCCGCATGAGCCGTCCCCCGATCCCCATTGCGACCAACAGGATCGGCCAGAACACCAGCGCCATCAGTCCGAGTGGCCAGGCGACGAGCAGCAGTCCCAGACCGATGGCGCCGGGCAGCATGAGATTGATGCCGATCTGCGAAGAAAGGTTCACGAAGCCCGAAAACAGCTCCATCGCCGTGCCCGACAGCGCCCGCTTTGCCTCCGCCTGTCGCAGGGTGGTCAGCCATCCCAACGGGATGGAGAGCAGGACGGCGATCAGCCGCTCGTTGATCGACTCCATCACCGACAGCCCCAGATCGAAGCCGAGCCTTCCGGCGCGACGTTCGACAGCCCAGCCGGTAGCAGTCGTCACCGCCATTGCGGCCAGCCAGGACGTCGCGGTCACCGGTTCGGCAAATAGCGCTGTGAGAAATGGCACGAGAAGCAGGGCCGAGCCCGCGCGCAACGCCGTCGCCAGCGCAAGCCAAAGCCCAAAAGGCAGGAGCGCCGGGCGGGCGCCGGCAGGTATCAGTCCCATCAAACGCATCGATGTCCTCCCGCCTGCCAGAGCGAGGCATAGAGCCCGCCCTGCGCCACAAGGCTTTCATGACGCCCTTCCTCGAGGATCCGGCCATCCTTGACGACCACGATCCTGTCCGCCCCGACGATCGTGTGAAGGCGATGGGCGACGACGAGAACGGTGCGCCCAGCGGCAACCCGGTTCAACGCCTGCTGGATAAGATATTCGGAGTCGGGGTCCGCCATTGCGGTCGCCTCGTCGAGGATGAGGACCGGTGGGTCGGCAATCAGTGTGCGGGCGATGGACAGGCGCTGGGCTTCGCCTCCGGAAAGATGGACATCCTCTCCGATAACACTGTCGTAGCCACGTGGCAGGCGCATGATGCTGTCGTGGATCTGTGCGGCGCTGGCGGCGGTCTTCATGTCGGCGCGCGTGGCGTCCGGGCGGGCGAGCAGAATGTTCTCGGCGATCGTGCCGGCGATCATGCGTACGTCCTGAAACACGAAGCCCATGCTGCGCTGAAGCACTTCCGGGCGTAGCGTACGGATGTCGAAGGCCCGGTCGCCGACCGTGAGGCAGACAGCGCCGCCGGTCACGTCATGGAAACGCCCGGGCAGGGCGGCAAGTGTCGACTTTCCGCCACCGGATGGGCCGACCAGGGCGGTTACGCTCCCAGGCGGGCAATCGAGGGTTATGTCGTCCAGCACCTTTCGGTGCGTGCGGTAACCGAACGTCGCGTTGCGGAAGGCAAGACCGATTGGACCTGCGGGCAGTCCGCCGGTGGCCAGTGTCTGATCGAGTTCCTCCTCGCCGAGCAGTGCACCGATACGCCGCGTTGCGGCAGCGGATTCGCGCAGCGCTATGCGGCTGTAGAGAATGGCGCTGATCTGGGGGCCGAAGGAGGTTCCGAGCACCAGGAAGGGAACAAGATCGACAGGCATCATGCTGCCGCGTTGAACCAGCCACAGACCGCCTGTGCAGATCACCAGCAGAAAGGTCGGCGGCTGCACTGTCAACTGCGCGGCGATTTTACGTCCGGCCATCGACCGTTGCCAGACGCCCAGAAACCGGGATTGCCCAGAAAGTGTGTCGCGAATTTCCCGCACGCCGCCGCCGAATATCCGTAAGACCGGCAGCGCATCAATAAAACTGCCGGCCGCCGCCGTCGTGCGCTTCGACCAGTCCGCCGCGCGCGCGATGTTGTCTCCCTGGCCGCGAAGCATCCGGATGAACAGGATGACGTAAAGCAGGAGTGGAATGAAGAGAAGGCCGGCCAGACCGGCATTGACGGAGAAAAGATAGAGGAGTGTTGCGAGAGGCGTGACGATTGCCGCAACCAGATCCGGCACGGCATGGGTTATGCGGTAATGCAGCCGGCTGGCATCATCATCCACCGCCTGGCGCACGAATGCGGCATTTCTATCGGAAAACCATCCGAGCGGAAGTCGCGACAGCTTTCCGACGATCCGCAGCCGGAGATCTCTGCCGAAGACGGCGTCGACATCGTGCAGCCAGAAAAGCAGCCCTGCCGATAAAAGGCCTGACAACCCGAAAAACACCAGCGCCCAGATCACGGGAGAGGCAACACTGCCCCAATCATGCCCTCCGGACAACAGCCGGCGTGCGAGTTCCGCCATCAGGATCAGCGGAATGATCTGCATCAGCGCCGCGGCTGCCTGAATCACGCCGGCAACTCGCAATTTCCATGTCAGGGGCTTCAGGATGCCATCGGCCGCCTGGGAGCGCCATCGGCCTTTTACGACATTCCGGTCATCCTTCCCGGCGGACGACCCGGATCGGGCCGACATGGCGGTGCCTTCGGACACGACCGGTGCTTCGAGAGGATCGACGGCAGGCCCGCTGTCGCGCACGGAGGTCTCATCCTCGGGGCGCTCTTTTCTGAGCCGCATCTCCTTGCCGCGAATCCAGTAGGCGGCATGGGTTATGTCGGCAAGCGGAAAGCCATGTCGCTCGCTGAGCCTTGCGCGCAGCGCCTTGACGGCTTTGCTCTCGCCAGCGATCCAGGCATGCCAGTCCGACCAGTCGCGAACCGGCACGGCATCCGCCAGAGCGTCGGTGCCAGGACCGGTGCGCAGGTATTCCGCACCGGGATGCAGCGTGACGGGTATGGCTGCATCGCCAGGATCGTTATCCTGAAGGATCACGGTGATCCGGGTATCCGTCGGGAGGGTCTTGAGGATGGCGTTGATCGCTGGAAATACGGCGGCGTCTCCCATCAGCAGGTATCCGGCAGGCTTTGCCTCCGGCGGCTCGAACTTCTTGTAGGCGAAGAACGTCGCCTTGATCGTGTCCCCTGGCTGGGCCTCCACGGCCCATGCCGAAGCTGGTCCGGATGGATGATGACGGACGAAATCGAGAGTGACCTCGCCTGTTTGCGGATCGGGATCGACCAGCGTATAGCCTCGCTGGTGAACCTTGCCGGGATTGTCGGGATCCGGCGCCCACAAGCGCAGGTAACTCGCTGGCGGGGTCTCCCGTCCGTCGATCATTGTCGAGGCACGGAAGCGGATGCGGCGAAAGCCTGGCGTGATATCGGTCACGCCGACCACGGTCATTTCGTGCTCGGTCGCGCCCATTGCCCGCAGGATGGTCTTGTCGAAACGCGCACCCATCACGCATACCCAGCATCAGGCGCCTTGCCGAACGATGCGCCTGAACGCGTCCGCGGCCGACATAGGCTGCCGATACGTTCGAGGCAATCGGCAGAGCGTAGTAGACCGGTCTGCTTGCGCGAGGTGATGACGATCGTATCGAGAACCGTCGTTCCGTCGTTGCCCTCATTGTCTTCTGCAGTCGCAGGGAGACTGGTGACGCCGGACAGCAGCAGGCCGAAGGCGGTGATCGAGACGATGGAGCGGCTTAGGGTCTGTAAACGCAATACTCTGCCTCCGGTCGCTTACCGGCCCGTGATGAGTTCGGTTGTCGACAGGCCGGCTAGAATAAGTTGAGTCATGCATCAACTTATTTGGTGCGCCGCAATTCCGCCACACTCCGATCGTCGCGAAACAGTGAAAGATCGTCGCCAAAAATAATTATTCAACGGTAGGTCTGACTGCGGTGGGAGCATGTCCGAACTGGCGCCTGTAGGCGGCGGCAAACGCAGAGGGGCTGGAAAAACCGACCTTCTTTCCGGCCTCGGCGACGGACAGGCCATGCTCCATCAGGAGAATCCGCCCCATGGCGAGCCGTTGTCTGCGGACGTAGCCGAAGATGGTCGTGTCGAACACTATCTTGAAGTTCGCCTGGAGCGTTGTGATGTTCACGCCCACACTCCGGGCGAGTTTCAACGTGGCCGGAGGGGCAACCAGATTGCTATCGAGTATTTCGCGAGCCTCCATGACGCGGTTGTAGTGGTGTTTTCCTATTGCCGTCACCACCCTATGCTGACGTTTCAGCTGATCAGCAACCTCCGTCATCAGGAAGAGGGCATTGCTTTCGAGGAAGAGCTCGGCAAGCAGGCCGTTGTAGGGATGGTTCAGGTTCAGTTTTGCCCGTTCGGCAAGGCTCAGTGAGCGGGGAAGCGTTTCCGTCCGGAAGCCATGAGCCAGGAAATTGCGGAGGGAGGCGAGGCCGTCGTCGGAAACATCATCCGCGAACCGGTCGAAGAAGACCGGTTTGATCATGAAGCCGGCACCGACGGTACGGCGCGAGGAAGAGGGCAGCCACCGGCATGCACTGCGCGCTCCATAGCCGACAAGAACAGGGGAATTGAGGCGCTTTCTTACACAATGGCGCTCATTGATGAGCATCTCCTCCGGAGGACCCTCCAGCAATATGCCGCAGGAAAGAGACGTGTCGATGTTCATCACCACCTCCTCATCGATGAGATAAGTGATATCGCTGGCAGTGATGGTGAGGCCAGGCTGTACCTCGCGTATCAGCATTCTCCCGGCAAAGAGCGGCGTCTCCATCATTGAAGGCGATATGTCAGCCGCTTCCACATGGAGCGAAAGCTCGGCGCTGTGCTGGAGGACGTCTGAAGCCGTGAAATTGCGGTTCGAAGGGTGAAAGCTCATGAGATAAAACCTGACCGCATGGGCTATCCTCCATTGCTATGTTCGTCAAAACATGTCTGAAACGTATCCGCCGTCTCTGCCCCATTGATTTTTCAGTTTCAACGGCTTGATAGTTTTGGGCACGGGCCGGATGTGAACTCACCTGATAGTATCTGATGAACTCATTGTGAGGCCTTGATGCGAGCGGCA
>JASGEG010000240.1:0-22266 GCA_047606605.1 Rhizobium sp.
GCCGCTGGTGGTGACTTCCGAGGAAGCACGCGAAGGCATTGCCCGCATCGAACGCGCCGCAGAATCCGTGCGCGCCGCTCGCGTCAAAAAGTCGGCCTAAATCCAGCGCCCGTTGATTGGGGCGTTTTTGCCCCGCGCGGGCGTTGTTGTTTTCCAGAGTACAGGTAGGAACATGGCTTCTCCGAAACACTTTCTCGATCTCTCGGCCGTCGCGGCCGCCGATCTACGCAGCATTATCGACGATGCGATCGTGCGAAAGAAGGCGCTGAAGGCGGGCACGGCCGACAAGCCGCTTGCCGGCAAGATGCTGGCGATGATCTTCGAGAAGCCCTCCACCCGTACCCGCGTCTCTTTCGACGTCGGCATGCGCCAGCTCGGCGGCGAGACGCTGTTCCTGTCGGGCACGGAAATGCAGCTTGGCCGGGCCGAGACGATCGGCGATACGGCCAAGGTGCTGTCGCGCTATGTCGACGCGATCATGATCCGCACGACGGAGCACTCGCGCCTGCTGGAACTGGCCGAACATGCGACCGTGCCGGTCATCAACGCGCTGACCGACGACACGCATCCCTGCCAGATCATGGCCGACATCATGACCTTCGAGGAGCATCGCGGCCCGATCAAGGGCAAGACCATTGCCTGGACCGGCGACGGCAACAACGTGCTGCATTCGCTGGTCGAAGGCGCCGCCCGCTTCGGCTATCGCATGAATATGGCCGTACCCCTTGGTTCCGAGCCGAAGGATCACTATCTGAACTGGGCCCGCAACGAGGGCGCCGAAATCATGCTCTCGCATGATGCCGACCGTGCGGTCGCCGGTGTCGATTGTGTGGTAACCGATACCTGGGTTTCCATGAATCAGGAACACCGGGCTCGCGGTCACAACGTCTTCCAGCCCTATCAGGTCAACGCGGCTTTGATGGCACAGGCCGGCAAGGACGCTTTGTTCATGCATTGCCTGCCCGCCCATCGCGGGGAGGAAGTGACGGACGACGTGATCGACGGCCCGCAATCCGTTGTTTTCGATGAGGCGGAAAACCGCCTTCATGCGCAAAAGTCGATTCTTGCTTGGTGCCTGGGCGCGATCTGAGGATATGAACCGCGCCTGACGGCGCGGGCCCTAGAGCCGGATGGTCTTAGGTCGAAGCGACCTAAGACCTGAATCCGGTCTAGAATCAAAGAAATAGAGCATGACGTCGCCCGAAAACCGCTCTCACTTTTCGGCGTCATGCTCCAGGAGTAAAGCAATGGCGGAAAGTGCAGCCTCGCTGGGTCAATTCGATTTTGCCGGCGACGATCATGTCGTTCCTTTCCAGGTCGAAGGTCTGGACGTGCGCGGCCGCGCCGTGCAGCTCGGGCCGATGCTGGACGCAATTCTTGCCCGGCACGATTATCCGACCCCGGTCGCCCGGCTTCTGGCCGAGGCCGTGGTGTTGACCGTGCTGCTCGGCACTTCGCTGAAGTTCGACGGCAAGTTCACCGTGCAGACGAAGAGCGACGGTCCCGTCGATCTTCTCGTTGCCGATTTCACGACGCCGGAAAATGTCCGTGCCTATGCCCGCTTCGATGAAGAGGCGCTGGCAAAGGCCGTGGCCGCCGGCCAGACCGAGCCGGAACAGCTCCTCGGCAAGGGCGTGCTCGCCTTCACCATCGATCAGGGCCGTTTCAGCCAGCCGTATCAGGGCATCGTGGCGCTCGATGGTGCCTCGCTCGAAGAGATCGCCGGCACCTATTTCCGCCAGTCGGAACAGATCCCGACCCGGGTTCGCCTGGGGGCTGCCGAATTGTTCGACCGCGACGAGGCCGGCAAGCCGCGCCATCGCTGGCGGGCAGGCGGCCTCGTCGCGCAGTTCTTGCCGGAAGCGCCCGAACGCATGCGCCAGCCGGACCTGCATGGCGGCGACGGCGATACCGGCTCGCGTCATCATGTCGAAGACGATGCCTGGGCGGAGGCCCGCTCGCTGGTCGAGACCATCGATGCCGACGAGCTGACCGATCCGCAGGTGGGCACGGAACGCCTGCTGTTCCGCCTCTTCCACGAGCGCGGCGTGCGGGTTTACGAGCCGCAGGCGGTCTTCGACCGCTGTTCCTGCTCGCGCGACAAGCTGAAGGGCGTGCTGAAGGGCTTCTCCGCCGAGGAGATCGAGGCGAGCCAGGACAATGGCGAAATCGCCGTCACCTGCGAATTCTGCTCGACCACCTATCGTTTCGAGGTGGCCGAGGTGACGGAAGCCTGAGCATCCTATTGTTTCGACGCATTCCGGACGGAAAAGCGCTGCGCGCTTTTCCTGGAATTGCTAAAGCTCATCGCGATCTTTCAGATTCGCTCCTTGCGCTTTAGGTCTTTGATTTTACGCATGTCCTGGCCGCAAAACCGCTGCACACTTTTGCGCGACATGCTCTAGGCTCAGTTCAGCGTTCGCAAGAGATTGGGCGTATCCAGCGAGAAGGCGGGGATCTTGACGTGAAAGAGCTCCCCTTCATCCGTTTCCATCTGGTAGTGGCCGAACATCATGCCCGAGGGCGTGTCGAGCGGGCAGCCTGAGGAATATTCATAGGTATCGCCGGGTCTCAGTCGCGGCTGTTCGCCGACGACGCCCGGACCGGTCACTTCGTCCACTAGCCCGTTCTGGTCGGTGATATGCCAATAGCGCGTCACCAGCCGGACGGAGACGGTGGAGTGATTGGAAATGACGATGCGATAACCCCAGACATAGCGGTCGTCCTCCGGATCGGATTGCTCCTCCAGATAGAAGGGTTCGACAACGACTTCGATATCCCGTGTTAGAGCGCGATACATGCCTGACACCTTGGTCATCCATCCGGAACGTCGTGCGTTCGATCAAACGCATACACGACGCTCCAGCATTTTAAGTCTAGGGCATCTGATCCGCTTTCAATGATCCCACGAAAGCGGGACATCTAGCGGTATCCTATAAGCAATCTGTTCCGTCAAGGAACGGATTGAGGAAAATGGCTGGAATGGAGTAATTCCGTCGATTTTTCAGATATTAAGGCTGAAATCGAAGATTAGCCGGCGCGTACTGGAAGTACGGGCGAGCACCGCATCCGGGATGTGCAAACCCGCCCGAACGATATCCGGGCGGGTTTGAACGAGATGCTTAGGCCGAGACCTGAGCCAGGGCGCGGGCGAAATCCTCGACCAGATCCTCGCCATCCTCGATACCGGCGGAGAAGCGCACCGTGCCGGGCGAAATGCCGAGTTCGGCACGGGCCTCGTCGGTGAGGTTCTTGTGCGTGGTGGTGGCCGGATGGGTGATCAGGCTCTTCGAGTCGCCGAGGTTGTTGGAGATTTTTACGATCTCCAGCGCGTTCTGCAGCTTGAAGGCGGCTTCCTTGCCGCCCTTCAGTTCGAAGGCGACCAGCGTCGAGCCGCCGCTCATCTGCTTGGCGATGATGTCGGCCTGCGGATGGTCCTTGCGGCCGGGATAGATCACGCGGGCAACCTTGCTCTGGTCGGCCAGGAAATCGGCGATCTTGGCGGCGTTGGCCGTCTGCTGCGCCACGCGCAGCGGCAGCGTCTCGATGCCCTTCAGCAAGGTCCAGGCGGTAAACGGCGACATGGCCGGGCCGGTGTGGCGATAGTAATCCTGCAGGTTCTCGTCGACCCACTGCTTGTCGGAGAGGATGACGCCGCCGAGCGAACGGCCCTGGCCGTCGATATGCTTGGTGGCGGAATAGACGACGATATGGGCGCCGAGCTCCAGCGGCTTCTGGAATAGCGGCGTCGCGAAGACGTTGTCGACCACGACCTTGGCGCCGATCTGGTTGGCGAGCTTGGCAACGGCAGCGATATCGACCACTTCCAGCGTCGGGTTGGTCGGGCTTTCGAGGAAGAAGACCTTGGTGTTCGGACGGATCGCCTTTTCCCAGTTCTCGGTGAAGCGGCCGTCGACGAGCGTGCATTCGATGCCGTATTTCGGCGCCAGCGTCTCGACGACCCAGCGGCAGGAGCCGAAGAGGGCGCGAGCCGCGACGATATGGTCGCCGGCCTTCAACTGGCAGAGGATGGCGGCGGAGACGGCGGCCATGCCCGAAGCCGTGGCGCGGGCCTCTTCAGCGCCTTCCAGCGCGCACATGCGCTTCTCGAACATGTCGTTGGTGGGGCTGCCGTAGCGGGCGTAGATGAAGCCGTCGGTCTCGCCCTTGAAGCGCGCTTCCGCAGCTTCCGACGTGTCGTAGACGAAGCCCTGGGTCAGATAGATTGCTTCAGAGGTCTCGCCGAATTGCGAACGGAGCGTTCCGTTGTGTACGAGCTGGGTTGCGGGGCGCCAAGTCTTGCTCATGCCATCACCACTTTCAAAACAAAAAAACCGGTCGCGAAAGCAGACCGGTTCAACCCCGGTCTTTTTAGCCACTTGTTTAACGTGGCTGCAAGCCGACCGGCCAAATCACCACGGGATAAGTTGCAATACTGCTGTTGACCGCTTGCGTCAATTCCCCGAGTTTGGTTTTGTCGGCCACGAATTATGGAGGCATGATGGCTCGCAATACTGGGATTTTGGCCGATCGCGCCATTGCAGCGCTTTTCGAAGCCGGACGGCTGACGAGCGAAAGGGAACTGGACGTCGATCAGATCCAGCCCGCCAGTCTCGATCTGCGGCTTGGCTCGCATGCGTTCCGCGTCCGCGCCAGCTTCATGCCCGGCCCGTCGCACCTCGTCGCCGACAAGCTCGACCGGCTGAAGCTGCATGTCGTCGACCTCTCGGAAGGCGCCGTGCTGGAAACCGGCTGCGTCTATATCGTGCCGCTGATGGAGCGGCTGGACCTGCCTGGGGACATGTCGGCCTCGGCCAATCCGAAAAGCTCGACCGGCCGTCTCGACATCTTCACCCGCGTCATCACCGACCGGGCGCAGGAGTTCGACAAGATCCCGGCCGGCTATTCCGGCCCGCTCTATCTTGAAATCAGCCCGCGCACCTTCCCGATCGTCGTGCGCCGCGGCTCGCGCCTGTCGCAGATCCGCTTCCGCGTCGGTCAGGCATTGCTGAACGAGCCGGAACTGATGGCGCTGCACGCCAGCGAAACGCTGGTCGCCAGCAAGCAGCCGAACGTCAACGGCGGCGGCATCGCGCTGTCGATCGACCTTGCCGGCGACAAGCAAGGCCTGATCGGCTATCGCGGCAAGCATCACACCGCCGTCGTCGATGTCGACAAGAAGGCGCAACACGATATCTACGATTTCTGGGAACCGCTCTACAGCCGCGGCCGCACCGAGCTGATCCTCGACCCGGACGAGTTCTACATCCTCGTCTCGCGCGAGGCCGTGCATGTGCCGCCGCATTATGCCGCCGAGATGACGCCCTTCGATCCGCTGGTGGGCGAATTCCGCGTGCATTATGCCGGCTTTTTCGACCCCGGCTTCGGCCACGCGCCGGCCGGCGGCCGCGGCAGCCGCGCCGTGCTGGAAGTGCGCAGCCACGAGGTTCCCTTCATCCTCGAGGACGGCCAGATCGTCGGCCGCCTCGTCTACGAACACATGCTGGAGCAGCCGAGCAGCCTCTACGGCTCCGGCCTCGGCTCGAACTATCAGGCGCAGGGCCTGAAGCTGTCGAAGCACTTCCGGCTGTGATTGCTTGTCCGCCGGCCTTGACAGAGGCCGGCAACTGTTGGACATCTCAAGGTGTCAGGCGGGTGTAGCTCAATGGTAGAGCAGCAGCTTCCCAAGCTGAATACGAGGGTTCGATTCCCTTCACCCGCTCCAGTTTTCCTTCGCAGCACCCGTCAAAACGACATGCCCGATGCCTCATGATTGTTGGCGCCGTCGGTGCCCGGCACTGCCCCAATAAAACCTTCCTTCGTTCAGGTTGCTGCCAGACAACCGTGGCAGAAGGTCGTTCCCAATCGGAACGGATGACATGCCGAATTTTGCATCACTGTACAGGCTGAAGGCGATTTTCACGCGTGGCGTGCTGCAAATATCCCGCCATACCAAGGTGCGGTGGGGCACGACCATCCTCTGGAAGGACGGCCGCGTCACCATCGGCGAACGCGCCTATATCCGCAAGGGCGCCGTCATCGACGCCCAGCGCGGCAGCATCGATCTCGGCGATCATGTCTCGCTGAACGATTACGCCGTCCTGCTCGGGCGTGGCGGCATCACCATCGGCAATGATGTGCGCATCGCCGCCCATGCCATGGTGGTCTCGTTCGATCACAATTTCGACGATGTCACCCAGCCCATTCGCCTCCAGGGCGTCACGAAGAAGCCTGTCGTCATCGAGGACGATGTCTGGATCGGCGCCGGCGCGAAGATCCTTGGCGGCTCCCATATCGCCAAGGGCTGCGTGATCGGCGCGAACGCGGTCGTCAAGGGAAAGACCGAGCCCTATGGCGTCTATGTCGGCTCCCCCGCCAGGCTGCTCAAGCGGCGAGGCGACAAGGGCAAGTCCAGGCCCGCAAAACTCGAATTGCTTCCCGGCTCCAGGCGGACGGGGAAGGGGGATCGTTAGCGTCCGATCTTCGCTGCGGACTCTCCCGCCGTCGCATGCAACGATATTCCCCCTTCGGCATGGTTCTGTTACACCGGTCGCAATACCAGAAGCAGGACACCCGACAGGAGGCCCGATCATCGTCATGCGCCCTTGCCTTTCGTCGCTGATATCCGGGGGCAGGTCCATCGCGGCAGCGGCAGCGATCGCCCTGTCCTGCGCCATGCCGGCCGTAGCGCAGCAGGCGCCGACCTCCAACCTTCCCATCCTCTTCGATGCACGCGAGCGCCTGCCCAAGCCCGACCTTTCCTCGCTGGTGCGGCTGCGCTTCCTGACCTCGGTCGATTTCCCGCCCTTCAACTTCGTCGATCAGACCGGCAAGCTGGCCGGTTTCCATGTCGATCTCGTCCGCGCGATCTGCGACGAACTCGCGATCGCGGACAAGTGCCAGATCCAGGCATTGCCCTTCGAGGAACTGCAGGGGGCGCTCTCGGCCTCGCAGGGCGATGCGGTGATCGCCGGCGTCGCCGTGACGCCGGAGCTGCGCAAGACTTTCGCCTTCTCGCGGCCTTTCCTGATCCTGCCCACCCGCTTCGTCCGCAATCTCAAGGCGAAGATCGACGGCCGGACGGCGGCGGCGCTTGCCGGCCATTCGGTCGGCGTGGTCAAGGACACGGCGCATGCGGCGATGCTGTCCGCCTTCTTCCCGTCGATCAAGCAGGTGACCTTCGATGACAAGGATGCGCTGCTGGCGGCGGTCAAGGAGGGCAAGATCGATGCCGCTTTCGCCGACGGGCTGCAGCTTTCCTTCTGGGTATCCTCGCCGTCGGCGGAAAAATGCTGCGCCCTGTTCGACGGCCCCTATCTGTCGCAGCAATTCCTCGGCGAAGGCCTGACGATCATGCTGCGCCAGCGCGACGGCGACCTGACGGCCGCCATCAACCATGCGCTCGCGACCCTGTCGCGCGATGGTCGCTTGCAGGAAATCTATCTGCGCTATTTCCCCTACGGGCTCTACTAGGCCGCGCCGGGTATCGCTCTCTCGTGCGGTTCAGTGTTTCCCGGAATCACTGAGCCGCTCTGGCCTATCGTTTTGACGCAATCCCGGACGGAAAACCGCTGCGCGCTTTTCCTGGAATTGCTTTAGCCCTTGCGGTAGCGGGCGATGGCGCTGCGCTCGATGGCGGCGCAGGTGAGCTTGTCGAGGCCGAGGCGGTCGCGCAGCAGGCTGAGCAGCCGCAATTCCTCGGCCTTGACCGAGAGATCGGCGGAGGCAACCTCGACGGCAAGCGCATAGGCGGTGTCGTAGAGCTTGGCCGGCAGGGTATCGCGCACGGTTTCCAGCACGATGTCGAGTCCTTCGTCGCGCGCCAGCAGCTTGGCGCAGTCTCGCGACACGGAGATCAGGCTCTCGTCGTCGAAGCCCTTGAAGACCGGCAGCGCATGGATCAGCTCGCCGATGCGACCCAGCTCCCGGTCGTTCATCGTCCGATCCACGGCGGACGCGATGACCATGACGTAGATCAGGGCCTCTTGGGCGGAAAGCGGCTTATTCATAGCGAAGCAATATCCTTTGAAACTGTCGGCAGACTGGAAATCGATGTCTTTCATGACAAGAGCTGGTGGCGGAAGCGTGGCGTCAGATCGGATTGAGCGGATCTTCCTTGGCCGGAGCCGGCGCCAGCGTTGATTTATGGCCCTTGCGCGGATCGTCGCCATAGATGCCGCGCTTCTGCTCTTTGGCCTGTTCCGCGACGGCGGCCAGCGGAGAGCCCGGCTCCGGCTCGACCCAGCCGAAGCGCACCAGCCATTCGCTGAGGTCGACGCGAACATAGCGGCAGCTGGCGGTCGCCGTGCCCTGCCAGGTCTCGCTCGGCAGGTCGCAATCGATGGTGCGGCCACGCAGATACATGCGAAAGGCGGTGCGCGCCGCCGTGCCGCAGGGCCAGTTCGTCCCGTCCGACCCGGCGCACATGCGGCCGACATCGGTCGGAATGATGCCGGAAAGCTGCACGCTGCGGTCGCCGAGGGTCAGCACGCCGGCACGGTCCGAGGAGGGATGCGCCAGCTGCACCGGCTTCGTTGCCGCGTCGGGCTTCGGGCTGTCGCCTGCTTTCTGCGTGGTGCCGCCTGCCGCCTGCGGCGCCTGCTCCGTTTGCTGCTGTTCCGCCTTGCTGGGCTGCGACGACGGCTGCTCGGTCGAGGCAGGGGTGGACGCGGGGCGAGCCGGATCGGTTGCCTCCGGGGCCTTCACGGTCTCCTCCGCCTGCGCGGCGGCCAGCGTCAGCCAAGAGCCGACGATCATACCTGCCACAGCTGCAAGCCAAATATCACGACGCATGGGGAGAAAACTTTCCTATTGGCTGGCCCAGATGATCCGGGCGATCCATTCCACATCCGCGAGATCGAAGCTGCGGTTGGGATGTTCGGGATTGAGCGACAGCAGCTCGATCGATTTCGCGCTCTGCCGCAGCAGCACCTTGGCCATGACCTCGCCCTCGCGGGTCTTGACCACGACGCGGTCGTTGCGGCGGATCTGTGCGCCCGGCTCGACGATCAGAATATCGCCGTCGCGATAGAGCGGCAGCATGCTCTCGCCCTGGACCTCAAGCGCATAGACGCCGCCCTTCTGGCCCGGGGCGGCGGGAAACTCCACCATGTCCCAGCCCTGGCCGGCCGGAAAGCCGCTGTCGTCGAAAAAGCCGCCGGCGCCGGCCTGCGCGAAGCCCAGCAGGGGAATGGAGCCGTTTGATGCGGAAGGGGCGGGATCGGAGATGCCACCGATGCCGGTCAGAGGCCGCAGGAAGCCGAGAAACTGCTCCATGCTGGCGCCGGTCGCATCCAGCACCTTGGCGATCGATTCCGTCGAGGGCCAGCGCAGCCGTCCGTCCTGGCTCAGCCGCTTCGATTTGTTGAAGGACGTGGGGTCGAGGCCGGCGCGCCGGGCGAGGCCGGACGGCGTCAGGGCATGCCGCTCGGCAAGCCTGTCGATCGCGCTCCATATCTGCTCATGTGACAGCATCGCCGCTCAGCGTTCGGAATGCCGGATATCCGGCGTTGGTCCTGGCGAAAGGTTAGCCGAGGCCCATTTTCGAGTAAAGGGCAGGCTAGGAATACGGTCCTTTATCCCCTTGCTTTCACTTTTGATTCCCTGGTGCGCTTCAGGTCTTCTGCGGCTGCGCCTTGTTGTCCGGCTGTTCCTCGTTCTGGAATTCCTTGGCAAGCCCCATGAAACCGCGCATGAATTTCTGCATAATCCCGAGCGTACGATCGACCTCGGCGTCGCTGGGCAGGCTCGATCCGCCATTGGCCGCCACGGTCTTTTCCAGCTTGGAAACGCGATCGGAGAGACGGTCCAGCTCGCTGTCATAGGCAGCGCGCTCGTCGGCGGCCATGCGGCAGACCAGATTGCCGTTCTGATCCTGGCAGATCGACATGGCGCCGCTTTGCTTGTCGAGGCGGACGAAATGATCGCCGCTGCGTTCGAGCTGGAAGCGTGCCGTATCCGGCTCGGCTGCCCCGGCGGGCGCCGCGAGAAGGAGAGCGGCGGGCAAAAGCATCGCCGCGAGGCCAATTCCGATTTCCTGTGTCATGCCTTCCTCCGGATTTCTGCGTCAAAACCCTGAATCCGCCACGGAACCCGTGGACATCGGCAGCGGTTTTCGTCAAAGCCCTATCAGGACATGTTTACACGGGGATGATGACCGCGATGCCAGTGGTTTACAAGATCGTGCCGGATGCGCTCTGGCAGCAAGCCAGACAAAGCGGCGTTTTTCATGGCGCCTCGATCGATCTGACCGACAATTTCATCCACCTGTCGACGGCGCAGCAATCGAAAGAGACGGCGGCACGCTACTTTGCCGGCCAGGACGGCCTGCTGCTGGTGGCGGTCGATGGCGATGCGCTCGGCGACAAGCTGGTGTTCGAACCCTCGCGCGGCGGCGATCTCTTCCCGCATCTCTATGCGCCGCTGCCGCTTTCGGCCGTGCTCTGGGCCAAGCCGCTGCCGCTCGACCCCGACGGCGCGCACGTCTTTCCGGAGATGCCCGAATGATCGGCGCCTTTCGCGATCTTGGCCGCCGCGGCCTTTTCCTGTTCGATCCGGAAACGGCGCATGGCATGTCGATAGCGGCGCTGAAGTCGGGCCTGGTTCCGGCCTGCGCGGCAGGCAGCGATCCCCGCCTGCGCCAGACCGTGGCCGGGCTCGATTTCGCCAATCCGATCGGCATGGCGGCCGGATACGACAAGAATGCCGAGGTGCCGGAGGCCTTGCTGAAGCTCGGCTTCGGCTTTACCGAGATCGGCACCGTGACGCCGAAGGCGCAGCCCGGCAATCCGCGCCCGCGCATCTTCCGCCTCGTCGAGGATGAGGGCGTCATCAACCGCCTCGGCTTCAACAATGAAGGCCATGAGGCGGCACTGCGGCGTCTGCAGGCGGTGCGTGGCAACGGCATCATCGGCGTCAATATCGGCGCCAACAAGGATAGCGAGGACCGCATTGCCGACTATGTCGCCGGTATCCGCCGCTTCTATTCCGTAGCGCGCTATTTCACCGCCAATATCTCATCGCCCAATACGCCGGGCCTGCGCGACCTGCAGGCGCGCGAAAGCCTGTCGGCGCTGCTGTCGGCCGTGCTTGCCGCGCGCGACGAAGAGGCCGCCAAGGCCGGCCGGACGATCCCGGTCTTCCTGAAGATCGCGCCGGACCTGACCGAAGAGGGCATGGACGACATCGCCGCCGAGGTGCTGGCCCATGCGCTTGATGGGCTGATCGTTTCCAACACCACGCTTGCACGCGACGGGCTGAAGGATCAGGCGCAGGCGAAAGAGGCTGGCGGTCTGTCGGGCAAGCCCGTCTTCGAAAAGTCGACCTCGGTGCTTGCCAAGATGCGCCGTCGCGTCGGCGCTGCCCTGCCGATCATCGGCGTCGGCGGCGTTTCCTCGGCGGAAACCGCGCTGGAGAAGATCAAGGCGGGCGCCGATCTCGTCCAGCTCTATTCCTGCATGGTCTATGAGGGGCCGGGCCTGCCGGGCCGCATCGTCGCCGGTCTGTCGAAGCTGCTTGATCGCGAGCGCGTCGGTTCGATCCGCGAGCTGCGCGACGTCAGGCTGGATCACTGGGCCGACCGGAACGTCTGATCGACGCGCTTTCTCAGGCCGATGATCAGGAAAAGGCCGCGGAACAGCAGGAAGGCGTTCATCGCCATCCACAGGCCGTGATTGCCGAGCGTCGGCACGAGGATCGCAAGGGCAACCAGATAGCCGGCGAAGGATAAAAGCATGCGGTTGCGCATCGCCGTCGACCATGTGGCGCCGATGAACACGCCGTCCATCAGGAAGGCGAGGACGCCCGTCAGTCCGGAGATGGCCGCCCAGGGCAGGTAGCTCCCGGCGGCGGCGCGCACCTCCTCGGAGGTCGTCAGCAGACGGATCAGTGTCGGGCCGGCCATCAGGAAGAACAATGTGGTGGCGAGCGCCAGCCCGAAGGACCACAGGCTGGTCAGCTTCAACCCGCGATCGAAAGCCGGACGGTAGTTGGCGCCGATCGACCGCCCGGTGATCTGCTCGGCCGCGTTGGCGAGCCCGTCGAGATAATAAGCCGACAACAGGAAGAAGTTCATCACCACCGCATTGGCGGCGAGCGTGACCGCGCCGAAGCTGTTGCCGATCCGGGTCATCAGCGTGAAGGCGGCCAGCAACACGAAGGTGCGGATGAGAATGTCGCGGTTGAGCGCGAAGAGCTGCTTGAGCTTGACGGGCGACAGCAGCTCGGCGCGGCTGGGGCGCGGCTCGCCGGCAAAACCCCTGAGCACGATGGCAAGGCCGGTGAGCGTGCCGGCGGCCTCGCCGATCAGCGTGCCCCAGGCGACACCGGCAACGCCCCAGCCGAGCCAGAGACCGAGCACGAGCGCAAGGACGATGTTGACGCCGTTGATCACCGTCTGCAGCAAGAGGCCGATGCGGCCCTGGCCGCGCCCGAGCACGAAGCCGAGAATGGCATAATTGGCGAGCGCCATCGGGCCGGACAGCATGCGGATCGAGAAATAAGTGCGCGTCGCTTCGGCGACGCCGCCTGCCGGCCCCATCAGCTTGAGCCCAAGCCAGAGCAGGGCGGGCGACAGCAGGACGATCAGGCTGCCGCATGCGAGCGCCGACAATAGCGCCCGCCAGAAAACCGCCTGCTGCTCGTGCCGGTCGCGGCGGCCGAAGGCCTGTGCCGTCAGCCCGGTGGTCGAGGCGCGCAGGAAGTTGAAACTGGCGAAGAGGAGATCGAAGAGCATGGCGCCGATCGCCAGGCCGGCCAGCGCGTTCGGCTCGCCGAGATGCCCGACGACGGCGGTGCCGACGATGCCGAGCAGCGGCGTCGTCATGAAACCGAGCGTCATCGGAAGGGCGATCGACAGCACCAGCCGGTGCGTCACCTCGAAAGGCAGGACCCTGCCGCCATGCTCTCGCTGATCCATGTCCGGTCGGCCTCTCCTCAGTTCGAGGAGAGCACCATGGACCAATATGGCTTGCCGCCGGAAGAGGGCGCATAGGCCAGAGCGACGCCGAGCCCATCATATTTGCCGAGCATGTTGTGCAAATGCTTCGGAGAGTTGATCCAGGCGGTTACGGCGGCATCGACGCTCTTCTGGCCTTCGGCGATGTTCTCGGCCGCCGGCAGCTTGACGCCGCTTTCCTTGACGCGCTTGCCGAAGTTGTCGCCGATGCCGATCAGATGCTCCATCTTGCCGGCATCGGCCATGCGCCGGGCCTGATAGACCGCCGCCGTGCTGGCGGCCGCATCGACCTTGAGCGGCGGCAGGCCGTTCCTGGCCCGCAGCGCATTGACCAGCGGCAAGGCGGAGGCCGTCTGGTCGCTGGCCGGAATGTTGGAAACGCGGCTCGGCGGCGTGGCGCAGCTTGCGGCGGATGCGGCAAGCGCAAGGGCGGCGAGGCGCAGCGTATCGCGGCGCGTGAGGGGCACTGTCCGGGATTTCATGTCAACGACGATAATTGAGGAGACGCAGGATGATGAAGAGCGGGATGACGATGCTGGCACCGAGTACGAGATAATCGCCGAATTCGCCGAGCGCGGCAAAGCCGCTGTGCCAGAGATCGGTGAGGAAACGGCGCACGCCATAGAGGAAGTCCAGCGGCCGCCAGCCGAAGAACTTCATGACGAAGCCGACGATCAGCGACACGATGACGAGTTTTATCAGCGTGCGGCCCAGCGAGTCGCCGAGGAATTTGTTCACCTGATCGGACATGCAGACGTCTCCATTATGCCTGTCGAGCGGTCCTGAGATAGAGCGGCGCGTGGTGACTCGCAAGCGCCTTTGCCTCAGGGGCCGTCTGAAACAGCCGTCTGCCTGAAATAGGACTTGAGTTTTTTTGTGGCCGCGTCCAAAGGGCGGAGACCAAACGGGACCTTGATCATGCTGCCGAGCCAGCTTTCCTCCGGCGACGTCATTGCCGACCGCCGCGCCGACTATGCGAAGATGCTTGCCGAAGGCGGCGAGCCGGCCAGCGCCGCCGAATTGATGGAGCAGGCGCTGGAGCTGGCACCCTCCTGGGCGGCCGGCTGGTTCAGCCTTGCGGCCTACCGCGAGAAGGCGGGAGACGTGCCGGGTGCCGTTGCGGCGCTGAATGAGGTGCTGGCGCTGGATGCCGGCGATGTTTTCGGCGCGCGGCTGAAGCTGGCTGTTCTGGGTGCGGCCGAGCCGCCGCAAAAGCCGCCGAGCCGCTATGTGGAGCGGCTGTTCGACGATTATGCCGACCGGTTCGAGACGTCGCTGGTCGAAAAGCTCGGCTACAGCGTGCCGCAAAAGCTCGCCGCCCTGATTGCCGAGACGACCGATATCCCCACGCATTTCCGCCTCGCCGTCGATCTCGGCTGCGGCACCGGCCTGCTCGGCCCGGAGATCCGCGACAGGGTGGACCGGCTGGAAGGGTTCGATCTGTCGAAGGGCATGCTCGCCAAGGCGGCGGAGAAGGGTGTCTACGATCATCTCGGCCAGGCCGACCTGTCGCTTGCGCCACCGCAGTCCGGCATCTTCGAGGCCGGGCTTGCGGCAGGACGCGCCGGTCTGATTACCGCCGCCGACGTGCTGATGTATCTCGGCGATCTCGACGGCGTGCTGGCGATCGTCGCGGCACTGGCCGCCGATGGCGCCGTCTTTGCCTTTTCGGTCGAGGATGCGCAGACGGCGGAAGGCTATGTGCTGCGGGAATCGCTGCGGTTTGCCCATTCGGAAGCCTATGTCCGGACCATATTGGCAGGCCATGGCTTCGCCGTGCGCGATCTGTCGCGCAGCGTCATTCGCATGGACGGCGGAAAACCGGTGCACGGCATTCTGTTCATTACCAGCAAATCCGCCTGACCGACCGATTCTTGCGAATTTGCAATAGGTCAGCATTCCTTACGTATTTCCTATTGATTGTCGCCCGAGCTTTCCGCAGAATCCCCGGGAAACAAGGGAAAATACATGGCAAGGATCAAAAGCGCTCTCGGCGTCTGGAATACTTCCGCCACCCGGCATTCGCTGGTCGAAGATATCCAGGGCATTCTGTCCGGCAGTCTGATTTCGTCGCTCGGGCTCTTCTGCCTGTCGAGCGCCGGATTGCTGACGGGCAGCACCGCGGGCGTCGCCTTCCTGCTGCATTATGCGATCGGCGTGAATTTCGGCCTGGCCTTCTTTCTCGTCAATCTGCCCTTCTTCTATCTGTCATGGAAACAGCTTGGTCCGGTCTTCACCATCAAGACCTTCATCGCCATCGCGCTGACCTCGCTTCTGACCAACCTGCAGCCGCGATTGTTTGAAATCGCCCATATCAACGCCATCTGGGCGGCGCTTCTGGGCGGCATCCTGCTCGGTTTCGGACTGCTGGCGCTCTATCGCCACCGCGCCAGCCTGGGCGGCGTCGGCATATTGGGCATCTATCTGCAGGAACGGTTCGGGATACGCGCGGGACTTGTCCAGCTTGCGGTCGACCTGTGCGTGCTCGCGGTCGCCTTTGCGGTGACCACGCCTTTCGTGGTCATCTGCTCTGTGATCGGCGCACTGGCGCTCAATCTCTTTCTCGCGATCAACCATCGGTCCGACCGCTACATCGCGCTCTGAGGCGCGGGCCGCTTACTGCTTGCGGGTCTGATCGGATTCCGTGATCGCGGCCTCGTGATACCAGCTGTCGAAGGCGGCCGCCGCGACGCTCGGACCGATGTCCGGCTCAAGGTTCACCTTGCGCTGGTTCAGGGCCGTGGGACGGGCCTTGATGGGAAACTGATAGATCTTTGCCGTTTCATGCTGCGGACTGATCGCCATTCGCCGTCTCTCCCTTGCTGGTTTGAAGCGGGCGCGCTTCAAGAGACGAACTGAATATAGCAGAGATGAAGGCGGTTTTTGAGAGTCCTGCTCAAAAAAAATGCTAAACGTCGAAATTATAGGCAATTTCTGTGTCGAATGCCTGCCCGGGACCAGCCGCGAATGCCCATTTGTTGCGCTGCTTTGATTCTGCCGCACTGCGACAACTTGACCTCCCTCTGTCGCCAATCTGCACGCCATTTGACGCGATTTGAAAAGAATCGAAGGTTTAGCGGCCGGAAGCCGCCGCGGCCTGCAGCCCGTTTGCAGTTTTTTGCCGATTTAAGCGCCTGCCCGTGCGATCTGGCATGTCCTGTGCATGTCATGGGGCAGCCGTTTGTAGTGAAGATTTTTCGGACGGGCGCGTCCTCGAATTTTCCTGCTTCGCATGATTAACTGTTATGAGGTGCGTAATGACGAAATTTAAGCTCGAGTACATCTGGCTCGACGGGTACACCCCGGTGCCGAACCTGCGCGGTAAAACGCAGATCAAGGAATTCGACGTATTTCCGACGCTCGAACAGCTCCCGCTTTGGGGCTTTGACGGTTCGTCGACGATGCAGGCCGAAGGCCGCAGCTCCGATTGCGTGCTGAAGCCGGTTGCCATCTATCCGGACCCGGCCCGCACCAACGGCGCGCTCGTCATGTGCGAAGTCATGATGCCGGACGGCGTCACGCCGCATCCGTCGAACAGCCGCGCGACCATCCTCGACGACGAGGACGCATGGTTCGGCTTCGAGCAGGAATACTTCTTCTATCAGGACGGCCGGCCGCTCGGCTTCCCGGAATCCGGCTACCCCGCTCCGCAGGGCCCGTACTACACCGGCGTCGGCTACAAGAACGTTGGTGACGTTGCTCGCGAGATCGTCGAAGAGCATCTCGACCTTTGCCTGGAAGCCGGCATCAACCACGAAGGCATCAACGCCGAAGTGGCCAAGGGCCAGTGGGAATTCCAGATTTTCGGCAAGGGCTCCAAGCGCGCTGCCGACCAGATCTGGATGGCACGCTACCTGTTGCTGCGTCTGTGCGAAAAGTACGGCATCGACATCGAGTTCCATTGCAAGCCGCTCGGCGACACCGACTGGAACGGTTCGGGCATGCACTGCAACTTCTCGACCAAGTTCATGCGCGAAGTCGGCGGCAAGGCCTATTTCGAAGCGCTCATGGCTCAGTTCGACAAGAATCTTGAAGCCCACATCGCCGTCTACGGCCCGGACAACCACCTGCGTCTGACCGGCAAGCACGAAACGGCTCCGTGGAACAAGTTCAGCTACGGCGTTGCCGACCGCGGTGCTTCCATCCGCGTTCCGCACTCCTTCATCAAGAACGACTACAAGGGCTACCTCGAAGATCGTCGTCCGAACTCCCAGGGTTGCCCCTACCAGATCGCTTCCCAGGTTCTGAAGACGATTTCGGAAGTTCCGACCGAAGGCTTCGCTTCGGCTGCTGCCTAAGTCTGCTTCAGTCCCGCTTTGTCGGGATGGGGATAAATGAAAGCGCGGGATTTCGGTCCCGCGCTTTTTTGCGTCATGACGATAGGCCTCAAGCGGCTTTGCTTGCCGCATCGACCGGATGCTGCGAGCGGAAGCCGACGGCAAGCCGGTTCCAGACGTTGATCGTGCCGATCGCAACCGTGATCTTGACGATCTCCTCTTCGCTGAAATGCTGTTTCAGCGTCTCGAAATCCGCGTCCGGCGCGCCGGTTTCGGCAATCTTGGTCACGGCATCCACCCAGCCGAGCAGGGCGCGCTCGCGGGCGTCGTAGACGGGCGATTCCCGCCAGACGCACATCAGATTGATCCACTGTTCGCTGAGCCCGTCATGCCGGGATTCCTTGACATGCATGTCGACGCAATAGGCGCAGCCGTTGATCTGCGAGGCGCGCAGCTTGATCAGATGAATGAAGCGGCGCTCCAGGCCGCTGTTCTGGACGAAGTTTTCCAGCGCGACGACAGCCTTGTAGGAGTCCGGCGAGGCTTTGGCGAAATTCAGACGCGGATGCATGGTCTTCTCCTTGGGTTCAAGTTTCCGGTTGGTCAGTTTTTGGTCTTGCGTTCATGAAGTGCCAGAAAGGCGCAGCCTCTCGCGGCGATGCTGCCGTCGGTGTCCGTCTGCTGCAGATCGGTCAGCACATCGGCGATGCTGGTCTTGGCCAGTTCGGCCCGGTAGACGCGCTCGGCCGCCAGCATGGCGGCGTTGATGCCGCAGGGCTTGGCGAAGTAGCGCCCTTCCAGCGGATTCGGGCCGCGCTGGCGGATTTCGGCGCAGCGGAAGGCCGGGGCAGGGCCCTCGGCGGCCAGCACGATATCGAGCAGGCTGATCGCTTCCGGCTTGCGCGCCAGCCGATAGCCGCCCTTCGGCCCCGGCACCGTATCGAGAATGCCGGCGCCCGAAAGCGCCTGCAGATGCTTCAGAAGATAGCTGACGGAGACACCGTGAAATTCGGCGAGCGCGGCCGCCGAAAGCACGCCGCCGTCGGACAATCCCACCAGCATGGCAACGCAATGGATGGATTGTTCGACGCCATCACCGAGCTTCATCTTTGTGCCTCTCTAATCATGGATATTTTTTATCCGCGATTAGGATGAGAGTCAAGAGGCTTCGAAATGGGCTGCATCTAGGCTGGGTTCGGAATATGCCGGGCCTGCGGCACTCCCTCCACGAACACCAAAGCCAATGGATGCAAAGCTCCGCTTCTCATCCGCTCCATATCCATTACATTGAACCCGTGGACCAGATCGACGCGCAGTACCATGTTGCCCTGCCTGGCCCCTTCACCCGCTGGTTTGCGGAAAAGGGCTGGCAGCCGCGCGCCCATCAGCTCGAATTGCTTGCTCGTGCCGAGGCTGGCGAAAGCACGCTGCTGATCGCGCCGACCGGGGCGGGCAAGACGCTGGCCGGCTTCCTGCCGTCGCTCACCGATCTCACCCGGCGTGGCAAGATCCCGCCCGGCTCGGCCTTCACCGGTATCCACACGCTTTACATCTCGCCGTTGAAGGCGCTGGCGGTCGATATCGAGCGCAACCTGATGAAGCCGGTTTCGGAGATGGGCCTGCCTGTATCAGTCGAAAACCGCACCGGCGATACGCCGAGCGGCAAGCGGCAGCGGCAGAAGCTCAATCCACCCGATATCCTGCTGACGACACCGGAGCAGGTGGCGTTGCTGCTCGCCAATCGCGAAGCCGAGCGCTTCTTCAAGGACCTGAAATACATCGTCTTCGACGAGCTGCATTCGCTCGTCACCTCCAAGCGCGGCCATATGCTGTCGCTCGGCCTTGCCCGCATCCGCAGGCTGGCGCCGCATGTCCAGACCATCGGCCTTTCGGCCACCGTCGCCGACCCGATGGACCTGCAGAAATGGCTGGTGGCGCAGCAAGAGGGGCAGGAGCGGCATGCCGGCCTCGTCATTGTCGAAGGCGGCGCCAAGCCGGATATTTCGATCCTTGCGACCGAGGAGCGCATCCCCTGGTCCGGCCATTCCGCCAAATATGCGATCCCCGATATCTATCGCGCGCTGAAGGCGCATCGCACGACGCTGCTTTTCGTCAACACGCGCTCGCAGGCCGAGATGCTGTTTCAGGAGCTGTGGTCGGCCAATGACGACAACCTGCCGATCGCCCTGCATCACGGCTCGCTCGATGTCGGCCAGCGCCGCAAGGTGGAGGCGGCCATGGCGGAAAACCGGCTGCGCGCCGTCGTCGCCACCTCGACGCTCGATCTCGGCATCGATTGGGGCGATGTCGATCTCGTCGTCCATGTCGGCGCGCCCAAGGGCGCCAGCCGCCTTGCCCAGCGCATCGGCCGCGCCAATCATCGCATGGACGAGCCGTCGAAGGCGATCCTGGTGCCGGCCAATCGCTTCGAGGTCATGGAATGCCAGGCGGCGCTGGATGCCAATTATATCGGCGCGCAGGATACGCCGCCGATCGGCGCCGGCGCGCTCGATGTGCTCGCCCAGCATATTCTCGGCATGGCTTGCGCCGAACCCTTCGACATGCTCGAACTTTATGAAGAAGTGCGCAGTGCGGCGCCTTATGCCGGGCTTTCCTGGGAGACCTTCGAGCGCATCGTCGATTTCGTCGCCACCGGCGGCTATGCGTTGCGCACTTACGAGCGTTATGCCCGCATCCGCAAGACGCCGGAGGGGCGCTGGCGCGTTTCCAATCCGCAGGTGGCGCAGCAATATCGCCTGAACCTCGGCACCATCGTCGAAGAGGCGATGCTGAACATTCGCCTGGTGAAGCGCAATGCGCTCGGCTCGCTGGGGCGAGGGGGCGCGCCGCTCGGCAAGGTCGAGGAATATTTCGTCGAGCAGCTTGCGCCCGGCGATACGTTCCTGTTTTCCGGCAAGGTGCTGCGCTTCGAAGGCATCCGCGAAAGCGAGTGCCTGGCCTCGCAGGCCTTCTCGCTCGATCCGAAAATCCCGTCCTATGCCGGCGGCAAGTTTCCGCTGTCGACCTATCTCGCCGATCAGGTGCGGGCGATGATTGCCGATCCAGACCGGCGCCATCGCCTGCCGGACCAGGTGCGCGACTGGCTGGAAATTCAAAAAGAGAAGTCGCTGCTGCCGAAGCGCGACGAATTCCTGATCGAGACTTTCCCGCGCGGCAGCCGCGCCTATCTGGTCGCCTATCCCTTCGAGGGGCGGCTGGCGCACCAGACGCTCGGCATGCTGCTCACCCGAAGGCTCGAGCGCGCCGGCGCCAGGCCGATGGGCTTCGTCGCGACCGATTACTCGCTCGGCATCTGGGGGCTGGAGGATATGGGGCTGATGATCGCCAACGGCCATCTCAGCCTCTCCGATCTCTTCGATGAGGATATGCTCGGCGACGATCTCGAAGCCTGGCTCGATGAATCCTTCCTGCTGAAGCGCACCTTCCGCAATTGCGCCGTGATTGCCGGCTTGATCGAGCGCCGGCATCCCGGCAAGGAAAAGACTGGCCGTCAGGTGACAGTCTCGGCCGACCTGATCTATGACGTGCTGCGCAGCCACGAGCCCGACCATATCCTGCTGCAGGCGACAAGGCAGGACGCTGCGACCGGGCTTTTGGACATCGGGCGTCTTGGGGATATGCTGAAGCGAATCAAGGGCCACATCACCCACCGGGCGCTGGACCATATCTCGCCGCTCGCCGTGCCGGTGATGCTGGAAATCGGCAAGGTGCCGGTGCCGGGCGAGGCGCATGACGTCCTGCTGGCCGAAGCGGCTGATGATCTGATCCGCGAAGCGATGGGCTGAACGAACAAGGATGGACTGACGTGATCAACCGGCTGGCGCTGGCACGAAGCTTGAACGGCCAAGACAGCGGCGAATCCGCGCCGGCTGCTGGCGTCGAGACCGCCGTGCAGGGCGTCGCCGCCGTCTGCGATCCGCTGGGCGCGCTCTATCTGCCGGATGCCGGCGTTCTCGCTGTTTCCGATCTGCATCTGGAAAAGGGCGCGGCCTTTGCCCGCCGCGGCATGCTGCTGCCGCCCTATGATACGCTGGCGACGCTGACCGTTCTTTCCGCCGTCATCGCCCGCTACGATCCGAAGCTGGTCGTCTCGCTCGGCGACAATTTCCATGATCGGGTCGGTTCGCAGCATTTGCCGGAAGAATTCCGCGACCGGATCGTTACCATGGCGCGCGGCCGCGAATGGATCTGGATCAACGGTAACCACGATCCCGATGGCACGGTCGATCTGCCCGGGCGATCTGCCGATGTGATGCATTATGGCGGGCTGACCTTCCGTCACGAGCCGGAAGCGGGCCGGCAGGCCGGAGAGATCGCCGGCCATCTGCATCCCGCCGCCACCGTTCGACGTCGGGAGAAATCGGTGCGCCGCCCGTGCTTTGCAACGGATGGCGCCCGTCTGCTGATGCCGGCCTTCGGCGTGATGACCGGCGGTCTCGATCTGCGCCACAAGGCCATGGCCGGCCTGTTCGATCGGGAGAGCCTGATCGCCCATCTGCTCGGCCGCGACCGCATCTATTCCGTGCGCTTCGGCAATCTGGCGGGTTAGAGCAATTCCAGGAAAAGTGCGGAGCGGTTTTCCGTCCGGAATTGCGCCAAACCAAAAAGATAGAGCGGTTCAACGATTCCGTGAAACACTGAACCGCTCTAGGCCGTTTTCGTCGGTTCATAACGCAGGATCACCGCACCGGTCTTGAGCGGCCGGGAGTCGATGAGCTTCATCGGCCGCTGTTCCCCGGCCGGCTTGAAATGCGGATTGCCGGCCCCGAGCACGACGGGAACGAGGCAGATGCGGATCTCATCCACGAGGTCCGCCTTGAGCAGAACATCCATCACCTCGGCGCTGCCGAAGACGAATATGGTCTTGCCGGATTCTGGCTTCAGCTTCTGCACTTCAGAGACAATGTCGCCGACGACGCGCGTATTGTTCCAATCTGCCTTGTCCATCGTCCGCGATGCGGCGATCTTGGCGATGCCGTTCATATAGGCGGCGATCTCGGGCGTTTCCGTCGC
>JASGEG010000241.1:0-2501 GCA_047606605.1 Rhizobium sp.
ATGCAGGCCTGTCCGGTGTTGCGGTACTTGGTGGCGATCATGCCCTCGACGGCCTGGTCGAGATCGGCGTCGTCGAAGACGAGCAGCGGTGCATTGCCACCGAGCTCCATCGACGCCTTCTTGATCGTCGACGCCACCTGCTCAAGCAGCAGCCGGCCGACTTCGGTGGAACCGGTGAAGGTGATCTTGCGAACGAGCCTATTGCCGGTCAGTTCCGGTCCGATCTCGCGCGACTTGCCCATGACGACGTTGAAGACGCCTTTCGGAATGCCGGCCCGTTCGGCGAGGTCAGCGAGCGCCAGCGCCGTCAGCGGCGTCTGTTCGGCCGGCTTGACAACCATGGTGCAGCCGGCGGCCAGCGCCGGCGCCGCCTTGCGGGTGATCATGGCGGCGGGGAAATTCCAGGGTGTGATCGCGGCGCAGACGCCGACCGGCTCCTTGAGCACGACGATGCGGCGGCCTTTCTCAGGCGCGGCCATGACGTCGCCGCGCACGCGCTTGGCTTCTTCAGAAAACCATTCGACGAAGGAGGCGGCATAAGCGACTTCGCCCCTGGCCTCGGCAAAGGGCTTGCCCTCCTCCAGCACGATCAGGCGAGCGAGGTCATCGGCATGCGCGGTGATCAGCTCGAACCAGCGGCGCAGCAGGATGGCCCGCTGCTTGGCCGGCAATTGCCGCCAGGAGCCATAGGCCTTGTGGGCGGCGGAAATGGCCTCCGCCACTTGGGCGCGGCTCAGCTTCGGCAGCTCGACCAATTTGGCGCCGGTCGAGGGATTGAACAATTCGTAGCATCCACCCTCACCTTCGCCGATCCAGGCGCCGTTCACATAGGCGGCGGATTTGAACAGCGTGGGATCTGAAAGCACGGAGCGGACATCGGTTTGGGAGACAAGCGTCATTTCAGCACCGGATGGATGGTTTGGGAGAGGTAGGTTCCAAGGCCGAGTTCCCTGGCGCGGGCGCAGCACATGGCGGCGACGGCAAGGTCCTGAAGCGCAGCACCGACCGACTTGAACAGCATGATCTCGTCGGCGTGCCTGCGGCCCGGATGGCGGCCGCAGACGAGCTCGGAGAGCGGGATGAGCTTATCCTCGAAGGCGACGCCGGCATCCTTGGCCGCCCGCATGTCGCCGGTGTCATGCGCCACTTCCTCGGCCATGTCGGCCACGATCAGATCGGCGCGGGCGATGGTGTCCGGATCGACTTCACGCTGCTCGGGCAGCGTCGAGCCGATCGAAGCCACCGTCATGCCGGGTGCGAGCCACGCGCCGTCGAACAGCGGCTGCTCCTGGCGCGACCGGGCCGCGCAGATGAGGATGTCCGGGCGGGATTCGACGACCGAGCGGGCGCTGTCTTCACCGCTGATGGCGAGCTCGAGGGATGCCATCTCGGCCTTGAAGCTGGCACGGCTGTCGGGATTGGGGCTGAATACGCGAACGGAAGAGATGTCGCGCACGGATGCGAACGCCTTGAGATGGTTACGGGCCTCGAAGCCGGTGCCGAGGATGCCGACCGAAACCTTGCCCGGACGGGTGAGCGCGTCGAGCGCGAGCGCCGTCGTGGCCGCCGTGCGGAAACCGGTGATCGAATTGCCGTCGATCAGCGCCAGGAGCTCGACGCTTTCCTGGTCGAAGAGCGGGATCAGATAGCTTGCGCGCTTGTTGCGGATATTGGCCGCGATCATCTTGGCGCCCATGACGCCCCCGGGCGCAATTCCCGTCAAGGTTCGCAGCCACAGGCCGTTGCCGCGCGCCATGCTGCGCGGGGGAAACATCGCCTCGCTGCAGTCGGCAGCATAGGCCGCCTTCAAAGCCTCGATCGCACGCCGCCATGAAAACGCCCGCCCCAGATCCTCGCTTCCGAGAAACAGGGTCTGAGCCGACAACTCCGCCGCCTCTCCCGCCATTGCGCACCCTCCCGATTGCCGTGATGAACCGTACATATTATTGATATTAATGCGTGTCAATAATTTGATTGATACGACTTTGATCAATCTCAAGCTGGGAAGCATGCCGCGGCAGGAAAACGGAAATCCGAAATGCGACAAGAATTTCAAAATAAACCTGTAATATCAGCATATTGAATATGATTTCCACCCCGGAATCGACATCCTTAACATGAAGCATTCGCCCGGCAATCACCGACTATCTGAGCGAAAATCTGTCTTTCAGGGCGCAAAGCATCCGAAAACAACATATATAGGTCGCATATTTTCGATTATAGATTCGTATCAATTCATACATTGACATAAATCCATTCCACCATCAGGATGGGCAATCGTGTGCTTGAGGGAGGATCGCGGCGTGCGAACGGATTATGACATTGTGGTCATGGGAGCCGGGCAGAACGCGCTCGGTGCGGCGGCCTATCTTGCCAAGGCGGGCAAAAAGGTTCTGGTGCTGGAGCGGCATGCGCATATCGGGGGCGGCGCGGTGACGCTTGAGAGAAACCTGCCCGGGTTCAAATACGACAAGCACTCGATGGTGCATATTCTCATTCAG
>JASGEG010000242.1:0-9993 GCA_047606605.1 Rhizobium sp.
GATTTCAGTTCGTCATTTCCGATGTAGGCCAGAGGTTCGTCCGATGCGGACCCATTTACGACAATCCCATAGCCCATAGGCGCACCGACAAGAACCAGCCCGGCCTTGCCCGGATGGGCGCAGCCTTTGCGGCAGCCGGACAGATGCACGGCAAGCGAGCCGTCGAGCAGCTCCGGCGCGAGATCGATCAACCGCGATGCCGCGGTTTTCGTCGCATAGAAGGCGGAAGCGCAGGCGCCGGCGCCGGAGCAGAGTTCCAGATGGTTCGCCGGATCGTCGGCGCGCGTCTGGAAACCAAGATCGCCCGCGGCCGACCGGAGCGCTTCGGCTGACGCGTCGTCGAGGCCGAGCAGCAGCAGCGCATGATCCGGCGCGGTGCGGATCTCGTTTGCGCCGCTCCGCTCTGCGATGTCGAGGAAGCGCAGCATATCGTTTGCATGGATTTGCCCGAAGCGCGGGCGCAGGCCGAGGATCGGGCGCGTGTCCGGAAGGCGATGAATGCCGAGCGGCGACACAGGCGGTTCGTCGATGTCGCCTGTATCGGCGGGGTGGGTGCGAAAGCGCTCCTGCAGCGCCGTTGCATCGAGATCGCGGCCGCGCGCGCCGCTTTGTGCCAGTATCCTCAGGAGCTCGATGATTGCCGACAGGGCGCGCTCGGTCGGCAGGGATGCGAGACGCCTGGCTGTCCTGGCCGTGCCGCCTGTCGCGAGGGTCCAGAGGATGGAGCCGTCGCCGGTTCCTGCTGCCCTCAAACGGATATCGGCGCTGAGCGCATCCAGCGTCAGCCGTCCGCCGCCATCGACGATGATCGTCATCTTGGGCGCCAGGATCGGCTGCGGGGAGAGCGCGGCGATCTGCCGGCGCAGCCGCGCGGCCATGTCGCGAGCGTTGGCAAGTTCACGCGGGTCCAGCCCGCTGAGCGGCGGGACCTCGATGGTGACACCGATTTCCGGCACGATGCCGGCGCGGTCGATATCGGCGGCGAGGCCGGGCATGCTGTCGGCGGTCAGGCCGCGCAATTGCAGATTGCCGCGCGCCGTGATCTCGATCAGGCCGTTGCCGTGTCTGCCGGCGGCGTCGGCAAGCGCCCGGAACTGGGCAATGCGCAAGCCTGGTGTTGCAGGTCGCAGACGCACCAGCAGGCCGTCGCCGGTCGCCATCGGAGCGCTGAGCGAGGGACAGGCACCACGCGCCATCGGTGAGGTCCGCGTGCTGCAGACAGGATCGCGGACAATCGCCGGCGCGGCGCTGTCGTGTCCTTCCCTCATCTGTCTGTCGGCTGCCGCCATGAGACCATCCTTCCGAGGGACATGTCCTGACATAATCCCATCCGCCGGGCAAATAATTTGGCGTCGCACGCTGTTCAGCCGTCGAAATCCCGGCCCTTGCGCAGCAGGTAGATATCCATGATCCACCCATGCCTTTCCCGCGCTTCGGCCCGGGTCGCCAGGATGCGGTCCGATACTTCGGCGAGCCGGCCGGCGATGGTGATCTCGTCGTCGGTGCCGAGATAGGCGCCCCAATAGATATAGGCGTCGGGATCGTCGATCTTGCTGAAGGCCTGCTCGCCGTCGAGCATGACGACGGCGGTTTCGACGAGGCCCGGAAAGCTCTCCGCCAGCCGCCGGCCGGTGGTGATCTGCACCGGCTTGCCGACGAGGTTGAGCGGGATGCGATGGCTGGCGGTCAATGCCTGGATGCTTGTAATGCCGGGAATGACGCTGTAGTCGAGGATGATGCGCTGCCGCGCCACGACGCGCTCGATGATGCGGATCGTGCTGTCATAGAGGCTGGGATCGCCCCAGACGAGGAAAGCGGCGCTGCCGTCCTCGGCGATATGATCCTGAAACAGCCGCTCATAGGTCGCCGACAGCTCGGCATGCCAGTCGTCGACGCTCTGCACATAGCTGCGATCCGCCGTCTGGCGCACCGGCACGGCGTAATCGACGAAGCGGGTGCTTTCGTTGGTGACATAGCGCTGGCAGATGTCCCTGCGCACCTCGGCAAGCTCGACCTTGGCCGTGCCCTTGCTCGGAATGAAGATGACATCGACCTTGTTCAGCCGGTTGATCGCCTGCACGGTCAGATGCTCGGGATTTCCCGTGCCGATGCCGACAATGTAGATGTGCCTCATACCCGTGTCCTCGTTGCGGGGCCTGTTTGCCGGAAGCGGGAGGCTAATTCAAGTGGACCGCGAAAACCGTGCCCTCCGCGACATGAATGCGGGCGGATTGATCAATCCTCAAGGCCGGTCGAAAGACCAGCGGCTCACCATGTAGCTGCGCGGCGAGGTTCCGAGCATGCGGCGGAACATGGTGGTGAACGCCGCCACGCTCTCATATCCGGCCTCCAGCGCGACATTGGTCACCGGTTGTCCCTCGGCAAGCTGCGGCAGGCACGCGAAGACGCTCGCCTGCTGGCGCCATGTGGTGAAGCTGATGCCGGTTTCCTTGCGGAATTGCCGGGTGAAGGTGCGTCGGCTCATCGCCAGTCTCTCGGCCCAGTCGTCCAGCCGCGCATTCGGTGTCGGATTGGCCAGATAGTCGCGGCAGAGCGCCGCCAGCCGCCGGTCGGCGGGGAAGGGCAGGCCGAGCGGGCGCTCCTCCAGCGTGGCGATCTCCTCGATCAGCAGGGAGAGCACCAGTTCGGCCTTGCGATTGCCGATCGGCGCCTCTCGCAGCCGGATGGCTTCCAGCAGCAGGCTGCGGGCAAGATCCGTCACCGCGACGACGCGCGGCGCCTCGTCCGGCGCAGGCGGCTCGCGCGGCGCGACATAGACCGATTTCATGCTGACATCGCTCAGCATCTCCACGGAATGTTCCAGGCCGACAGGAATGAAGAGCGCATGGCCGGGCGGCACCATCCATCGGCCGCGGGTCGTCAGGATCAGGACGACGCCTGCGAAGACGCAGAGCAGTTGCGCGCGACGGTGATGATGCCACGGCACGGTATAGCCTTGCGGCGGCTCGGAACTGTTGACGAGCACGTCGGCATTCGATCCCTCCATCCAGCGCATGTTTTGCACATGGTCCTTGTCGAGGGTGGCGAGCAACTGTCGAGAGAATTTTTCCATTTTGGCCCGATCGCGAAAGAATAGGACCAAAACACGAAAGAAGGTCATCCGCAAGCCGTGTAAAAGGTAGGCAAACAGCACGGTCGAAGATGCGGCCGGCTCAGGAAGGAATCCCTTATGGTTGCGGCATTTTCGGGTCCGCAGGCCCGATTTGAGAAGACAACAATATCGATCGTGGTCGCGGTCAGCGGCTGCCATCTGCTGAACGACATCATGCAGTCGCTGCTGACATCACTCTATCCGATGTTCCGGGCGAATTATGCCCTCGATTTCGTGCAGATCGGGCTCTTGACCATGATGTTCCAGATCACCGCGTCGCTGCTGCAGCCGGTGGTCGGTATCGTCACCGACAAATGGCCGATGCCCTATTCGCTGCCGGTCGGCATGGTCAGCACCTTCCTGGGGCTGATCATGCTCGGTCACGCCAGCAGTTTCGGCATGCTGCTGGTTGCGGCGAGCCTCATCGGCTTCGGCTCGGCGGTGTTCCATCCCGAAGCCTCGCGCGTGGCTCGGCTCGCTTCCGGCGGGCGCCATGGCCTGGCACAATCGCTGTTCCAGCTCGGCGGCAATGCCGGCTCGGCCATCGGGCCGCTGATCGCCGCCTTCTTCGTGCTTCAGCATGGCCAGTCCAGTGTCGCCTGGCTGTCGGTCCTGGCGGTCATCGGCTTCATCGTCCTGAGCTGGGTCGGCACATGGTATGTCAACCATCGTCGCCAGCAGGCGGCACGCCCCGCCCCCAGCCGCGCTCTGCCGATCGCGCGCAACAAGGCCATCTGGGCGCTGGCGATCCTGATCCTGCTGACGGCGACGAAAAACGTCTACATGGCGAGCATATCGAGCTATTTCACCTTCTACGTCATCGACAAGTTCCATCTCGACGTGCGCGACGCACAGTTGATGCTGTTCCTGTTCCTGGGCTCCGTCGCGGCGGGAACGATCCTCGGCGGTCCGGTCGGAGATCGGCTGGGTGCGCGCTTCGTGATCTGGTTCTCGATCCTCGGCGTCATCCCCTTCGCGCTGATGATGCCCTATGCGGACCTGTTCTGGACCTGCGTCCTGACCGTCGTCATCGGGCTGGTCTTCGCCTCGGCCTTCCCAGCGATCGTGGTCTTCGCGCAGGAGCTGATCCCCGGCCGCGTCGGCCTGATCGGCGGCATCTTCTTCGGCTTCGCCTTCGGAGCGGGAGGCCTCGGCGCGGCGGCGCTCGGTGATTTCGCCGATACGCACGGCATTGCCTTCGTCTATACGGTCTGCTCCTATCTGCCGCTGCTCGGCCTCTTCACGATCTTCCTGCCGCGCATACCGAGGCGTTAAGCAGGAGCGGCGGGGCAGCCTGACCGCCCCGCCAGAATTACCGCGCATGACGAAGATCATGCGTCGCTTCGACGCAGCCTGCCGTTGGACGGCGGGCGCGGCGCCAATCCTGAAATTTGTTTCCATTTGGAGACTGGTCATCTGCCCGCTCTTCACCATACTCTCTATCTGCGTCACGCAGAGGAGGAGACTGTCGAATGAGCGCCACCATCGAGAATCCGGCCGTGGGACGCATGTGCGGCAGCCTGTTCCCGCAGCCTTCGCCGGCCGTGACCGCCTGAGCCCCGCGGGGTCAGCGCCCCACTTTCTTGCCTTGCACTGCCTCATTCTCGACGCCACGGCCGCCGACGCGCCCGGCTCGACATCAACCCTGTAGGACATGTCATGCAGCTTACCATTGCCCAGCGCCTGGACCGCCTCAAGGTACGTACCGCAGAACTCAGCCATTGGCGCGAGCGCGCCGTGATCCCGGTCGACGGCTGGACGTTCGAAGGAGAGGATATCGCCATCGGCCAAGCCTGGCCGCATCGCAAGGGCGTGGTGCATTTTGCCGCGAAGGCGGCAGTCCCCGCCGATTGGCCGCTGGAGGAGACGCGGCTGCAGCTCGACCTCGGCGGCGAGAGCCTGATCACGCTCACCTACGAAGGTGGGACGAGCGAGCGCTTCGGCCTCGATCCCTATCACCAGGAATTCCCGCTGACGAGCCGCAGCCTCTCGATCGCCACAGACAGCGTCGCCCGCTTCCCCTTCGGCGAACCGAACCGGCAGCCGAAGCTCAATCGGGCGCGGCTTGCCTGGCTGGATCTTCCGGTACATCGGCTGCATCTGTTGCTGCGCCAGATCGTGGAAGCCATCGAGGCGCTGGGCGATCATGAGGCTGTGCCGCCCATGATGGATGCCGCCGAGGCGGCTTTGCTCAGCCTCGATTGGCCGTCGGCGACCGCTCCTTATGTCGCCCGCACGGCCAATGCCGAATTGCAGCAGAAGATCTGGCAGTTGCCGGAGCTGATCGAAAATCCGGCTGCTCTGTCCGAAGACGATCGCGCGACGGCCGCCGCCGCCCATGACGACCTCCTTGCGCGCCTGAGGACGCTGCAGCAGCGTTATCCGCAGAATGGCGAGCTGCTGCTCACCGGCCATGCCCATATCGATCTCGCCTGGCTCTGGCCCTATGACGCGCCGCGCCGCAAGATGCGCCGCACCTTCCATACCGCGCTGTCGCTGATGGAGCGCTCGCCCGATTTCCGCTTCAACCAGTCGACGGCGCATTATTACGCGCAGATGGAGGCGGACGATCCGGCGTTGCTGACCCGCATCAAGCAGAAGGTCGCCGACGGCGCCTGGGAAGTGATCGGCGGCATGTGGGTGGAGCCGGACACCAATATGCCCACGGGCGAAAGCCTGGTGCGGCAGATCCTCTACGGCCAGCGCTATTTCGAAAAGACCTTCGGAGCGCGGCACAAGGTCTGCTGGCTGCCGGATTGCTTCGGCTTTTCCGGTGCGCTGCCGCAATTGCTGCGCCAGGGCGGGATCGAGAGCTTCTTCACGATCAAGGTCAATTGGAGCGAGACCAACCGCTTCCCCTACGATCTCTTCTGGTGGGAGGGGCTCGACGGCAGCCGCGTGCTGGCACATGTCTTCAACAACCCGATGGAAGGCTATAACGGCTTCGTCCGGCCCGACTGCTTCCTGCCGACCTGGAAGAATTTCCGCGCCAAGACGCTGCATGATATCTCGCTGCTGGCGGTCGGCTATGGCGACGGCGGCGGTGGCGTGACGCCGGAAATGGTGGAGCGCGAGGTGCAGCTGCGCGACTTCCCGGCCATTCCGAAGACGCGATGGGGCAAGGTCGCCGATTTCTTCGAGGGCGCCCATCGTACGGCCGCCGACAAGCGTCTGCCGACCTGGTCGGGCGAGATCTATCTCGAACTGCATCGCGCGACGCTGACCAGCCAAAGCGGCGTCAAGCGGCTGCATCGCCGGGCCGAGCGCGCCTTGATCACGGCGGAAACCCTGGCCTCCATCGCCCATGTCGCGGGGGCGGCCGTGCCGCAAAGCCTGGAGGCGGACTGGCGCGTGACGCTGAAGAACGAGTTCCACGACATCCTGCCGGGATCGAGCATCCGCGAGGTCTATCAGGATGCGGAAGCCGAGCTTTCGCAGGTGATCGAGCATGCCGGGGCCGCGCAGGCCGATGCGATGGCGGCGATTGTCGCGACGCTCGCCAAGGGCGATGTCGCCGATGCGCTGGTCGTGGCCAACCCGTCGCTGGACGTCCGGCCGCTTCGGGCCAAACTCGCCGACGGCACCGTTCTTGCGACCGGCGACGTCATCGCGCCGCTGTCCGTTCAGGTGCTGGACCGAGCCGCGTTGAAGCCGGCCGAAGGATTGCGGGCCGAGGCGAACCGGCTGGAAAACGAGCATCTGCTGGCGGTCATCGGCGCCGATGGCGCGGTCCAGAGCCTCGTGCACAAGGCCAGCGGCCGCGAGGCGCTCGCCGAGCCGGCCAACCAGCTCTGGGTCTATCCCTTCGACAAGCCGCGCAACTGGGACGCCTGGGACATCGACGCCGATTATGCGCAGAAGGGCATTCGCCTCGATCGGCCGGAGAGCATCGCGCTGGTCGAAAACGGGCCGCACCGCGCCGCGATCAAGGTGGTTCATCGCTATCGCGATTCCACCGTGACGCAGACCTATGTGCTGGGTGCCAATGCCCGGCGTCTCGACGTCGAGACCCATATCGACTGGCACGACCGCCGCACCCTGCTGCGCTCGCTGAGCCCGGTTGCGGTGCGCTCGCGCACGGCGACGTTCGAATGCGCCTATGGCATCGTCAGCCGCCCTACGCACACCAATACGAGCTGGGACGCGGCGATGTTCGAGGCGGCCGCCCATCGTTTCATCGATCTCAGCGAGCCGGATTTCGGCGTCGCGCTATTGAACGACGCCAAATACGGCCACAGCGCCCGCGACAACGTGCTCGGCATCAGCCTGGTGCGCGGGCCGATCTATCCCGATCCGCTGGCTGACGAGGGCGAGCAGCGTTTCACCTATGCGCTCTTGCCGCATGCCGGCGAATGGCATTCCGGCGGCGTTCGCGAGGAGGCTGACGATCTGAACCAGCCGCTCGTCGTCGCAACGGCGACCGGCCTCGCGCCTTCCAGCTTTGCGCCGCTCGCCGTTGCCGGCACGCCGGTCGCCTTGTCGGTCATCAAGCCGGCCGAGGACGGCGAAGGGCTGGTCCTGCGTGTCTACGAGCCGGCCGGCCGGCGCGGCGGGTTGGAGATCGCGCCGGCAAGCGGCTGGCGGATTGCCGAGGCCGTCAATCTGATGGAAGAGCCGGCCGTGCGCCCCGCCGGAGCGGACATCCTGCCCTTCGAGGTCAGAAGCTGGAGGTTGAAGCGGACCTGAGCGATGAGCGGTTTATCGCCCGAAATTGCGTTGGACATAACGGGCTCAGGCGTTCCGCGAACTGCTCCCGTGGAATCATTCGGGGCGCGGCTGATGTCCAGCCGCGCCCCGAATGTTGTCGATCAGGATCACACGAGATCGAAGCGATCTGCGTTTGTGACCTTTGTCCATGCGGCGACGAAGTCGCGGACGAACTTTTCCTGGGTGTCGCTCTGGCCGTAGACTTCGGCAAGGGCGCGCAGCTGCGAGTTCGAGCCGAAGACGAGGTCGACGCGGGTGCCGGTCCACTTGACGTCGCCGGTGTTGCGGTCGCGGCCCTCGAAGACGTATTTCGAGTCGGCCGATGCCTTCCAGACCGTGCCCATGTCGAGCAGGTTGACGAAGAAGTCGTTGCTCAGCGTTTCCGGACGGGTGGTGAAGACACCGTGCCGGGACTGCCCGGCATTGGCGTTCAGCACACGCAGGCCACCGACCAGAACGGTCAATTCCGGTGCGGTCAGCGTCAGCAGCTGCGCCTTGTCGATCAGCAGCTCCTCGGGCGAGATGGCATATTCGCCCTTCTGATAGTTGCGGAAGCCGTCGGCGATCGGTTCGAGAACGGCGAAGGAGTCGACATCCGTCTGCTCCTGCGACGCGTCGGTGCGACCCGGCGTGAAGGGAACCGTGACGTCATGACCGGCATTCCTGGCGGCCTTTTCGATGGCGGCGGCACCGCCGAGCACGATCAGGTCGGCGAGCGACACCTTCTTGCCGCCGGACTGGGCGGCGTTGAAGGCGGTCTGGATGCCTTCCAGCGTCTCCAGCACGGTGGCGAGCTGCGCGGGCTGGTTGACTTCCCAGTCCTTCTGCGGCGCCAGACGGATGCGCGCGCCGTTGGCGCCGCCGCGCTTGTCGGAGCCGCGGAAGGTCGAGGCCGAAGCCCAGGCGGTCGAGACCAGCTGCGAGATGGACAAGCCCGATGCCAGGATCTTGTCCTTGAGCTCGGCAATATCCTTCGCGTCGATCAGCGGATGGGTAACCGCCGGGATCGGGTCCTGCCAGATCAGCTCTTCGGCCGGCACTTCCGGTCCGAGATAGCGAACGCGCGGGCCCATGTCGCGATGGGTCAGCTTGAACCAGGCACGCGCAAAGGCGTCGGCGAACTGATCCGGGTTTTCGTAGAAGCGGCGGGCGATCTTCTCATAGGCCGGATCGAAGCGCAGCGCGAGGTCGGTGGTCAGCATGGAGGGCGCATGACGCTTGGACTTGTCATGCGCGTCCGGGACCGTGCCGGCACCGGCGCCATGCTTCGGGGTCCACTGGTGCGCTCCGGCCGGGCTCTTCGTCAGTTCCCAGTCATAGCCGAACAGGTTCCAGAAGAAGTTGTTGCTCCACTTGGTCGGCGTCGTCGTCCAGATGACCTCCAGGCCGCTGCCGATCGTGTCGCCGCCCTTGCCGGTTCCGTAGGTGCTGGTCCAGCCAAGGCCCTGCTCCTCGATGCCGGCGCCTTCGGGCTCGACGCCGACATGGGCGGCATCACCGGCGCCATGGGTCTTGCCGAAGGTGTGGCCGCCGGCGATGAGGGCGACGGTTTCCTCGTCGTTCATGGCCATGCGGGCGAAGGTCTCGCGGATGTCGCGGGCGGCGGCGAGCGGGTCCGGATTGCCGTTCGGGCCTTCCGGATTGACGTAGATCAGGCCCATCTGCACGGCTGCCAGCGGCTTTTCGAGATCGCGCTCGCCGGAATAGCGCTTGTCGGCGAGCCAGGTGTCTTCCGCCCCCCAGTAGACGTCTTCTTCCGGTTCCCAGACGTCGGGACGGCCGCCGGCGAAGCCGAAGGTCTTGAAGCCCATCGATTCCAGGGCAACGTTGCCGGTGAGGATCATCAGGTCGGCCCAGGAGATGCGGTTGCCGTATTTCTGCTTGATCGGCCAGAGCAGGCGGCGGGCCTTGTCGAGGTTGACGTTGTCCGGCCAGCTGTTGAGCGGGGCGAAGCGCTGCTGTCCGGCACCGGCGCCGCCGCGGCCGTCGCCGGTGCGGTAGGTGCCGGCGCTGTGCCAGGCCATGCGGATGAAGAGCGGCCCGTAATGGCCGAAGTCGGCCGGCCACCACTCCTGCGAATCCGTCATCAGGGCATGCAGGTCCTGCTTCAGCGCCTGCAGGTCGAGCGTCTTGAACTCTGCGGCATAGTCGAAGGCCGCACCCAGCGGCGTCGA
>JASGEG010000243.1:0-25801 GCA_047606605.1 Rhizobium sp.
CGCGTTCTTGCCGACGGCGTCAACGGACCGGGCATCAGTTTCGCCGAAGCCCTGCGCATGATAGCCAACGTGGCGCCGAGCGATTGGGATTGGGTGGAGCCCTATAGCCCCTATGGCTGCAACATGGCGTTTCGGGCCGAGGCCATCGGCCGGACGCGATTTGACGAGCGGCTGGTCCTTTACGGCTGGCTGGAGGATCGCGACTTCGCGGCGGCCCTTGCCAGGACCGGTGGACGCTTCGTCAAATATGCCGAGGCCTATGGCGTGCACATGGGTGTCAAGAACGGCCGCGTCAGCGGCGATCGGTTCGGCTATTCGCAGGTCATAAACCCGATCTACATGCTGCGGAAAGGCACGATGGCGAGCACGAAGGTCGCCAGCCACATCTTCTGCAACATGGCGATGAACTTTTCGCGCGCCCTCTGGCCGGAGCCTTTCGTCGACAGGCGCGGGCGGGTCAGGGGCAATCTGGTCGCAGTCGGCGATCTCTTGCGTGGCCGCCTTGAGCCCGAACGGGCGGCACAGCTCGGCTCGCGCAGCAACACGGGACGGATCAAACCGGAGGTGACGACGAGATGACACAAAACAGCCCGTCGCTCCTGGAGCGTTCGTCCCGGCTCTGGCGGCTCGATGAAGCGCCGCCCCCGGACAATTCCAACGAAGAGGGACCGGTCGCCCTGCTGCGGTCGATGAGCGTGCTCGCACTGCAGCATCGTGTGACGCTTATCCTGTGCATGGCGATAGGCATCGGCCTGGGGGCTTTCTACGCCCATTCCCTGCCGCGCGTCTATACGGCGACGGCGAGCCTGCTGCTCGAACCGCGCCGCTCGGGCCTGGCCTCGGGTCAGGATGGGCAAAGCCTCGATCTCAACCGGGCCGACAGCGAACTGCAGATCATCCGGTCCGAGCGCCTGCTCACGGCCGTTTTCGACAGCCTGGATCTTGAACACAGCCCGGAGCTCGGGCCGCAGCCGCCCCGTATGCTGGATCTCGCCATAGGAGATGTGAAACAGGTTTTGGGTGGCGCAGGGGGAGACCGGAACGGGTCGGAAACCGGCAAGACCGCCCGTTCCACCGTGCAAGGCGCCCCGGGGGACGTTTCCGTGGCAGCCGCCGACGCACGGCAAGCCGCCTTCCAGAATTTCGCAAGACGTATCGACGTGCGTCGTGTCGGTCAGTCCTATGTGATGGAGATCAGCTACGAATCCACCGATCCCGTGCTTGCCGCAAAGGTCGCGAACGCCGCCGTTTCCGGCTACATCCTGCAGGCGGTCGGATTCAAGTCGGAAATGGCGCAGGCCGGAACGGAGGTGCTGCAATGGCGTCTTGACGCCTTGGCCGCCCAAGTCGACGCCGCGACAGAAGCCATGAAGAACGGCAAGCTGCCGGCGATCCCGACGCCGGATGCCGATGCCCGCATCATCGGCGCGGCGCTGCCGCCGCTGGGCCCTTCTGCGCCGCGCGCATCCCTGATCACCGCGCTCGGAGGCGTGCTTGGCCTGCTTGCCGGCTGCTCCGCCATTGCGCTCAATCTCGCGCTCAACCGCAGGGTACGCGGCGCCAAGGAACTGGTTCGGGACACCGGAATAGCATGCCTCGGCATCCTGCCGGACCTCGACGGCCGGTCCGGCTTTGCAAGGCGAGGCTCTTCCAGCCGAAGCGCTGCCATCGTCGTCAACCAGCCCGGCAATCTCTATGCCGTGGCCGTGCGCGACCTGAGAACCTCGATCGAGATCGCCTGCGCGTCGATCCGCAACGAACGCGGCATGGTGATCGCCGTCGCCGGCTGGGAGGCCGATACCGGGGTTTCGACGCTCTGCCTGAGCCTGGCGCAATTTGCCAGCCGCAGCGGCCGGCATGTGACGCTTTTCAATCCTGACCCGAGCCAAGCCGATCACGGCGACAAAGGTCCCGATATCTTGGCGACACCCTCGCTTGCCGATGCGCTGGTTGCCGATATGCGACCGGAGCAGGTGGTGTTCGGCAATGGGCGCGGCGATGGTGACGGCATTGCCATGCTGCCGATCCATTCCGCCAATGCCTTGACCAATCTCTATGTCGATTTCCGCGACCGGCGTGCGGCGCGGATCGTCGAGGCGGCGCGCGCCAGGGGCGATGTGCTCCTTGGCCTGCCGGCGGTCAGCGGCTCGACGGATGCTCTGGCGCTCGCGAGTCATGCCGACGCCGTCGTGATCGTTGCGAGCGCCGGCCACACGACGATCGAGCAGGTGAACGACACGCTGCAGCAATTGCGGCGCTCCGGCGCCAATGTGATCGGTACGGTGATCAACCGGGCAAGGGTCTGACAGATATCGATGAACGCCCTGGCGGCAATGATGAAAGGTCAATCAAAAGAATGAAAACGCCCAAACTAGCCGTCGTCATCACCTGCTGGAACTATGAAGCCTATGTGACGCATGCAATCCGAAGCGTTGTTTCGCAGGGCTGTGACGATTGCGAGCTGATCGTCATCGACGACGGTTCCACGGACAGCTCCTGGGAGCTCATCCAGGGCGAGGGCGTTACCGCCTATCGCATCGAAAACGGCGGGCAACGGGGGGCGGGCTTCTACGGCCTGCGGCAGACCAGCGCGCCGTTCATTCTGTTTCTCGACGCGGATGACGAGCTGGCCCCCGGCTCGCTCGCAACGATCCTGCAGGAGCTGGACGACGATGTCTCCAAGCTGCAGTTTTCGCTGACGCGGATCGATCATCACGGGCGCGTCATGGGCACGGCGATCGCGCTGGAAAAGTTTCGCGACCGGCAGATGCTCGCCGACCGCGTCTTGCGCACGGGCGTCTATACCAGCCCGCCGACATCGGGAAATGTGTTCAGGCGCGATCTCTGCGAATATCTCCGGGACATGGAATATGATCGCGCCGTCGATGGGGTGATCCTGTTTGCCGCGCCCTTCCTCGGCGATGTCGTCAGTCTGTCGCAGGAGCTCGGCCGCTATCGCGTCCATGGCCGCAATATTTCCGGGCTCGGCCGCCCCGTCGATCCGGCATCGCTGCGCCAGGAATTGAACCGCTTCATCCTGCGCATGGACCATTTGCGCGACATTCTGCGGCGCTTCGGCCGCGCCGAGCAGCTGGTGCGGCCCGAGGGGACATATTTCTATCTGGAGCGCAGCTTTTATCTGGCGATCGCCGAGGGGCGCCGCCCCTCGTTTCGACATTTGCTGCGTCTGCTCTGGCGGCTCTGGGGCGAAACCTATCCCGCAAAGTCCAAGCTGACCATCACGGCCTTTTCGCTGCTGACCATGGTGCTCCCCAATCGGCAGGCCCGCCGCGGGCTTGCCTATCGGCTGAACACGGGCAAGCGCTCGTCAACCCTTGGATTGCTGCAGGCGCTTCTCTGACGGCCAAGAATGGTTCATGGGCTCGCCGAGCGCTCTGTTGTTTTTAGGCAATTGCGCAGGGAAGACCGTCGTCCCCTTTCCAGGAGCTGCTCCAAGAGCGGTTACCGGCGACGATCGGCCAATTCGAGCCGTCCGCCGCCTGCGATCAATCGCATGCCCAGGACCAGCAGCGTTCCGACATAGGCGGCCGCTGCCGTCGGGACCACGACGGCGAGCTCCAGAATATGGTTCAAGGCTCGACCCGCCAGCGCCTCCCGCAGCACCATGACCCACAGAACCATCACGGCGGCGGCAAGAGCGATCTTCCATAAGTTTGCGAGTTGCGCGGCAAATCCAAGCCCCAGCAGGCGGCGCACGGCCCCGAGATAGAATACGAACATGATGATCGAGAGGGCAATTCGCCCGAGCCCGGCCCCTTCGGCCGAAAAGGCATAGAAGCCGATCGAGATCAGGACGATGCGGAAGCTGAGATCGATGGCGTTCAGCCTGAAGATCAGGGGTGGCCGGTCGAGGGCGATGCTGGCGGAATAGAGCGTCTGGAAATAGGGTATGGGAATGACCGCGAGTGAGATCAGGCTCAGCAGAGGTGCCGCATCCTTCCATTTGTCGCCGAGCAGCAGGTCGGTCACCAGATCCGATGTCAGCGAGATGCCGACGCTGGCCGGCACGGCAATCAGCATGGCGAAACGAGCCGCCTTGAGAAAGGCTTGCCGCATCCGCTCCGGGTCCGCGTTGATCAGCGAGAAGGCGGCCATGACCGGCTGCAGCGCCGGTCCGATCAGGCTTTGCGTCGGCACGGCGGCCATGTCGCTTGCAACGGCATAGCGGCCGAGCGTGGTGCTGTCGGTGGCGGCGCCGATGAGGAAGCGATCGAACTGCCAGTTCAGCGCCGCTATGAGCTGGGCGGAACTGAACCAGCCGATGAAGCCGGCGAAATCGGACAGGCGCCTAAGGGAGAAAGCGGGTCGGTAGGGCGCAAGCACATAGGAGGTCGCAACCGCCGCAACCGAGTTGGTGACGAAATTGGCAACGATCGCCCAGTATGCGCCCCCCGAATACACCGTGATGATGGCAACCACGAAGGCGCAGAGCTTTCCGCAGAACTCCATGAGGAAGGTCTGCTGAAAGCCGAGATTACGGGCGAAATGCACCATCGCCGGGCTGTAGAAGCCTTTGACGACCGGGCCGACCGCCAGAGCGCAGATCAGCGGAATCAGCAGCGGATTGTGATTGAACATCGAAAAGGGCCAGGCGGCGATCACGACGATGATCGCGATCAATCCGCTCCGTGCGACGCTGAGTGTGAAGCCGGTGTCGAGATGGCTCTTGTCGATCACGTTCAACCGCACCAGCGCCTGTGTGACGGGTACTTCGAGCACGGTATCGACCACCACCACCAGCGACATGGCGAGCGCCGCCAGGCCGAAATCGGCGGGCGTCAGGATGCGTGCGAGAAACAGGAGTGTGCAAAAGTCGATCATGCGACCGACGCAACGGGAAACGACGAGCCAGCCGGCTCCCTTAAAGGCTTTGAAAGCAAGCATTCCGAACTCGAGACCTCGCCTATCGTCATGTCAAACAAGCAGTATCGTGCCGCGCTTCCGGGGTGTCGGCGCGGCCTTTGGCACCCTTCACGTCAACGATGCAATCCGGCCGAGACCCGCCGCAGAATGTGCGCCATTTCCAGCGCAGCGAGTAGCGGCGGCTTGAACCGGGGAAAGTCGCGCGCGATCGCGCCTTCGCGCCATAGCTGCGATTTCATCGACTTCAGCTTTTCGGTCAGATGCATGTCCTGCGGGTGATGCAGCACATGCACCATCTCGGTCCGGCCGAAATCGACCGAGCGGGCGCCGACGCCGAGCGCTGCGATATCGCTCTGGCTCGGATTGGTGATGGCGCGCTTCAGGCGGAACCAGGCATGATCGACATCGCGCAGGACTTCGGCGCCGCTCGCGATCCGTCCGATATATTGCAGGGCACCGCTCAGCAGCGGATTTTGCGCCGATGGGTCCAGCTTGCCGTAGCCGATTTCGCCGGAATTGGCGATGACGGCGCCGTCGGCGGTCTCGCTGAACTGGCACACCGACGGCAATGCCGGCTCGAACAGGCTTTCGATGACCTGCCAATAGCGCAGGATCACGGTTTCGACCTTGAAAGGGCTGTAGAGATTCTGTTCGACGACGAGGCCGGCGACCTTGGGGAAATGATCCTCGCTCAGGCCCTTGTAGTTGCAGCGCGCGAATTGAATGGTCTCGAAGCGGCGATCCGGAAAACCGGCGGCCAGCAATCGCTGGGTGCTGCCATAAAGGCCGGTATCGCAGAGAATGATGCGGCTCGCTCCACCTGAAATCGCCTCGAGATGGCGTGAGAAGAGATCGTTCTGCCGGCGAATGTCGGTGAGCACCTGCCCGCCCGCCGTGGTGTCGAGCAGCGAGAAAAACAGCGCTGGGTCGAAAGGTCGCCGCCAGGAGGCGGGCAGTTCGTAGCTCCGACCGCCCAGAGCCGCGGCGACATCGGCGAAACTGCGGCCGCGGAATTCGCGGCCGAGCTCATCCAGCACCGCCGGGCTTCTGGTCATGATCGCCGAACGGGCGGCGACCAGCCGCGAGATCAGGAGATTGTCGCGCCGGAGGTCGAGCGGCAGATCCAGCGCCCGCAGCACGCGTTCGAACGCTTCCCTGATCCCGATCCCGCCTCTGGCGCAGAACAGCAGGGCCGTGTCCTTGCTGAGCCGGGCCTGTTCGGCATAGAGCCAGATGAACAGGCAGAACTCGGCGACGATCGGGCCGAAAACCTCGCGGCCGAAGGAGACCTTGTCGTTTGGCGCAGGCGCATGTCGGCCGCGGCACGCCAGACGCAGGCGGAGCTGCCGCAGGCCTTCGGTCTTGGCGCCGTCGGCGCGCAACAGGTAGCGGTCGAGACGGCCTTTCGGCAGATGGATCGTACGAATGCCCATCGCGTCCGGCACCTTGAGGTCGGCTGTTTCGTCGTCGCCGATATGCAGAACCTGCGATGCGGAAAGGGCTTCGGTTTCAAGCACGCGCGAGAACAAGTGGCCATGGCGCTTGCTCGCCTGTGCATCCGCGCTCGAATAGATCCTGTCGATGAGCCCCGGACCATGGAAATGGTCGATCAATTCGCCAAGCCGGTCGACCGAAAGCCCGGTGTCGCTCACCGCGACGATCCTGATGCCGGACTGCTTGTACCGCCTCAGCAGCGCTGCAAGCGCCACATTGGCGCATAGCGCCTTTTTCTCGATGGCGAGTTCGATGGCGAGGCGCTCGCCCACCAGGTCCCTGGGCAAGCCGAGCAAGCCCAATTGACGGTCAATGACATCGGTGAGGCGCACTTCGCCGGCGCCATCCGCCGCGTTGAGCGCGCGATAACCGAAGTTCTGGGCAAGCAGGCGTGCTTTCACAAGCTCGCTCTGGCCGACGGTCAGCCCCCGCTCTTGCAGCAGGCACGCAAATTGCGCCTCGGCCGCCACGATCCGGGATCGCTGCGACTTGCCGCGGCGCAACAGCAATGTGTCGAACACGTCGGTGGAAATCAGATCTATATCGTCGATATGCTGGTCGAAATCGTCAAAACTGCGCCGAGGCACTGAACACCCCCTCGGGATTCACTGTTTCAGTCTAGATTTTCACGCGAGATTATTTTCCAGTATCTAACCGAGCATCGCGCGACGGAACGCTCAATCTGGAGCTTAGAGTAACAACATTGCCAAGAATATATCAAGTCACATTTGTAATTTAAAACATATAATCCTAATTTATGTTCCATTTTATTCTTATCTTGAAGCGTTTTGATCAAAATTTGAAAATATTAGGTTGTATATGTCTGGATTTATCTTTTAAATGGCGAGGCTATAAATTTCGTTCTTGGTAGCGTTGAGGTCGGGATGACATCATGAATGACGCAGGCCATCAGATCGTCAGCGACGCCGTCACCGAGGCCGAATGGTTCGACGCCATCGTCCTGGGCGCTGGCATCTCCGGGTTGGTTTCCGCTTCTCTGCTTGCGCGACACGGTTGTCGGCGGGTTCTTATCGTCGACGAATACGATCATGTTGGTGGCAATCATATCGACTGGACGTCAGGCGGATATACGTTTGACATCGGCAGCCTGATCTTTCAGGACGATTCCCCGCTGCTCGACCACTTTCCCGAATTGCTGCCCCTTTATGTGCCGATCGATCCGCAATGGGCGCGATTGAACCCTCAGGGCATGATCACCACCTACCCGATCTCGGTCCGCGACGATATTTTCGGCGCCGGCCCGGTGGAAATCATCCGCATCTTCGCGTCGGTCCTCTATGCCCGCCTGTTCCAGCGGGACATGCGCAATGCGCGGGATTTCGCGCGCTATTGGATCGGTGCCTACCTGCTGCATCGCTCGGGCCTCCAGTCCTATATGAAGCGCTTCTACGGGATCGCGACGGATGGAATAGACATCGATCTCGCCCGCAAGCGGATGCTCTGGATCAGCGAGCACGCGTCGCTGCGAAATCTGCTCTCGCGCATCATGAAGCCGAAGCAGCCAGGTCGGCGCAATCGGCAGATGGCCCGTCCCCGGGAGGGATTTCGCGTTCTCTATCGCGCGGCGGCCGGGCGGCTGGAAAAAGCCGGTGCCGAATTTCATCTCGGCGCCGAGATGCGAGCGATCCACAAGGTCCAGGACCAGTTTCATCTGCAGCTCAAGGATAGGATCGTCGCATCCGGCCGCATCATTTCGACCATTCCGATTCATCGGGCCGAGCAGCTATGCGGTATCGAATCCGGACAGAAGCTCGATACGATCACGCTGATCGGCCTTTACTTCAGCTTCGCCGGCGATCGCGGTTTCCGCCAATCGATCATCTATAATTTTTCCCATGAGGGCGCCTGGAAGCGTCTGACCATGTATTCGGACTTCTACGGCCAGGCGGATGGCCGCGAATATTTCACGGCGGAAGTCATCGGCAATCATATCGGCGGTTCGATCCCTCGCGCCGAACGCGATTTCAGGGATCACGTCCATGCCAATGGGCTGTTTCGCGGTGATCTCAGGCTGGAGGGAAGCTGCAGTCTCGAAAATGCCTATCCGATCTACAGCCAAGGCGCAGCCCAGCGTGCAGCGGATGCGATCGGCAGGCTGCGAGACTTCGGGCTTGAATCCCTCGGACGTCAGGGCGGCTTCAACTATCAACCGACGGCGCGCGCGTCCACGGTGGAGGCCGAGGCCGCACTGCGCGAGACGCAGGCTAGCTAGATAATACCCCCGCAAAGCCGGGGGAGTTGGAGATGATGCGGCTGTCCGCCCGGTGCTGGCGGACTTCCATGTGTTGACAGCGGTATTGGATTTGTCTCATGCGAATTCTGCATATTCTCAATCACACGAACAGGCTGAACGGCCATGTCCATGCGGCGGTCGATCTGGCCTGTGCGCAGGCCCGGCTCGGGCACGATGTCTGTGTGGCAAGCGGCGGCGGCGATTTCGATCAATTGCTGCATCGGAACAATGTCGCGACGGTGGCGATCGACCATCAGAGAAAGCCGCTCATCCTGCTCAAATCGAGCTTGGCGCTGCGCAAGCATATTCGCACCCGCCAGGTGGACATCGTCCATGCCCATATGATGACGAGTGCGGTTCTGGCCTGGCCGATCTGCAAGACCGCCGGCATTCCTCTCGTCACCACCGTGCACAACGAGTTTCAGAAAAGTGCCATCCTGATGGGGCTCGGAACCAGGGTGATCGCCGTCAGCGAAGCCGTCTGCGCGTCGATGCGCAAGCGCGGCGTGCCGGCTGCGAAGCTGCGTGTCGTCCTGAACGGCACGATCGGCTCGACCCGCTTCGAAAACCGCAGCCGGTTGCCGGTTGTCCTGGGATCGCCGAGCATCCTTTTCGTCGGGGGCCTGCATCCCCGCAAGGGTCTGCCCGATCTTTTCGAGGCCTTTCGGCTGGTGCATGGCAAACATCCGACCGCCCGGCTTCATATCGTCGGCGAGGGACCGTTCCACGCGGCCTATCAGGAGATGGTCGACGAGCTGGATTGCGCGTCGGCCATCACCTTCCATGGCGCAAAGGACGATCCCTATCCATGGATGGCGGGTGCCGACATCTTTGTCCTTCCGTCTCATGCCGATCCGGCGCCCTTGGTGCTTTCGGAAGCGCGCGAGGCGCGTTGCGCCGTCGTTGGAACCGAGGTCGACGGCATTCCGCAGCTCCTGGAATATGGCGCTGCCGGCATTCTGGTGCCGCCGCACGAGCCGCAGCCATTGGCTGCCGTTCTCTGCGGCCTGCTGGACGATCCCGCCCGCATAGAGGAGTGGAAGGATAAAAGCCAGCTGCGGATCGAACGGCTGACGATCGACCGCGTCGCGCGCGAGACCATGGATGTCTATGGCAGCGCCCTTGCCCCCACGTCGCGGGCAGCACCCGCCGCTGCCTAGCGCGGCATCCCGGACGACGGCGTTCGGACAGGCGACCCGCCAACGGAGAACTGGCAATGAGAACCGTGACATCCCGCCGCAATCTTCTGATCGGAGCCGCGTCGCTGACGGCGGCCGGCGGTTTTTTGTTGACGAACGGCCGGCCCTCCGCCCAGGAGCCGCGCGACCCGACCGAGGGCCGCAAACTCGTCTTCGATGAAGCTTTTGCAAGCCTCGATCCGGCGATCTGGCATGCGGGCGCCAAGGCGACGACATTCGACAGCGGCTTCTACGGCAGGTCCGCCTTCAGCCGGATCAATGGCGAGGAGGGGTTCAACCCTTATGCGATCGTGGACGATACATCGACGGACAACGGGAAGGCGCTGCAGATCTCGGCGCAATATATCGGCCGTCCGATGCATGTGCCGAATTACTATGGCAACAACCTGCCGGAATACCAATGGATCTCCGGCAATATCCAGACCGCCAGGTCCGACGGCACCATCCTCAAGGGCTGGAGGCAGGGATATTTCGAGGCGCGGATGCAATTTCCCGCCCATCCGCTGAGTTTCCCCGCCTTCTGGCTGATGAATGGCCGCAGCATTCTGTTTCCCAAGACGAGCATCGAACTCGACGTCGTCGAGCAGAAGGGCTGGGAACATGACCTCTATGGCGCTTACCTGCATGAATGGGGCAAGCCGGGCGAGCATCATGAAGGGATCGGCGTCCCCACCGGTGTCGACATTACCAAGGGCTATTATCGTTATGGCCTGTTGGTCGAGGGCGCCCGTTGCCGGTTCTATTTCGAGCGGAAGCAGATCCTCGATCCGAAAAGCCAGCGCCCTGTCGATTGGACCCTCGGACGGGCGGCGGAAATGGATGCGGCCGGTGACGTCTTCTGGCCGCTCCTGACGCTGGCCTTGCGTTCGGACGTGCCCTTTCCCGATCCGCTCAAGCCACAGGATCGCCAGACCCATATGCGCGTCGACTATATGCGGGTTTACGCGTGATATCTGACAGCAATTCCGGTTGGAGCCGGGGCCTGTTCGCTTGAGCCTCGTTCACGCGGTCAGGGGGGCTGTTCGTCCCACCGCTGCCCTGAGTGCTGCGGCATGCACGTCCACCACCCGTTCTGTGTCATAGCTGTCTATGAAACTCTGCCGGAATTCGGCGTGCGACAGCTCGCTCTGCAGATTGTCGCAATAATAGATCATGGCCTTGACCAGCGCGTCGCCGCCGTTGACGGGAACGAGTTGGCCCAGGCGCCTGTCGACGAGAATATCGCTCGGACCGAATTCGCAATCGGTCGATATCACCGGCAGGCCGAACCTTAGAGCCTCGCATATGGCGAGCGACCATCCCTCCCAGCGGGAGGTGGACACATAGACGTCGCTTGCCGACAGCGCCGGCTGCGGATTGTCCGGATGGTGCTCGATGCTCACCACCGCCTCGAGGCCGAGCTGGCGGATCTGGTCGCGCAGTTCCTGTTCCCCGGCGCCATAGCCGACGATCTTCAGCCTGGCATTCTTGCGGACCGCATAAAGGTCGCGGAAGGCTTGCAAGAGGATATCCTGCCCCTTCTGGAAGGAGAACCGGCCGACATTGACGAAGGTGACGGTATTCTCCTGCCCGGAAGCCCCCACTCTCGACCCATCGAACCGTCTGACGGGATTGGGCAGCCAGTATTGCGGCGTCTTGCTCTTGAAGATCGCCTTGAAGGCTTCGAGCTGCCGGGGCGATGTGCCGAAGACGTAGGAGAGGCGCTTGATGAAGTATATCCTCATCAGCAAGAACAGGATTTTTGCCTTCAGATGGCTCGATTCCAGACGGGGATTGCCATGCAGGTGCATGGCGAAATTCCGGCGCAGCCCGAGGCTTGCCACCATGCAGATGACCGTCGGTTCAATCTGGGGAACCACGACGAGACTGTAGTCTTTATTGCCGATCACACGCCTCAATATCCGCATCAATTGCCGTCTGTTCTCGGCGATGATGTCGATCGTGTTGTAACTCTGCTGTCCGACCGGGCGGTTCTTATGCAAGGACGTGTATAGGACATCGATATCGAAGTCGGCCGCATATTTGGTCGACAGGGCCGAACATATGGTATCGACTACACGCTCAATTCCGGCGAAAGAGCTGGTTCCCGGTTGAATATAAAGGATTTTCATGCGCGCGGCCGGCGGCGCCTGCTCTGTCGCGGTCGGCAAATCGGCATTCGTCTGCATCCGTACGCCCCCATGAAGATCTATCGCTATTCATAGTATAGTGAAGTGTACAGCAAGAATATTAAAGCTGGCGAGGGCCTCATATTATTTTTCTTGATGAGGACGATTGGCGTCACCGCTGCTGCGGGGTGTCGCATGGCGCGGTTTGGCGGTATGATAGGGGTGTATCCATCCACCACGGCCTGCCCGGCAGTCCTGGCGATCATTGGAGAGACCCCATGCAAGATGCCCTTGTCGTCCGCCGTGAAACGCATATCGCGGCGGCGCCCGCCGCCGTCTTTGCGCTCCTGACCGATCCCGAAAAGATCCTTCGCTGGATGGGAACGGAGGCGGATGTCGATCCTCAGCCCGGTGGGCTTTATCTCGTCAACGTCACCGGTGCGCGGTTTGCGCGCGGCTCGTTCCGCGAGGTCGTGCCGGTGCATCGCCTCGCCTATAGTTTCGGCTGGGACGGCAGCGAGGTGGTGCCGCCGGGGTCGAGCCTGGTGGAGATCGATCTCATCGAGCAGCCGGATGGAACATTGCTGCGTCTGACCCATTCCGGCCCTCCCAGCGCCGAGCAATGCGCCGGCCATGCGGAGGGCTGGGCGCATTATCTCGGCCGTCTGGCCGTTGTCGCCGCCGGCGGCACGCTCAGCCCCGATCCGTGGGAAGGCAGAACCTGACGGTCTGCAGCGCTCGATCGTCCCGATCGGATGACAGCATGTGACCGCCGTGGCATGATTGGGCATGGATCTGCCCGCTTCCCTTGCATGGCTGGTTGACGAGGCCGATGCCTCGCCCAATCCCGAAAGGTTCCTGTCCGAGCTTGGCGGCCGGCTGCAGGCCGATGGCGTGCCGCTTGCCGGCGGCGCGTTGACGCTCGCCGTGCCGCATCCGATCATCGCCCGGCGCACATGGCTGTGGCGGGCGGAGACCGGAGCCGTCATCGAGGCGTTGGGCTTTATCGGCGCTCCGCTGGGTGATGCCGGGCGCGACTGGCTGACAAAGCTCGGTCCGGTGTCGGCGGATAGGGTCGGCTCCGGCCGAGACGCGCCGTTGCCGGGATGGGCCGGGTCCCGGCCGTTTGGCCCCGGCGAGGTCGAGCGGTTGCGCGAGGTGGCGCGTTTTGCTGCCGCTCCCTTGGCCGCCCTTGCCGCGCGCGGTGCGCAGGCGGCACTGTTAGAGGCCTATCTCGGCCGGCGCAGTGCCGCGCGGGTGCAGGCCGGCGCGCTCGGACGAGAGTCCGGAGAGATGATCCGGGCGGTCCTCCTATGCGCCGATCTGCGCGATTTCACCGCCCTGTCGGAAGTCACCGAGCCCAGGATCATGATCGCGGCCCTCGATGACTGGTTCGACCGCGTCACCGGCACCGTGCACGCCTTCGGCGGCGAGGTGCTGAAATATATCGGCGACGGCGTATTGGCGATATTTCCGGTCACATCCACACTCGGCGAGGCCTGCGAGGCCTGCGAGGCCTGCGAGGCGGCGCTGCGCGCGATCGCCGCCGTCTGCGCCGGCATGGCCCATCTCGATTCCTTGCGGCAGGCGCAGGGCTTGCCGCCGCTACCCTTCGGCGCGGCGCTGCATTTCGGCGAGATATTGTGGGGCAATATCGGCGCCGCCGACCGGCTGGATTTCACCGCCATCGGCCCGGCGGTCAATCTGGTCAGCCGGCTCGAGGGCCTGTGCAAGCCGCTTGGCCGCACTGTGCTGATCTCGGGAGCGGTCGCCGCCGAGGCGACGACCGTCTTGATGCCGCTGGGCGAACACCGGCTGCGCGGCATCGCCGATCCCTGCGCGGTCTTCACCCTGCCGGAAGATCAAGGCTGAAGAGGAGGATTGGCATCGCGCCTCTATTCCTCGAAACGCCCGATCGCGGTGCCGGCCTGGAGATAGCTGCCCTGTTCGGCGGCAATGCGGAAGATGCCGGCGCGCGGAGCGCTTACCTGCGTTTCCATCTTCATGGCCTCCATCACCGCAATCAACTCGCCCGCCGCCACCTTGTCGCCATCGGCGATCTTCCAAGCCTGCAGCGTCCCGGCAATCGGCGCGGCCACGACGTTCGGATCGGCCTCGACCGTCTCGGAAAGCGCCTTCGCGGCCGCGCTGTCGAGGGAGGAACCGAGGCCCGCGAGCAAGGCGGCGGGAAGTCCGAGTTCGTGCCGTCTGCCGTCGATCTCGACATGGATGCGCAGCAGCGATGTGTCGGCTGCCGGTTCGGGACGGGCGGCGGCTTGCGGCATGGCGGCGAAATCGGTCTCGATCCAGCGGGTATGAACCTTGAAGCCGTCCTTGCCGATGAAGTCGTCGGTGTCGATGGCGGCGCGGTGGAAGGGCAGGACGGTCGCGATGCCGTCGATGTGGAATTCCGCCAAGGCCCGGCGCGCGCGCCTCAGCGCCTGATCGCGGGTCGCGCCGGTGACGATCAGCTTCGCCATCAGCGAATCGAAGGTGCCGGGCACGGTCGAGCCGGCAACGACGCCGCTGTCGAGGCGGATGCCGGGTCCCGAGGGCGCCTCGAAGGCGGTGATCGTGCCGGGCGTCGGCAGGAATCCCCGGCCGGGGTCTTCCGCATTGATGCGGAACTCGATGGAATGGCCGCGCGGCTGCGGCGTCTCGGTGATAGCCAGCGGCAGGCCTTCGGCGATGCGGAACTGTTCGATGACGAGATCGATGCCGGTGGTTTCCTCGGTGACGGGATGTTCGACCTGCAGCCGGGTATTGACCTCGAGGAAGGAGATGGTGCCGTCGACGCCGAGCAGGAATTCGACCGTGCCGGCACCGCTATAGCCGGCGGCCGCACAGATTTTTTTCGCCGCATCGTGGATCGACTGGCGCTGCGCATCGCTCAGGAATGGTGCCGGCGCCTCTTCGATGAGCTTCTGATTGCGGCGCTGCAGCGAGCAGTCGCGGGTGCCAAGCACCAGCACATTGCCGTGCTTGTCGGCCAGCACCTGCGCCTCGATATGGCGCGGCCGGTCGAGGAAGCGCTCGAGGAAGCATTCGCCGCGCCCGAAGGCGGCCGTCGCCTCACGCACCGCCGATTGATAAAGCTCGGCGATCTCGTCGATCTTCCAGGCGACCTTCAGGCCGCGTCCGCCGCCGCCATGGGCGGCCTTGATCGCAACCGGCAGCCCATGTTTTTCGGCAAAGGCCACGACCTCGGCCGCGGTCTCCACCGGGCCGTCGCTGCCGGCGACCAGCGGCGCGCCGACGCCGAGCGCGATCCGTCGCGCCGAGACCTTGTCGCCGAGCGTTTCGATCACCTGCGGATCGGGGCCGATCCAGATGAGGCCGGCATTGATGACCGCATTGGCGAATTCGGCGCGTTCCGACAGGAAGCCATAGCCCGGATGCACGGCATCGGCGCCGGAACGATGGGCAATGTCGATCAGCTTGTCGATATCGAGATAGGTCTCGGCCGGCGTCGCGCCCGGGAGACTGTAGGCCTCGTCGGCCAGCTTGACGAAGGGCGCGTTCATATCCGGATCGGCGTAGACCGCCACCGATTGCAGGCCGTAGTCCCGGCAGGCGCGCAGGATGCGGACCGCGATCTCGCCGCGATTGGCAATCAGCACTTTTTTCATGGGATGCTTCCTCATGGTTTCTTCTCTTCAGCCGCTGCGGGCTCGATTTCGGCAAAGGGGGCAATCGGTCGAAAACGGATTTTCGCGCCGATGGGGATCTGTCCGGCAAGGTCGAGGTGGTATTCGGCAACAGCGCCGATCACCGGATAACCGCCGGTCAGCGGATGGTCCGCCAGGAACAGCACGGGCTGGCCGCTATGGGGCACCTGGATGGCGCCGGTCGCCGTGCCCTCGCTCGGCAGCTCGACGCTGTCGATCCGCTCGATCGGCCGATCGCCGGCAAGCCGGATGCCGACGCGGCTCGATTGCGGCGTGACCTGCCAGAGCTGGCCGGTCAGCGTCTCCAGCCCCTTCTGCGTAAACCAGTCGGCGCGGGGACCGAGCACCACATCCAGCGTGACGACATCGGCTGCCGCCGGCAGCGCGAAGGCCGGGCTTTCCGTCAGCGCGACGCTTGCCAACCCTGTTGCGCCTTCATCGATGGCGAGCGTCGCGCCGGCCGTTATCGGCGCGGGGCCGACGACGGCGAGCATGTCGGTGGAGGCGCTGCCGAGCACCGGCTTGACATCGAAGCCGCCACGCACGGCGAGGTAGCTGCGCATGCCCCTTTCGGGATTTCCAAGCGTGACGACATCGCCCGGCTCCAGCGCCAGCGGTCGGCAGGATGCCATGTCAAGGATACGGCCGAAGGCGTCCCTGACCGTGATCGGGCATGGCGCTCCGGCCAGCGCGATCGTCGCGCGGCCCGTTGCCCCGAAGGAGAAGCCGCCGAGGGTGATTTCCAGGCAGGGCAGGCCGGCCGGATTGCCGACGATGCGGTTTGCCGCCTTCAGCGCACTCTGATCCAGAGCCCCGGAGGCGGACACGCCCTGGCCGGCCTGGCCGAAGCGGCCGAGATCCTGAAACACCGCAGGGATCGGGGCTGCCAGAATGCGGAAGGCCGAGAAGGGGGCTGTCGGCGCTTGCACAGCCGTGACAGTCTTTGCGGTCTTCGGCGTGGCGGCGGCCGTCCTGCCGATTTTGGCGAGATCGGTGAAGTGGACGCGATAACCCGGCTGGAAGAGGGCCGGCGGGTCGCGGTCAATATCCCACATCTTGAGCGGTGTGACGCCGATAAGCTGCCAGCCGCCGGGGCTTTCCTGCGGATAGACGCCGCTGAAGGCGCCGGCAATCGCCACCGCGCCGGCGGGAATGCGGGTGCGCGGGCTCTTGCGGCGGGGAACGTGAAGTATGGGATCGCCGCCGACGAGATAGCCGAAGCCGGGGGCGAAGCCGCAAAAGGCGACGGTGAATTCGCTCTCGGTATGGCGGCGGATCACCTCCGCAATGCTGAGACCGGTCAGTTCCGCCACCTCCGCGAGATCTTCGCCATTGTAATCGACCGGTATCTCCACCACCGTCTCGACGGAAGGGAGAAGAGCGGAGAGATCGCGTGCGGCAACCTCTGCGGCGATGCCCCCCGCCGTGATCCTGTCCGGGTGGAAGCGGATCATCAGCGTGCGGGCCGCTGGAATCATCTCCTCTATGCCGTCGAGCGGGGAGGCGGTGAGGGAGGCAAACAGCGCCAGTGTTTCGTCGAGGCCGGCAAGCTCGACCAGCAGTGTCGTCAGGTTGACGGGAAGGAAACGCATCTTGGCCTCAGGCATGATAGGCGGAATCGGGAATGTCGGTGATGAACATATGCCCCGGCGCATGGGTGATCGCAAAGGGCACGCCCGACGCCATGACGGCGGCTTGCGGCGTCACCCCGCAGGCCCAGAACACCGGAACCTCGCCGGGCTCGATGCGTACGGCGTCGCCGAAATCGGGCTTGGAAATATCCTTGATGCCGATCAGTTCCGGCGCGCCGACATGCACCGGCGAGCCGTGGACCGCCGGAAAGCGGCCGGAAATGGTTGCGGCGTCGGCGACGCGGGATGCAGGGATCGGCCGCATCGAGACGACCATGTTGCCCTTGAGCCGGCCGGCGGGGCGGCAGGGTCGGTCGGTCAGGTACATCGGCACATTCGATTTGTCCGTCATGTGGCGGATCTCGATGCCGGCCTCGACCATGGGCGTTTCGAAGGTAAAGCTGCAGCCGATCAGGAAGGCGACGAGGTCCGGATATTCCGCCCAGGCCTTGCTCGCGTCGGCGGTTTCCTCGGCAAGCTTGCCGTCGCGCCAGATGCGGTAGAGCGGCAGGTCGGTGCGCAGGTCCGCGCCGGGTGCCAGGATCGTCGTGGGAGAGCCGGGGTCGGAGACGTCGAGCACCGGGCAGGGCTTCGGATTGCGCTGCGCATAGAGCAGGAAATCGAAGGCCCAGTCGCGCGGCAGGACGATCAGATTGGCTTGGGTGAAGCCCGGCGCAATGCCGGAGGTCGGCTCGATGGCACCGGCACGGTAGCGCTGCCTTGCCGCGTGGGCCGGTTGCGTATCGACGTGGCGAAGGCGGTCGGTGGCGATCATGTCGGTCTCCTGTCGGCCGCGTTCAGGCGGAGAGGAAGGATTTGACGACGATGCCCTCGGCCTCGAAGCGGCGGCGCAGCTCCTGGGCGATGGTGACGGCGCCGGGGCTGTCGCCATGCACGCAGATCGACTGCGCTTCGAGCCGGATGGTCGAGCCGTCGATGGCGACTAGCGTGCCTTCGCGCACGAGCTGCAGCATGCGGCTGGTGATGACCTCCGGATCGTGGAGGACGGCGCCCGCCTCGCGGCGCGAGACCAGCTGGCCGTCCGGCGTATAGGCCCGGTCGGCAAAGGCTTCCGCCACCACGGCAAGCCCCGCCTTCCTTGCGAGGTCGAGGATCGGGGCATTGGCGAGGCCCATCAGTACCAGCGACGGGTCGATCGCCTTGATCGCGTCGATGACGTCCTTGCCCTGGCGGGGATCATGGGCGATGCGGTTGTAGAGCGCGCCGTGCGGCTTGACGTAGCCGACCGTTGTGCCGGCGGCGGCGGCGATGCCTTTCAGGGCGCCGATCTGATAGATGACGTCGGCGACGAGCTCGGCGCTGGCGACATCCATGTCGCGCCGGCCGAAGCCGACGCGGTCGGGATAGGAGACATGTGCTCCGATCGAAACGCCCTGCGCGGCGGCGGCGCGCACCGTCTTCAGGATGCCGACGGGATCGCCGGCATGGAAGCCGCAGGCGATGTTGGCGCTGGAGGCGACGGCGAGCATCGCCGTGTCGTCGCCCATGCTCCAGGCGCCGTAGCTTTCGCCGAGGTCGCTGTTGAGATCGATCGAAGCCATGGAAACGTCCTCCCTTACATGCTCAGGAATGCGAAGATCGGGTTGATAGACTTGTAACCCATGTACCAGGTGAGGGCGCAAGTCAGTATGCCGAGCACCAGCAGCCAGCGCGGATAGCGATAGCCGCCCATGAGATCGCTGCGGGCCCAGGCCGCATACATGAAGATGGAAAGGCCGATCGGCAGGACCAGGCCGTTCAGGCCGCCGACGAAGACCAGCATGGCGGCGGGCGTGGTCTTCATGACGACGAAGCCGAGGAGCGATACGGCGATGAAGCCGACGGTCGCCAGGTTGCGGCTGCGCTCGGTGATGTCCTTCTTGAAGGCGGTCAGGAAGGAGACGGACGTATAGGCCGCGCCGATGATGCTGGTCATGGCCGAGGCAAGCAGGACGGCGCCGAAGAGACGCAGGCCGATCTGGCCGGATGCCGCCTGGAATGCCTGGGCGGCGGGATTGGCCGACTTGCCGGAAATGTCGATGACGACACCGCTCGCCACGACGCCGAGCACGGCAAGAAAGAGGATGTAGCGCATGACGCCGGTCACCGCGATGCCGGTCAGGGCGGCGCGGTTGACGGCTTGCAGGTTCTCGATGCCGACGGTGCCCTTGTCGAGCAGGCGATGGGCGCCGGCATAGGTGATGTAGCCGCCGACCGTACCGCCGACGATGGTGGTGATCGTGGCGAAATCGATGGTGTCGGGCATCACGGTCTGGTGCAGGGCTTCCGCGACCGGCGGGCCGGCGACGATGGCGACATAGACGACGAGGACGAGCTTGACGATGCCGGCGATCAGCACGACGCGGTCCATGGCGATGCCGGCCCGCCGTGACAGGAAGATGGCGACGGCGGCAAGGGCTGCGATCGAGCCGCCGATCTTCGGGTCCAGATCGAGCATCGCATTGGTGCCGAGGCCGGCACCGGCAATATTGCCGATGTTGAAGAACAGGCCGCCGACCATTACCAGCACGGCGAGAAGATAGCCCGAGCCCGGAATGGCCGCATTGGCGATATCGGAGGCGCGCATGCGGGTGACCGTAACAATGCGCCAGATATTGGCCTGCACGACGAAATCGATGACGATCGAGGCCAGGATGCCGAAGGCGAAGGCGGCGCCGAGCTTGACGGTGAAGGTGGCCGTCTGGGTGATGAAGCCGGGGCCGACGGCCGACATCGCCATCAGCAGGATGGCCGCCGTCAGGGCGGCGCGGCGCGATTGTACCGGCGCGCCGGCAGAGGGGGCGTCAGCGGCCGGGGCGGCGCTGTTCGATGAAAGTGAATGCTGCTCCATAGGGCATCTCCGTTGATCGCTTGCGTCATCCCGGGCCGCTTGGGCCGGTTTACAAGGGCAGCGTCGCCGCGTTTCACAATTCTGTCAAGATCGTTCAACGATTTTATGATATCGTTCTACCAATATGCGCAATCCATGGGCAGAATGCAGTCCGAATAGGCATGTTTTGCCGCCAGGCCGGGCAGTTTCCGGCGCTTTTGCCCGCGAATCTCCGTGGTGCTGCTGGCCGGTCGTGGCGGGACCAGTTTCCAAGGCCGGTGAAGCAGGCTATCGATGCGCCTCGGCGCTTCCGCGCCGAAATGCTTCGAAGGGAATTTTATGACGTCACGGGACATGACCACGGCGCTGGTGCCGCGCCTGGCGGACGAGCTTCGCGACAAGCTGATCGCCGGCGAATTTCGGCCCGGTCAGCGCCTGTCCGAGCCCGCGCTTTGCGCCGAGCTCCAGGTCTCGCGCAATTCACTGCGGGAGGCTTTCCGGCTGCTCACCAAGGACGGGCTGCTTCGGCATGAGCCCAATCGCGGTGTCTTCGTCGCCACGCCCGACATGGCCTCGATCATCGACATTTACCGGATGCGGCGGATGATCGAGTGTCGCGCGCTGGAACAGGCGCATCCCAAACATCCCGCCGTTGCCCGCATGCGCCGCGCGGTCGAGACGGCATTGGAACACAGTGCGTCCGGAGACTGGCGAGCCGTCGGCAGTGCCAACATGGCCTTCCATGCCGCGATCGTCGATCTTGCTGACAGCAAGCGCCTCAGCACTTTCTACACGCAGATCGCCGCCGAGCTTCGTCTGTGTTTCGGGCTGCTGGACGATCCGGAATTCCTGCATGCACCCTATGTCGACCGCAACGCGGCCATCCTGGCCGACCTCGAGGCGGGAAAGCCCGCCGAGGCGGCGGCGGTGCTCGAAGCCTATCTGGCGCGTTCCGAACGCACAGTGCTGGCCGCCTTCTCGCGCATCCGCGAAAACGGCGCCTGATCCCCGACCGTCATGGCTTGAGCGGCGGGATCATCGATCGGCATTGCTATGTAGCTATCCGCGCCAGTTCAGGAAGCGCCGCTCGATCAGCCCGATCACGAAATTCACGATCAGGCCCATGATCGACAATATGGCGACACCGGTGAACAGTTTTTCGAGGTCGTAGAGCGAGCCTGCCTCGAGAATATAGGCGCCGATGCCGAACTGCGCGCCGAGCATTTCCGCCGCCACCAAAAGGATGATGGCAATCGAGATCGAAACCCGAAGGCCGGAGAGAATGGCGGGGAAGGCGCCCGGCAGGACGATCTTGCGCACGATCGACCACCAGCTCAGGCCGAAACTCTGGCCCATGCGGATCAGCGAACGATCGACATTGTCGACGGCGCCATAGGTGGCGACGACGGTCGGCGTGAAGGTCCCGAAGGCGATCAGGGCGTATTTCGAGGTCTCGTCGATCCCGAACCAGATGACGAAAAGTGGCAAAAGCGCGATCTTCGGGATCGGAAACAGGGCCGCGACCAGCGGCACGAGCCCGGCCCGGACATGGCTGAACAGGCCGATGCTGACGCCGATCGAAATGCCGGCGGTGATGCCAAGGGCGGCGCCGACGAAAAGCCGTTGCAGCGAAGGCAGCAGATGCTGCCACAGCAGGCCGGTCTGCCAGAGCTGCACGAAGGTCTCGAGCACCGCCGAGGGACGCGGCAGCGTCAGGTTCGAAATAAAGCCGGTGCGCGTGCCGATTTCGGCAAGGGCGATGAGAACGATGAAGACCGCGACCGCCATGCCGCGCACCGGCCTTGGGGCAAAACCGCCGCCGCGGAAGGGCACGGCGCGGACCGGTGTGCCGGCTTTGGCGTCTTCGGCGATTGCCGCCGGCGTCGGGACCATGGTGGCGTCAGACATGGACCAGCTCCTTGTCGGCGGCCATCGCCTCCTCGCGCATCAGCTCCCAAAGCTGCGCCTGCTTTTCCTCCAGCACCGGGTCGGCCAGATGCCGCTCCGACAGGGGCATGTCGATGTCGACGATCTCGCGAATGCGTCCGGGCCGGCGTGACAGGACGACGACGCGGTGCCCCAGCCGCACCGCTTCATTGAGGTTATGGGTGACATAGACCGAGGTGAAGGGCTGCCGGGTCCAGAGCGAGATCAGGTCGTCCATCAGCAGTTCGCGCGTCTGGCTGTCGAGCGCCGAGAGTGGCTCGTCCATCAGCATGACGGCGGGGCGCACGGCCAGCGCCCGGCTGATCGCGACACGCTGGCGCATGCCGCCGGAAAGCTGCTTGGGGAGCGCATGGCGGAACTCGGAAAGCCGCGTACGCTCCAGAACATCGGTGATGATCGCGTCCATCTCGCTCCTGCCGAGACGATGATCCTCCAGCACCAGCTTGATGTTGCCCTCGACCGTGCGCCACGGCAGCAGTGCGAAATGCTGGAAGACGTAGGTCAGCGGATTGAGCGAGCCCTCGGGCGGGTTGCCGATCTGCAGAACCTCGCCCGAGGATGGGCGTTCCAGGCCGCCGAGGAAGCGCAGCAGGGTCGATTTGCCGCATCCCGACGGTCCGATCAGACAGATGATCTGGCCCTGCGGGATGTCGAGCGAGATGTCTTTCAGCACCTCGACGGACCCGTAGCGATGGCCGACATTCTTGAGTTTCAGGTCCATGGGTCCTCCAGGCGGGGACTGGACGTCCCCGCATCCGGCTGCAGGCCGGTCAGATCGTCTTGACGTAGGACGTGTCGAAGAGTTGCTCGTTGGTGATCGCGTCCTTGACCATGCCTTCGGATTTGAACCATTCGAGCTGTTCGACGCAGCTGTCGAGCGAGAGCGCCAGCCCATTGTTGATGCGCATGGCGCCATCGATCAGGTTCTGCTTTGCTGTCTCGAAAGGGCTGTCACTCTCGACATATTTATGGACGATCCTGGCGAGATCGTCGCGCTCGGCATCGCCGGCGGTCTTGTCGACGAAGGCGGCGTTGTAGTCGGCGATCGCCCGGGAGTAGGAGGTGACGAAGGCCGCCGTCAGCTCCTTTTCGCTTTTGGTGTTCTTGGTGGAGGTGAAGGCGGTCGTCACCTGATAGTTCGGCGCATAGTCGGAAACGAGGCCGATCTGCTTGGCCGCCCCTTCGCGCAGCATCTGCTTGGCGACGTTCGGCTGGATCGCCCAGGCGTCGATCTGGCCGGTCGACAGCGCGCCGACGATGGCGCCGAGCTTCTGCAGCGGGCGAAGCTGGATATCGGCAAGCTTGATGTTGTTGGCCTGGGCGATCTTGTGGATCATGAAATGGAAGGAGGAGCCAGCCGTGGTGATGCCGAAGCTCTTGCCGGCAAGCTTGGACGGATCGGTCAGGCCGGCGTCGTAAGCCTTGTTCGAGGCGAGGATGATGGCGCCGACCGTGCCCTTTTCCTCGGTCAGCGCGCCGCCGATCACCTTGATCGCGTCCTTCTGCGCCAGGCTGATCAAGCCGCCGCTCATCGCCGTCACGCCGAAATCGGCGTCGCCGGAGGCAATCGCGACCGCCATCGGCTGGGCGGCTTCGAAGAATTTCAGCTCGATATCGAGCCCGGCTTGCTTGTAGTAGCCGCGCTCATGAGCAATGAAGCTCGGTGCGTGGCTGGCGAGATGCAGAACCGCGAGATTGCGGGTTGCCGCGCGTGCGGGCATGCCGAAGGCGGCAGCCGCGCCGAGGGCGCCCATGCCGGCAAGCGCCTGGCGGCGGTTCAAGATCAGGCTCATCTGATGTCTCCTCCCATGGGGCGATGCTCTGCGGCGTCTCGGTTCCTCTTTGCCATCGGCGGCGGTGGAAGAGAACCGACAATGATTGCGTCTCCCATGCCGTGGAGGCATGGTCCGGCAATCTCGTGGCATTGGTCATCGCCTGTTATCGGCGGCCGTTTTCAGGAAAGGCAGGAGTGTCGCCAGAACCTCGTCGGCGGCGGTCTCGGGCAGCAGATGGCCGCCGCCGATGCCGATGCCCTGGACATTGTCCGCCCAGTCCTCCCATATGGCCATCGGTTCGCGGCCGCCGCCATAGAGGCGTCCTTCTTCCCATAGGACGAGAACGGGTGCACGGATTTTCCGGCCTGAGGCGCGGTCGGCGCGATCGTCGGCGTCATCAACCGTGGCGCCGGCCCTGTAATCCTCGCACATGGCGTGCCGCGCATCCGGCCTGTCGAAGGCCGCCCGGTAATCCTCCAGCGCCAGCGGGTGAAGCCTGTCGATGCCGACCGCCATCTTGTCGAGGGTGACGTCGATCAGGAAGCGCGGGTCCGCCGCCATGAGCTTTTCCGGCAGCGGCGCCGGCTGCGCCATCATGAACCAATGCCATGCGCCCATGCCGAAGGCCTTGCTGGCGCCCTCCCACATTTCCGGTGTCGGCACGACCGTCACCGAGACCAGCGCGACGACCGCGTCCGGGTAGTCGAGCGCCATGCGGTAGGCGACGCGGCCGCCGCGGTCATGGCCGATCACGACGTAGCGGTCGTGTCCGAGCGCCTTCATCATCTCATGCAGGCCTTTTGCCATGCGGCGCTTGGAGCCCGCGCCGCGCGTATCGCCGACAAGGAGGCTGTCGCCATAGCCGGGCAGGTCGGGAACGATCACGCGATGGGAGGCGGCGAGAGCCGGCGCGATGCGGTGCCAGGTCGATCGCGTTTCCGGGTAGCCGTGCAGCAGCAGGATCGCCGGCCCGCGTCCGCCGGCCAATACGGCCAGTTCCGCATCGGCGGTCACGACGCGACTATCCTCGAAACCGGGGAAAAGCGAATTCGCGGGTCTGTGCATGATGTGATCATTCCGTTGTTGGATGTAGCGGCCGTTGCGGCGAGAAAACCAGTTTGTACCGCGCCCGGCAATCCTTGACGTCAATCAATCGGCGGACTTGCGGCGGCAGCGGTCCGCAGCCGTTGAGTATTCGCAAGCTGCAGCCTCGTTTCCAGGAGTGGCATTCAGGCTGTCGAGACATGTCGCCGATTTATGTTTTCACCGCATTATTGACATTTGTCGATTCATCTCCGAATATTGTCAACATAAACACTGGAGGATGCGTGGTTGGAGGGGAATAACCCTCACCGCGCGGTGTGCTGGAGGAAAGAACGTGGAATTCCTGCTGGAAGTGGAGGGGCTTCGGAAGTCCTTTGGCGGCGTGGCCGCGCTGCGCGACGGCCGCCTGCAGCTGCGCGCCGGGTCGGTGCATGCGCTCTGCGGCGGCAACGGCGCGGGCAAGTCCACCTTTCTGAAGATCCTCATGGGCATCCATGCGCGCGATGGCGGCTCCATTCGCCGTCGCGGACAGGACGTGGTCTATTCGACGCCCGCCGACGCTTTGGCCGCCGGCATTGCGATCATCGAGCAGGAGCTGAGCCCGATCCCGCATATGTCGGTTGCCGAGAACATCTATCTCGGCCGCGAGCCGGCGGCGCGTTTCGGCGGGATCGATTTCAAGACCATGAACCGCAATGCCCAGGCGCTGCTGGACCAGCTGGGCTTCGCCATACGTGCGAGCCAGTTCATGATGAATCTCTCCGTTGCCCAGGTGCAGCTTGTCGAGATCGCCAAGGCGCTCAGCCATGACGCCGAAGTTATCTTCATGGACGAGCCGACGTCGGCCATCGGCGAAAAGGAAGCCCAGCACCTGTTTGCGACGATCGAGCGCCTGAAGGCCGCGGGAAAGGGCATCGTCTATGTTTCCCACCGGCTGTCGGAAATTTTCCAGATCGCCGATTCCTAC
>JASGEG010000244.1:0-4336 GCA_047606605.1 Rhizobium sp.
ATCGGGCCAAAAATGGCGAAAAAGTGCCTCCCGAAATCACGGAATGTTACAGACTGTAATATTTGTGATCTTGTCGGGCCAATGTGCCAGGGAGTCCAAAAGGTCAATTCTTGGAAAAACCTAATGGAATCAGTTAAAAACTGAATAAATTTTCTCAGACTTCCGACGGAGAGTCATGGATCACAAAATAAGAAAAAATAATTTTCCGGCTTCGCCTTATTTGCTGCCGCATTTGTGCAATTTCAGAGATCATTAACCATAAATAAGGAGAAAATTGAACTAGGCCACCTACCTTGGTAGGAATTTTCATGCGGAATTGAGGTTCAATATCGCGGCGTTTTCAGCCCCGCCAGCGGCCGGACATCCAGAGCTCGGCAAGCGACATGCGGTATTCCGGATAGCGGAAGAGGAAGCCGAGGGAGCGCAGTTTCGCGTTCGAGACCCGCTTGTTCTCACCATAGAAGGAGCGCGCCATCGGCGTCAGTTCCGCCGTTTCGAAGGGCTGTTCCGGCGGTGGTTCGACCCCCATCAGGCGGGCGGCCTCGACAATGATATCCTGCGGCGCGTTCGGCTCGTCGTCCGTGACATTATAGATGCCGCCGAGGCTGCGATCGGAGAGGAATTTGGCGCAGGCGCCGATATCCTCGACGCGGATGCGGTTGAAGACCTGGTTGGCCTTGATCAGCCGCCGGGCGGTGCCCTTTTCCAGATTGCAGAAGGCGTTGCGGCCGGGGCCATAAATGCCCGCGAGTCTGAGCACGGCGACCGGGATGCCGAGCCGGACGCCAAGGCGCAACCAGCCGTCCTCCGCCTCGACGCGCTCGACGGAGCGGTCGGAAACCGGGTGCAGCGGCGTCTGTTCGCTCACCCATGCGCCCTTGTGATCGCCATAGACGCCGACGGTGGAGAGATAGCAGACCCATTCGAGCTTCGGCATCAGGGCGTGCAGGTCGAGCTGCGCCAGCTTGAGCAGCGGATCGCCTGATTTGCCGGGCGCGATCGATTGCACGAGATGGGTCGCGGATTGCATCGCTTCGGCCAATGCCGGATCGAGCGTCTCACCGTCGAAGACGAAGGCCTCGACGCCGTCCTTGGCGAGCAGGTCCGCCTTGTCAGCCGAGCGCGTCGTGCCGGAGATGCGAATGCCGGAGCCGGCAAAGGCCTTGGCGATCGCCGTTCCCGAATAGCCGCAGCCGAAAATCATCACATGCATCACGCCACTCCCGCCAGTTTCCATTCCGCACGGACATCCTCGTCCGGCTCCTCGGTTCTTTCTGCCGCAAAAACGCGGAACTCGCCAGCCGTCATCAGCCGCGACAGCGCCCAGACCGCCATGCCGCGCACGACGGGAGAGGCATCGCCGGCGAGCCGCCGACAGGCCGGGACAAAAGCACGGTCGCCCGAATTGCCGGCGGCGATCAGCACATTGCGGATGAAGCGGTCGCGGCCGATGCGCTTGACCGGCGAGCCGCTGAAGAAGGTGCGAAAGGCGGCATCGTCGAGATCAAGCAGAAAGGCGATCGACGGTTCCTTGAGGTCTTCGCGGGCGATCAGCTTCATCTCCGATGCCGAGCTGGCGAATTTGTTCCAGGGACAGGCGGCGAGACAGTCGTCGCAGCCGTAGATGCGATTGCCGATCAGCGGCCGAAGCAGCGGATCGATCGGCCCTTTATGCTCTATGGTGAGATAGGAGATGCAGCGGCGCGCGTCGAGCTGGTAGGGCGCCGGGAAGGCCGCCGTCGGACAGGCGTCGAGACAGGCGCGACAGGAGCCGCAATGGTCGATCTCGGTCTGGTCCGGCTCCAGATCGGCGGTGGTGAACATCGAGCCCAGAAACAGCCAGGAGCCATGCGTTCGGCTGACGAGATTGGTGTGTTTGCCTTGCCAGCCGAGCCCGGCTGCTGCCGCCAGCGGCTTTTCCATGACCGGCGCGGTATCGACGAAGACCTTGACGTCCTCCCGCGAGCGCGCCGCAAAGCGGGTGGCGATCTCTTTCAGCCGGCCCTTGATGACGTCGTGATAGTCGCGGTTGCGGGCATAGACGGAGATGGCCGCTTTGTCGGGCTTCTCCAGAATGCCGCGCGGGTCTTCCTCCGGGCCGTAATTCAGGCCGAAGACCGCGATGGAGCGCACGTCCCCCCAGAGCATGCGCGGGTTGCCGCGGCGTTCGCGGGTCTCTTCCATCCACGCCATGGTGCCGTGGTAGCCTTGTTCAAGGAACTGGTCGAGCCTGACGCCGGCCTCGGGAATGGCGTCCGGCCGGGTGATGCGACAGAGATCGAACCCCTGCGCCCGCGCTTCGTCGCGAAGAAAGGCGGTGAGCGTCTGCCGCCGCCTGCTTTCCTTTTCCGCTGCTCGATCGTCGGGCATGACTTGCCCTCGTCAGAAATCCAGGTCTGCGTAATGCGATACCGGGGTTACGCCGCGCACGCGCTCCGCCAGGATCGGGCGGAAGGACGGGCGCGATTTCAGCCGCTGATACCATTCCTTTGCAACGGGCGATTCCGCCCAGTCGATCTCGCCGAGATAATCGAGGACGGAAACAGAGGCCGCTGCCGCGAGATCCGCGTAGCTCAGCCGGTCGCCGGCGAGCCACTGCCGCGAGCCGGCGAGCCAGGAGAGATATTTCATATGCTGGCGGATATTGCCGCGCGCCATGCGCATGACCTTGGAATCGGGGGCGCCGCCGCCCTGGTCGGCGGTCATCTGCAGCTTGAACACGCGTTCGCGCGTCAGCGGCCGCGTGACGTCCTGTTCCATCTTCTGCATGAACCATTCGGTCAGCCGGCGGATTTCGGCGCGCTGGAAGGGATCTTCCGCCAGCAGCCGGCGATCGCGCTTCAGGACGCCATGGGTCTCGTCGAGATATTCGGAGATCACGGTGGCGCCGCAGAGCGCCCGCATGCTGTCGTCGACATAGACGGGCAGGGTGCCGGCCGGATTGAGCGCCAGGAAGTCGCGGCGCTTTTCCCAGGTCTGCTCCTCGATCAGTTCCGTCTGATAGCCGTATTCGGTCAGGATCAGACGGACGAACCGTGACGGAGATGACATGGAGTGATGGTACAGCGTCGGCATTGGTACTCTGGCTTTAATGAAAGTTGCTTAGAGGTCTCTCGGGTTCGTCATGTTGCGACCCTAGTCATGCGTCATCGGTTGAAGCTATAGGAGCTTGGCCTAGTTAACACAAGCGAATCGGGCCGCCCCGCCGTTTGACAAAGGACACAATATGGCTGAACAAATTATTATCGCGCTGGTTTTGGGCCTCGTGGAAGGCCTTACGGAGTTTATTCCCGTTTCCTCCACGGGCCATTTGATTTTGATTGGACATTTTCTCGGCTTTAAATCCGCAGGCACTTTCGAAGTTCTGATCCAGCTCGGCGCGATTCTCGCCATCCTGCTCGTCTATTTCAATCGTCTCGTCCAGATCGCCAAGGCACTGCCGGTCAGCGTCAAGGCGCGGCATTTCGTGCTGGCCGTTCTGTTCGGCTTCCTGCCGGCCGCCGTCATCGGCGCGCTCGCGCATGATTTCATCAAGGGCGTGCTCTTCGAAACGCCGGCCGTCATCTGTATTTCGCTGATTCTCGGCGGCATCGTCCTGCTCGTCATCGACAGGATCGAGTTCAAGCCGAGATATACCAGCGCCTACGACTTTTCCTGGCCGATGGCGGTCAAGATCGGCTTCTTCCAGTGCCTTGCCATGATCCCCGGCACCTCGCGCTCCGGCTCGACCATCGTCGGCGCCCTGCTGCTCGGTGCGGACAAGCGCTCGGCTGCCGAGTTTTCCTTCTTCCTCGCCATGCCGACGATGGTCGGCGCCTTCACGCTGGATCTGTGGAAGAGCCGTCACGACCTCAGCATGGACCAGGGCCTGCTGATCGTCATCGGCTTCGTCGCCGCCTTCATCACGGCGCTGTTCGTGGTCCGGGCCTTGCTCGACTTCGTCTCGCGCCGCGGCTACGCCCCCTTCGCCTGGTGGCGCATCGGCGTCGGCATACTCGGCCTGATCGGCCTTTATACCGTCGGCTGAGCTGCAGAATTCGTTTTAAAAGCTGGAAACAATTAAGGCCGGTGAAAACCGGCCTTTTTCATGCTCGATCAGTTCGAGGATGACGGGGTGATGGAACCCGTGGTGCAGGGATCGACGCCGTAGGTCGGCGTGCATTCGCCCTTGACCGAAGCGATGCTGCCGCGGGCCATGAACGAGCCAGCGAGAATCACCAGTGCCGCGCACGCAAACAAAAGCGCGATAGACTTGCCCATCGAAGAATGCCTTTCCGCAGAAGTAGGACGCGTCTCGAAAGGGCTCTATTCCCCGAGCCCCGGACGCGCGGTTGTG
>JASGEG010000245.1:0-21473 GCA_047606605.1 Rhizobium sp.
AAAAGGCATAAAAGTTTCCAAGATCGAGATCGACACCCTCAACATCACCGGCGATGACTTCCATCCAGAATGGAACTACTCCATCAGACCCAGACAATCGACGTAGTTATTATTCGGAGTGTCCTAACCTGAGTTCCCTGCCGTGCGTCGGGACCCCATGCGGATTGACACTGGGTATATGGAAAAATTCCACCGAGGGCACCGGAACCGCAAAACGCGTCCACCTTTGCACGCAAACATAGAAATTTCGATCTGCTCGCGCGAGGCGATTCTGGATATCAATAGGCCCTTCACAGGTTCTCCATTGGTCGATGTCGGGGCGGCGATCAACGTTACGGACGACAAAAAGGTACTTTCGATGTCGCATGCCACGGGCTTTGGTCGTTCGGTCAGCCAGCAGACGATCGTGCTTGTCCTGGCATTGGTGCTTTTTGCAGGGTTTGCCCTGACGCTTGAGGGCTTCCGCACTTCCGCCAATCTGATTTCCATCGTGCGAAGCGTCTCCGTTCTCGGTATCCTGGCGATCGGCATGGGGCTCGTCGTGATCGGCCGGGGCATTGATCTCTCCATGGTCTCCGTCATGGTCGTCGCTACGGCGCTGCAGCTTCAGCTTCTGCGAAACGGTTGGGGGCTTGCTGGCGCCAGTTTCGCGGTTCTCCTGATCGTCATCGCGATCGGTGCAGCAAACGGGTTCCTCGTTGCGTATGCGAGCGTTCCGGCACTTTTCGCAACGCTGGCTTCGAGCGCTTTCGTTTTCGGCTTCGTGCGTTCGCAGGTCCTGTCGCAGGATGTCGTCTATATCCCGCCGGACGCGACCTTGCTGATTTCGCTTGGGCAGATGCGCCTGCTCGGCCTCCCGCTCGATGTGCTTCTATTTGCTGGGCTTCTCGTCACCGTCGGGCTGCTTTTGCGCTACACCCGCGCCGGCCGCTTCATCTACCTGATGGGCGACAACTATCAGGCGGCGCGCACCATGGGTATCGCGGTGCGCCCGCTGACGGTGCTGAAATATGTCGTCAGCGCGCTGCTTGCCTGGATTGCCGGTATTTCCACCGCGCTCAGCCTTCAAAGCATGAACACGCGCATCGTCAACTCGACGCTGCTCTACGACGTGGTGCTGGTCGTCGTGATCGGCGGCATCGGGCTCGCTGGCGGCAAGGGCGGCATGCGCAATGTTCTCGTCGGCGCGCTTCTGATCGGGATCACGCTGAACGGCATGACGATCCTCGACCTGCCGAACATCTATCAAAACCTGATCAAGGCCTTGATCCTGCTTGCGGCCATCATCCTCGACGGTCGGTTGAACCCGCGAGACGAGCAAACGAGCCAGCAGGGCGACATCTGAATTTTGACCGGGCAGGTTCTGCCCATATCTTGGAAGGGGACTATACGATGACATTCTGGAAACGCGGCCTTCTGGCCGCGGTGACGGGCAGCATGATTGCCGCGGCGCTTTCTTTCGGCGCCATGGCACAGGATGCGACTAATCCGGGGCCGGCAGCTTTTGATGCAGCGCTCAAGGGCAAGCGGGTTGTGCTCGTGCCCATGACCATGGGCTTCGACCTGGCGCAGGGCTGGAACCACTTCATCGGCGAGGAAGTGAAAGCCTTCGGCGGCATCTGGGAAACGCGCGATCCGAACTGGAGCGTGGATGCCGGCGCGCAGGCTATCACCGATTTGATCTCGTCGGCCGAGAAGCCTGACGTGCTGATCGTCCAGACGCCGGATCTCAATTCCTACAGCCGCCTGTTCAAGCGTGCGCAGGATGCCGGCATCTTCGTGATCCAGCTCGACAACCCCTCCAACTTCCAGTCCGACGTCTTCGCCGGCTCCGACTGGACGAAGCTCGGCGAACTCGAAGCCAAAGCCGCGATCAAGGGTTGCGGGTCGGATTCGAGCAAGAAGATCGGCGTCATTCAGGGCGACCAGGTCAATGCGTCCAGCCTCGACCAATGGACGGGCGTTCAGAACGTTCTCGCCAAGAACCCGGACTTCAAGATCGTCGGCCAGCCGGACTCGAACTGGGATGCGACGACCGCACGCAATGTGGCGGCGACCCTTCTACAGCAGAACCCCGACGTCTGCGCGATCATCGATTTCTGGGATGCCACCGCACAGGGCACCGCAGCCGCCATCCGCGATGCCGGCCTGAACGGCAAGGTTTTCCTCGTCACCACAGGCGGCGGCGAAGAAATCGATTGCAAGCTTCTGGAAGATGGAACGTTCGGCGCCATCGTGACCAGCGAACTGGTTCGCCAATCGCATGACGTCGTAACGTCGATCAAGCTGCTCCTTCAGGGTAACGACAAGCCGGGCGACAAGGCGCGCTACCTCTACACGCAGGAACGCGCCCGCACGAAGGCGGACCTGAAGCCCGGCACCTGCTGGAGCCAGAAGGAAATCGACGCGGCAGCCAAGCTCTGATCCGCTCCAGTCAATGCCTGCGCCCTCACCGGGCCCAGGTTCCAGCACAGGCTTACATACAGTTCGGCCCGCTCGCGCAGCCGGACCGCCACGGCTTGAAAGGCCGCATGCACCGATGAAAATGAGAGAAGCAATCGCCCGGTTTCGTTATAACCGGATCCCGGATCATCTTGCGGGCGAGATCCTCGTCAAGAACTGGGCCGACAACCTCGTGCCGTTCGTCTTCCTCATTCTCGTCGTCGCGGTCTTCGGCTCGCTGATTCCGGGCTTTTTCACCGCAGGCAGCCTACTCGATACGTCACGACAGCTTGGCGAATTCCTTCTTGTGGTCATCGGCCTGACGATCGTCATCATTGGCGGCGGTATCGACCTATCGGTCGGCTCCATCTTCGCGCTGTCCGCGCTCGCCGCCCTTGCGACAATCTATATTGCCGGCGCGCCGCTCTGGGTGTCGTTTCTCGCTGCCGTTGGCGTCGGTGCGCTGTTCGGCGTTCTGAACGGATATCTGGTCGGCTATCTCAGACTGCGCGCCTTTCTGACGACCCTCGTCACACTGATCATCGGTCGTTCACTCTACGACATCCTGATCATCCATTATGGGAAGCAGATCCAGAGCTCGCCGCTTTATTCCGACAGTTTCGACTGGCTCGGCATGGGCGCCGTCTGGGGCGTGCCCGCAAGCGCGCTGATCGCCCTCATCTTTACGGTGGCTGCGCATGTCATCATTTCGCGCTCCCGCAGCGGCTGGCATATCGCCGCCGTCGGTGGTGCCCGCCGCTCGGCCTTCAATATCGGCATACCGGTTCGCCGCACCGTCTTTCTTACCTATGTCGCATCCGGTATCGCCTGCGGCATGGCCGGTCATCTGTTCGCTGCGCGCCTCTCCGGCATCGGCCCGGGAACCGGCCTCGGTTTGGAACTGCTGGCCCTGACAGCTGCCGTGGTCGGCGGCAACAGCCTCGGCGGCGGACGTGGCTCGATCGCCAAGGGCTTCATGGGCGCGCTCGCCGTCCTCATCATCAACAACGGCCTGATCCGCATGGGCGCCGGCACCGGCACGAACCAGATGGTGCTCGGCCTGATCCTTGCAGCCGCGATCGTTCTCGACGTGCGCTGGCTGAAGAACCGCCACAAGGTGGTGTCCGAGGTCTATGTCGCGCCGGTTCATCACCATATGCAGCCTGCCCTCTCAGCAGTTCCCGGATCGGGCACGCCCTATGCGCTGAACAACAGCCTGGCAGAGGCCGAGGCCATCGGGCTCGGCGAACTCGAAGGGCCGGAGGACGTCATTCTCGACCGGAACGACAACCTCTATGCCGGCACCCGGCATGGCGAGATCGTGCGCTACCTTGCGCCCGACTACAAAAGGTCGGAGATTTTCGCACACATCGGCGGTTTCCCGCTCGGTCTGGCAATTGACCGCGATAGTTCAATCAAATCCTGCGTCGGCGCCATGGGCCTCTACTCCGTTGCAACGGATGGTGCGGTCAGTGAGCTTTCCACCGAAACCCGCCGTTCTCTGTTTTCCGTCGTAGACGACGCACGACTTCGCGATCCGAACGACTGTGATATCGACCGGCACGGTCGGGTGTGGTTCACCGACTCCACGACGCGTTATGATGCCCATGACTGGGCGCTCGATTCCGTGGAAAGCCGCCCGACGGGCCGTCTGCTGGTCTATGATCCGAAAACCGGCAAGACGAAGACCGTGCTCGAAAACCTGCGTTACGCTAACGGCGTATGCCTGTCGCATGACGGACGCTCGCTGCTGCTCGCCGAATCCTGGGCCTGCACCATTCACCGCTACTGGATAGAAGGGCCGAAGGCCGGCACGCTGGAAACTGTCATCCGCGACATGCCCGGCTATCCCGACAACATCAACCGCGCGTCCGACGGCACCTATTGGATGGCTTGGCTCGGCATGCGCACGCCCACCTTCGACCTGGCGCTGCGCCATCCCGGTATGCGAAAGCGCATGACGCGCCGCCTGCCGCAGGACGACTGGCTGTTTCCCAACATCAACACGGGCGGCGTGGTGAAATTCGCAGAGGATGGCCGGATCGTCGCGACGCTCGGCGATCTCGGTGGCGCCAGCCACCCGATGGTCACCTCCATGCGCGAGCACAAGGGCTACCTCTATATCGGCGGCATCCTGAACAACCGCATTGGCCGGATCAAGCTCAAGGGCGCCGATCCGAGCTGGACGGGCTGGGCCTCATACTGGGGAGAAACAAGATGAGCTTCATCGACCGTCTGCTCGATTCGTTTCGCGGCAAGGCCATCACCATTCCGCCCTATGACGGGGCCTACAAGCCGAACACGCTTCTGGAAGACGCGCCTACTGTGCTGTCTCTCGGCGGTGTCGACAATCTGGCGCAGTGGGGCGAGAGAACGGTGTTTTCTGCGGGGCCGACGGTTTACGCCCTTTCGGATGGCGTCGCCCTCCCCGTCTCGACCTTCGGCACCCCGATCAATGCGCTCGCGCCGCTGACGCCGGAAACACTGGTGCTTGGGCTTGAGAGCGGCGGCATCGTCCTGCATGGCGGAAATCATGATGGCCGCCGGCTCTACCGTTTCGGAGCAGCGTCGATCCTGTGCTCGACCTCAATCGCGGCGCTTGACGAGCGTACGCTCGTCATCACGCAGGGCTCGGCCCGCCATGCGCCGCAGGACAGGCAGGCCAGCTTGCTAGAAAAGGATGCCTCCGGCTCCGTCTGGAAGCTGGATATCGTAACGGGCGAAGCGCTGCTGCTGGCGGAAGGGCTGGCTTGGCCGGCCAGTATCATGCCGCGGCCCGATGGATCGGCCATCGTCAGCGAGGCGTTTTCCCATCGCCTGCTGCGCATTTCGCTCGACGGAAACAAGCGTCAGACAGTCACGGTCCTGAAGAAAATCCCCGGCTATCCCGGTCACCTGTCGCCTGCCCGCGACGGTGGCGCTTGGCTTTCCGTTTTCGCGCCACGCAACCGGCTGATCGAATTCGTGCTTCAGGAAGATGTATTCCGCGCGCACATGCTTGAAACGGTGGCACGGGAGCACTGGATCGCTCCGACGCTGATATCGGGCGAGAGCTTCCTTGAACCGCTGCAATGCGGTGCGGTGCGCACCATGGGCGTACACAAACCTTGGGCTCCATCAAGATCCTACGGACTTGCCGTGCGGCTCGATGCGGGATTCCAGCCAGTTGCGAGCTTCCACAGCCGTGCCGACGGCACGCGCCATGGCGTGACATCCATCCTCGATACAGGCAGCGCCACGCTGGCCAGTCTTAAGGGACCGGGCCTGATCGTCGATCTCGAAGGGAAGGCAGCACGGTGATGGTTCTTCTCGAAACCAGAGCGATTACCAAGTCCTTCCACGGCAATGTTGCCGTCGATGGCGTGGATTTCGATCTTCAGGCCGGCGAGGTTCACGCTCTGCTGGGTGAGAACGGCGCGGGAAAATCCACGCTGAGCAAGCTTATCGCCGGCGTAATCGAGCCGACATCCGGGACCCTTCACTATCAGGGACGCGAGCCACGATTTTCAAATCCCGTCCATGCCCTGGATGAGGGCATCGCCATGGTGTTCCAGGAAACGAGCCTCGTGCCGTCGATGACGGTCGCGCAGAACCTCTATCTCGGGCAGGAAAAGGCGTTCAACCGCTTGCGGGGTATCACCATCGCGGCGCAACAGTTCTTGCAATCGCTCAATTTCACCGTCGACCCCACGGCCAACGTCTCGACACTCGGTGCCGCCAAGCGCCAGATGGTCGAGATCGCCCGTGCCGTTCAGCGCAATGCGAAAGTCATCATTTTCGACGAGCCGACCGCGGCACTCACGCCGGAAGAGCGGCGCCATTTCTTTGCGCTGATCGCGCGGCTGAAGGCACGCGGAGTGTCCATCGTCTTCATCAGCCACGCGCTTGAGGAAGCTCTGCAGATTTCCGACCGGATCACCATCATGCGCGATGGCCGCAAGGTGATCACCGACATCACCGCAAACTTCGACCGCGCAAAAATCATCCAGGCCATGGTGGGGCGGCAAACGAGCCTTGCCAGGACGACGCGCGAGACCGTAAGGCCGGCCGGCGAAAAAATCCTATCGGTCGAGGATGTCTCCATGGGTGCGCTTGTGCGCAACACCTCCTTTTCGATCTTCAAAGGCCAGACCACCGGCATTTTCGGCCTCGTCGGCTCCGGTCGCACGGAGACCGCCAAAATCATAGCAGGTGTCTTCAAGCGCAATTTTCTGCGTGGCGGCACGATCGAATATCGCGGTGAGCCGGTGCGCTACGCCACACCTCGCAGAGCCGTGCAGGATGGCATCGTCTATGTGACGGAAGATCGAAAACTCGAAGGCTTCTTCGACAACATGTCGATTGCCGAAAATCTCTATTCGGGCTTTCTGGCGGCTGGTCTTCAGCGTCTGCCGATCATCAGTATGGCGGAAATGAAGGCGCTGACCGAGGCCTGGACACAGAAACTCGCGATCCGCAGCATCGACGCCGAAGCGCGGGTCATCGAGCTCTCCGGCGGCAACCAGCAGAAGGTGGTGATCGGCAAGGCTTTGGTGCAACAGCCGAAGCTCATCATCTTCGACGAGCCGACGCGCGGCGTCGATGTGGGGGCTGTTGCAGAAATCCACGCGCTGATCGAAGACCTCGCCGATCAGGGCCTCGCCGTGGTGGTGATCTCCTCCTATCTGCCAGAAATCCTGTCGCTTTCCGACCGTATCCTCGTGTGCCGGCAAGGCAGGATCGTCGAGGAATTCACGTCACCCGACGTGTCGGAAGAGCAGATCATGTATGCGGCCGTACATTGAGGTATCTAATCTTACTGCGTCATAAGCGTTTGATTGGGCGGGGCACAGCATGGACATCGCGTGAGGTGAAGCGCCAGGGCGACGGTACCCGGTGTCGAACATCGCTCGCACAAGGGGCTCAACAACCGAGCCGAGAATTCCTACCTCTCTGGGCGGCGGCGAGAGCGGCGCATGATGCGCTTCAAGTCGGCACGACAATGCCAGCGTTTCGTCTCAGCCCATGGCCAGATCGCCAATCTTTTCCTTCTTCATCGAAAACATCTCACTGCTGCCGATCATCGCCAGTTCCGTTCCAACGCTGGTACAGTCTGGCGTGAAATCGCTCTAGCCGGCAGCCACCGCCGCGCGGTCCATCCGCTTCAGGATATGGCCGGCTTGCATGACGATGGCATCGTCGCACATATGTGCGACCACGCCAGGATCGTGGCTGACAAGAATGAAGGTCATACCCTGTATGGCTTTCAGCTCATTGAGCAAGTTGAGCAGGCCTGCCTGGACAGAGACGTCGAGAGCCGACGTCGGCTCGTCGAGCAGCAGCAATTTCGGCTTCAGCAACAGGGCGCGCGCGATAGCCACGCGCTGGCGCTGGCCGCCGGAAAGCTGATGAGGGTACCGCTCGAGGATTGCTTTCTGCAAGCCGACGCGGATAAGTACTTCTTCAGTCTGTCGCTGGATATCGGTAGCGCCGCGGATGTATAGCGGCTCGCCCAGAATGCGCGAGATACGGTGGCGCGGGTGGAGAGACGAATAGGGATCCTGAAACACCATCTGGATATCGGCGCGCATCTGCCCGGTGATCTTGAGTCCAGGCTCCAGCAGCTGACCGAAGACAGAAATCTCACCTGTCCAGCCGAGATTGAGGCCGGCGATGACCCGCAGTACCGTTGTCTTGCCGCAACCCGATGGGCCGATCAGCCCGAAGGTCTGGCCCACCTCCACAGAGAAGCTCACATCTTGGACGGCGGGAAACGCACGATGCTGACCGGGGAAGGTAACCGACAGGTCCTTGACTACGAGCGCGCTCATGCATCCTCTCCATAAACGGGAAGACGGGTGCCATGGGTGGCAGCAGAAGGAAGTGCGGCCCAGAGCGCCCTCGTATAGGCCGATTGCGCCCGGGCAAGATCCACGGCGGGCATCTCTTCCTCGATGCGCCCCTTGCGCATGACCAGAACCCTATCCGCATAGCGCGACACCTGTTGAAGGTCATGGCTGATCAGCAGCAGCCCCATGCCCAGCTCCTGCGTCAGCGACCGCAGCAGCGTCAGGATTTGGTCCTGGAGACCGCGGTCAAGCGCCGAGGTCGGCTCATCGGCAATCAGAAGTTTCGGTCGGTTGACGAGCATGGCGGCGATCATGGCTCGCTGGCCCATGCCTCCCGAGAGAGCCGCTGGATAGCTGGAATAGATGCGCTCCACATCCGCAAGCCCAACTTTCACCAGCATGTCGATTGCCCGCACGCGCCGTTCGCGTGCGGATAGATCGGTATGCAGCAGCAATGCCTCCTCGACCTGGCGGCCGATCCGATGGGCAGGGTTCAGGGAATATTTGGGTTCCTGAAGAACAAGGCCGATGCCCTCGCCGCGCAGCCGGTTCCAACCGGAAGGGGACAGGCTCATGAGGTCGGTGCCGTCGAAGGTGAGCTTTCCGGCCTCGACCTGTGCACGGCGCGACAGGAGCCCCATGATGGCGCGACCGGTCATGGACTTGCCAGAGCCGGATTCACCGACTAACGCCACGATCTCGCGACCAATGGCAAAGGAAATGCCGTCGACGACCCTCACGACGCCCGAATCCGATGGAAACGAAATAACGAGGTCATCGACCGATAGCAGCGGCTCAGTCATGACGGGGATCCAGTATGTCGCGCAGGCAATCGGCCAGGAGATTGAAGCCAAGCGACGTTACGAGGATGGCGCAGCCGGGAACAGCCGCAACCCACCACTGATCGAAAATCACCTGCGTACCCTCGGCAACCATCGCACCCCACTCGGCTGTCGGCGGGCGGACGCCGAGGCCGAGGAAGCCAAGGCCCGCCGCAGCCAGGATGATGCCTGAGAGGTCGAGCGCCAGCCGGATGACGGCGGATGGAAACACAAGCGGCAGGATATGCCCCCAAAGCAGCCGGATACCCGTGATGCCGACCATCTCGTTAGCCGCCAGATAGTCGCTCCGTCGCAGCGCAGTGGTTTCCACCCGTGCCTGCCGCGCATAGGCCGGCCAACTCGTCACCGCCAGTGCCAGTGCACCGTTGATCAACCCAGGCCCTATGACGGCGACGAAGGCGAAGGCCAGCAGCAGCCGCGGAAAGGACATCACGATATCGGTGATCCGCATCAAGACCCGCTCGACCATGCCGCCGAAGAAACCGGCAAGTATGCCGACCAGGATGCCGAGCGGTGCCATCAGCAGCACGACGATCAGTACCAGCAGAAGCGTGGGCCGCGCGCCGTAGATTATGCGCGACAGGATATCGCGGCCGAAGCCATCCGTACCGAGCCAGTGGGTGGCCGTTGGCGGCATCAGCCGGTTGGCCGTATCCTGCAGACTGGGATCGTACGGAACGACCAGTGGCGCAAGCAGCGCTGCGGCCAGGATGACTAAAACGATGATGACACCGATGGCCGCCGACGGGGACCGCAGGATGCGCCGGATGAAGGAAGGGCCGCCGAGCGGTTGCTGCATGATCACACTCATCGCCGCCTTCCCACATCAAGTCGCGCCACGCCAAGATCGGTCAGCGAATTCAGCAGCACGAAGGAAGCGCCGACGACCAGCGTGGCGCCGAGGATCGCCGGCATGTCGCCGGCAAACATCGCTGTCGTCAGATATCGGCCGATACCCGGCCATGCAAACACCGTTTCCGTCAGCACGGCGCCCTCGAGCAGACTCGCATAGGCCAGCGCCACGACGGTCAGCAAAGTGCCGGCTATATTCGGCAGGATGTGGATGACGACGATGCGCCCGAGGCTCGCGCCCTTGGCACGCGCCGTGATGACGTATTCCTGGCCCAGCTCGCTCAGCACCGCCGCGCGGCTTAGCCGAGCGATTGCCGCAAGCGCGTAGATGGCGAGCACGGTCGCCGGTAGGATGAGATGGGCCACCGCATCGCGGAAGGCACCCGTCTTACCCGATATCCAGCTGTCGATCAGCGCGAAACCGGTGACTGATTTCACCGTGTACTGAAACACCACATCTGCCCTTCCCGGCCCCGGCGCCCAGTGTAGCCGTGCATAGAAGAAAAGCAGCATCAGCAGCCCCAGCCAGAAGATCGGCACGGAATAGCCAAACAGCGAGACGAAGCGCGCAAGACCATCGATCCATGTTCCCTGCCGCATGGCGGCGACGATGCCGAGCGCCAGGCCAACAAACGCCGCCAGCACGGTTGCCGTCGTTGCCAGTTCGAGTGTGGCGGGAAAAGTGCGCGCGATATCCTTGGCCACCGGTTGGCCCGTGGATAGCGACTGGCCGAAACTGCCAGAGACGGCGGATTCGATGTAGCGCAGGAACTGGATGGGCACCGCCTGGTCGAGGCCGAGATCCAGTCGCGCCTGCTGGTATGTGGACTGGCTCGCATGATCGCCGACCAACTGCAATGCAGGATCGATAGGCGAAAGACGCGTCATGGCAAAGGTGACGAGTGCCAGGCCGAACAGCGTCAGCGCGAAGGACGAGAGCCATCGGGCGGGCGGCCAGACGAACGATAACTCCCGCCAGATCGTTTTCTGGCGGGAGCGGGGCATGTCAGCCTTTGGCGTTATCGCTGGTTGCGGCACTTATTTTTCTACCTTGTCGTAATAGACCTGGTCTGCGTTCAGGCCCTGGGCATAGTTCTTCACCTTGTCGCTTACCACGACCTGGTCGTTGCCCTGAAGCAGAAAGACGTAAGGCGAGCTTTTCTGGATCGTCTTCTGCAGGTCCTGGTAAAGTGCGACACGCTTGGCGGCATCCTGCTCCTTGACGGCAGCAAGCGTCTTATCGGTCAGATCAGGGATGATCCAGCCGGCCTGTTTGGCAACGGTGTTGGCCGAGTTGTCCTTGTTGATGGCAAACGCGCTGGCATTGGAGTGGGCATCGAAATAGTCAGGGATCCAGTAGCGCAGCGTCATCTCGAACTTGCCGGAACGGCCGCGTGCATAGATGTCGCTGGCGACGCCCGGCTGGATATCGAGCGTGATGCCGGCCTGGGCAAAAGTCGCCTGCAGAGACTGGGCGATCGAAAGGAACGGCTGGTCGTTGAAGACAATGAATTCGATCTTGAACGGCGTCTTGATGCCGGCATCGGCCAGGATCTTCTTAGCCTTCTCGACATCGAGCTTGAACGGCGTCTCCGTCAGCGCGCCTGGAAAGCCAACCGGCAAGAAGGCCTGGTGGACATTGCTCTGGCCGCGCAGCAGGTTCCTGGCAATACCGTCATAATCGACGAGATAGCGGGCCGCTTCCCAGAACGCCGGATTGCCGAGCGTCGGATTGGCCTTGCTGTTGAGCAGGATGTAGTCCGTGCGGGCGGAAGGCACCGAGAGAACCTTAACGCCGCTCTTCTGCTTCAGCGCCTCGATCTGGTCAGCGGACAGGCCGCGGGCGATATCCGCATCCCCCTGCTCTACCAGCAGGCGACGTGCGCCGGAATCCGGCACGTTCTTGATGATGACGCTTTCCAGTTTGGGCTCATCGGAGGAGTTTTCGTTCGCCTGAAGGACGAGTGCCTCGTGCGGCGTGTAGTTGGCGATGGCATAGGCGCCGCTACCGGCGGAATTCGTCTTCAGCCATGCATTGCCGAAATCATTATCCTTTACCTGTGCATCGACCGTCTTCTCATCGACAACGGAGGCTATAGGTGCCGTCAGCAGCGACAGCGCGAAACCGGCACCGACATCGGCCGACCAGGAGAGCTTGACGTGCTTATCGTCCACCTTCGTTATCGCGGCATCGACGCTGTCGGCCTTCCAGCCGAGTTCGTTGAGGATGAAAGCCGGCGACTTATTGAGCTTCACCGCGCGGGTGAGCGAGAAGATTACGTCTTCGGGGCGTACGGGATTGCCGGAAGCGAACTTGGCGTCGGCCAGTTCAAAGGTCAGGCTCTTGCCGTCGCTGCCGACCTGCCAGGTCTTGGCAAGCGCTGCCTCTATCTTCGTGCCGTCGTCGCGGTTCGACTGGACCAGCCGCTGGTAGAGGTTATTAAACGCCTGGACGGTGGTGAGCTCGAAGCCCTCGGCCGGATCGAAGCTGACGGCATCGTCGATGGACTGGGCAACGACAAGCACGTTCGGCGGCGTCTCAGCATGGGCGGCGGCACCGAAGGCAAGTGCTGCGGCGAAAACCGCGCCAAGCAGAGACTTGCGTTGAAGAGCGATGGACATGGGTACTCCCTGAGTTTTCCTGTTGGGATTAAAGGCTTTTTTCGGCAAATGCTTCAAGTTCGGTATCGAAATCGATTTTCACAACGTTGTTGAAGATGGCGGTCGCAATCATGATGCTGGCAAAGGCGGCGAGATCGACCAGCACCTTGGCATCATATCGGCTTTTGAGTGCTTCCCAGATGTCGTAGGGAACGGCATTGGATCGGCGACTATCGCGGTGCGAAATCTTTCGAGCAGACCCTCGGTTTCGGACAGAACCAGGGCATCCGGGTCGAAGCCATTGTTGATGAAGGCACGGCGGAAGAGGGTGATTGGGATCGTCGAATTCAGCGCCTTGGAAATCGCGTGGCTGAAAACCCAGATCTCGCAATCGCTTATGGCAGGCTCGATCTCGGTGCGCAACGTGAACCACTTGCCATAGATGCGATGCGCTTGCGGCGAATGCAGCATCGTGCGCTTCATGTTGGTCATCCGACCGCGGACCCTGACCTCTTCATCATGCGCGTCGCGTATTTCCTGCGAAGCGGTGTTATAGGCGATCTGTGGGATGTGGCTCATTTCGTCGTCCTTGAGTTAGCGCAAGCCTAGACAGCGGGCCGCCTTTTGGGCAGCCCGCCTTGTCCTAGCTTTTGGCACTAATGGCGAAAAAATTTTGCAGTGGAAGACCTTTAGGAGATTTTCTTGCGAGATCAGAAATTTGCCGTTGCCCGATCCGAGCTCTGTCGAATGCACATCTCGATGCGGTCCCTATCCGCCCATAGTTCGACTATTCGGCCGCCTCCTGGCGAAGCTCCCCATCCACGTTCGATGGCAGGGGCAGAGAAAAAAGACCGGGCGGCAGTGTGCCGTTGACCACAAAGTCCCCGATCTGACGCCCACGGTAGATCAGCGGATTGTGTGATGAAATCGCTCTTGCATTTCGCCAGAACCGGTCGAGGCCGCGCCCACGGCTAAGCGCAGAAGCACCCAGGCCAACGTTGGTGCGCCGTGGTCGCCTCAAGTATCCGCGTGGCAGTGGTTATCTGCGCCTGATAGACCTCGATCTCCAATCGGACGCGATCGTCTTCCGTAGCCTGTCCGGAGACACGCTTATCGAAAAACCGTTGAGACGATGCGGCAGCGGCAAGTTTATAGTGGATCGTCAAATTCAATTTCCATCTTCCCGATTCTAACAAGCCGCAACGCGCCGAAACCGGGTTTCTTCAGCCTTTCGATTTCGCCGATCGGCAGGCGTCGCGTCAATTTTCATTCGATCGCCCCTTCGGCGATCTGCGCAAACAGGGGACGAAATCGAGCCGCGAGTTTCTTGTAGCGAAGACTGGAGCCAGCGCCCCAGGCCAGATCAATCTGGCTCATTCACGTATTCCTCGAAAGCCATCTCAAGCGGCGCTGGGGGGTGCCGAACCGCTGTCGCAGGATGCGGAGCAGCCAGGCGAGAGCGACCGTGGCCGAACAGTTTTTCGCGATAGGTGCCTTCGCCATAGGCACGCTTAAACACACCCCGCCTTTGGAGTTCGGGAACGACAAGTTCGATGAAGTCGGTGAAAGTCTCCGTACGGATCGCGTGCGAAATGTTGAAGCCGTCGCAGTCGGTATCGCGCTGCCATTCCTGCAAGGCATCGGCGATATACTCAGGCGTCCCGACCAAAGTGGTTGTCGAACCGCCAACGATCGTATCCCGGGCTAGATCCCGCGCCGTCCAGACCTTCTGCGCCGCAGCTTCCTTCGTTAGCGTTTCTACTCCCGAGCGGATGGCGTTGCTCTCGAAATAGGAGAGCGGCTGGTCAAGATCGAGCTTGGCGAAATCGGTTCCGAGCCAGCCGGACTGCAAAGCCAGTGTCGCCTCGATCGTCCCGTGGCTCAGATAATCCTGGTATTTCGCGCGGGCGAGCTTTTCGGTCTTGTCGGTGACGACACAGAGCTCGACAAAAGCCTTGACGTCGTACTGGTCGCGTCCAAGCGCGACCGCCCGCCGCCGGATGTCGGCTATATGAGCAGTGACACTTGTCTTGGACTTGCCGTTGAGGAACACAGCCTCGGCGTTGCGGGAGGCAAACGCCTTGCCCTTCTCAGATGTCCCCGCCTGGAACAGCACCGGCGTACGCTGGGGCGAAGGCTCGGAGAGATGGACCGCGTCGATCTGATAATGCGGTCCGTTGTGATGGATCGGTCGCACGAGGTCAGGTCGGGCATAAGTTTGCTGGTTGACGTCGGCGACGACCGCGTCGTCATGCCAGCTTCCTTCCCAGAGCTTGTAGACAGCATCCATGTAGTCCTGTGCGATCTCGTATCGCTGGTCATGTCCAACCTGCTGGGCTTGGCCGGCGCCGCGCGCCGCGCTATCCAGGTAGCCGGTCACTATATTCCAGCCGATGCGTCCGCGCGTCAGGTGGTCGAGCGTCGAGATGCGCCGGGCAAATGTATAGGGCGGCTCGAAGGACAATACCGCCGTCGCGGCAAAGCAGAGATGTTTGGTCACGGCCGCCATCGGCGGGATAATCAGCAGCGGATCGTTGTTCGGAACTTGGGAGCCGTACTGCAAGGCAGTCTCGGGACCATCCTTATAGACATCGTAAAGCCCAAGGACATCGGCGAGGAAAATGCCGTCGAACAGCCCTGCTTCCAAAGTCTTTGCCAGGTCGGTCCAATATTCAAGCGTCTTGTAACCGAGGGACTTGTCCCGCGGGTGGCTCCACAGGCCACCGGAGAGGTGACCTATGGTGTTCATTTCGAAGGCATTGATCTTGATTTCACGCAGTTTGGTCATGTTCTTGGACCTGTTGCGACCGGATGGTCAATTCGACGAAACAGCATAATGAGCGCCCCTCGCGCCATCACTTGGGCTCGGGGACACCCATAGCGGACTTGGACGCTGGAACCATATGATCGACCTGTCGACGAGTCTTATCTCGAAACATCGGCCGAACGTCACCAGACTATGGGCCGATACCCTTCAGCGTCTCGACGAAACGGTCGATAAAGCGATCGACGTCGACATCGAGACAAACATCCACATTCTCCTTGCCTTCAGCCTGCCGGCGGCGATCAGCGATGAGCTGGCCCCGGGTGAACTCGCCGAACAGCTCGATATCGGCATGCATCGCCTGCTTGGTGACCAGTGTCGTATCCTCTGCGATGGCGACGGCCAGCGGATCGTGCATGCCGGCGCCGATTGGCCTCCCGGCTGAGGCGTTGTAGAAATCGAGATAGAACTTGGTGATCTCCATCATCTTCTTCGCAGCATGGCCGCCGCCGGTGGCGATCTCCCGCATCTTCTCCTCCTTCAGCATGGTGCGCATCGTCACATCCATTCCGACCAGCGTGATCTTCGCGCCTGAATTGATGACGATGTGGGCTGCTTCCGGATCGTTAAGGAAATTCGCATCGACCATAGGCCGTGTCGTGCCGCCGATGCCCGGATGGAAAATTGTGCCGCCCATCACTACGATCTCCTTCAGCAGATGCGCGATCTCACGATCTTTGGCGATGGCGATGGCGATATTGGTGAGCGGGCCGACCGGCACCAGCGTGATCTCGCCGGGATTCTCGCGGGCAAATCGGATGATGAGGTCCCCGGCATGCTCGGCGAGCGGCTTCGCCTTCGGCGGCGGCAGAACGATCTCGCCGAGCCCGTTCTCGCCGTGGACGTGGCCGACGGTCTTCACATAGGGACGGATCAGAGCGCGCGCCGCACCTGCCGCAACAGGGATGTCGCCCCGGCCGCCGAGCTCAAGTATTTGGAGCGTGTTGCGGGTGGCGTTCTCCAGCTCCGTGTTGCCATAGACGGTGGTGCAAGCCTCAAGCGTGAGCCCAGGGCGATTGAGGGCGTAAAGGATGGCCATAGCGTCATCGACGCCTGTGTCGACATCCAGAATGATCCGGCGTTTCTCGGTCACAGTCTTGTGTCCGTGGTTGTTTCAAGGAGGATGTCATCGGCTGCGGTCGAAGCGGCAAGGTCAATCGCCGTATCGCCTTTGCGACGTGGCCGCTTCTGGTAGCTGATCGCGAGCGCAACGAGGGTGACGACGTAGGGCGCTATGTCGGTCAGTTGGTTGGGCAGCCCCTTTGCCTGGAGGCGCAGGCTAACGGCGTCGGCAAATCCGAAGAGCACGCAGGCGAGACCGGCATAGGCCGGATGCGTCCGGCCGAGCATGACGGCGACGAGCGCGATCCAGCCACGGCCTGAACTCATGTTTTCCGAAAAGACGCTTACTGTGCCAAGGGAAAGTTGCGCACCGGAAAGGCCGAGCAGCGTGCTGGACAGAAGCACGGTCGCGATCCGATAGCGATGAACGCTGATTCCGAGGGTCTCAGCCGCGTCTGGCTGCTCGCCGACGCCGCGCAATCTCAGCCCAACCGGCATGCGGAAGAGAAGGAAGGCGACGACCGCCACCAACCCCCAGGAAAGATAGGTTACCGCGGTCTGCCCCCAGACCAGCGTCCCGAGTACCGGTATCTGGTGGAGCCATAGGGGACGGATTTTCCCGAGTGCCACCACGCGCGGATCGCTGAAAGTGCCGCTCACTCCGAAAATCACGGGGAGCAGATAGCTCGTCAGGCCGGAAGCGAGGAGATTCATCGCAATGCAGATCGGAACGGCATCGCCGCGAAGCTTGGTTGCACCGAAGGCTAGAGGCAGGGTGAAGAGCGTCGTGGCGAGCATCGCCGCGCCGACGCCGCCGAGCGCACTGCCGCTGAAGTAGCTGCCGACGACGGCGAAGAAGCAGCCAATCAGCATCTGTCCTTCAAGCGCCATGTTGAAGATGCCGACACGCGCGCAGAGTACACCGGCAAGTGCGGCGAGCAGGATCGGCGTCATCGCCTGGATGGCGGACTGGATCAGGAATGGGTTGAAGAAGCCGCTCATGGCGCCGTCTTCCGCAAGCCCGTCCTGAGCGCCAGGAACAGGATGATCATCGCCTGCAGCACCATCGTCAGCACGCGCGGCACCTCGGTCTCGCGCTGCATCGCGACGCCGCCGATCTGCAGTGCGGCGAAGAACAGGCCGGCGATGACCGCGCCCACCAGCTCGCCGCCGGAGAGCAGCGCGGCCATGAAGCCGGTCGGGCCGTAGCCCTGCGCTAGCAGGGCGTAATTGATGAAGCGGAAGTACGAGCCGAGCACGATGATCGTGCCCACCAGACCCGCGATGGCGCCGCTGGCGAACATGATGCGGTAGGCCTGGCGGTCGAGATCGATGCCGCCATAGGCGGCAAAGCGGGCGTTCAGGCCGCGCATGCGGACCTCGTAGCCGGCGACCGTCTGCCGATCGACATAGATGGCGATGACCGCCACGAGCGCGATAAGTAGGACGCCGATATTGAGCGGTCCCGCCAAAACCGGCAGGCGCATCCCGGGTGGAATCATGCGGGTCTGGGCGAGACCGGTGGATGTGTCGCGAAGCGGAAAGGTGACGAGATAGGATGTTAAGCCTGCCGCGGGATAGCCGAGCAGGAGGCTGGATATCAGCATCGGGATACCGCGGCTGATCTCTCCCCACGCTGCGAGCATGGCATAGAGGCCTGAGGCCGTCATGGCGAGAAGCATGGTGAGAGGCACGACCACCACCGCAGGCCCGGGGCAGTAGAGCGGCACCAACGCCGCGACCATGGCGCCGATGATCATCTGGCCGTCACCTCCCAGATTGAGCAGGCCGGCGCGTAAGGGAAGAGCGGCCACGAGCGTCATGCCGATCACGGGCACGGCCCAATTCAGCGTATCGGGCAGGTTTGCCGGCCAGAGCGCGCCAGCGATCATCGCGCGATAGGTCGCGAACGGATCGGCGCCGGTCAGGACAAGGATCGCACCGCCGACGAGAACGCCGCCCAGGATGGCGACCGCCACGGGCGGCAGCCGCCATCGGCGCATGACGGATGGGGTGGCAACCGCATCGTTCTTCATGCCGCAGCCTCGAGATTGCCGGCGAGAAGATCGCCGAGACGCTCTTCGCTCGCTTCGGCGGCGGGGATGTCCGCCATCAGCTGACCCTCGTAGATGACGAGGATGCGGTCACTAAGCGCCATGATCTCCGACAGTTCGGCCGAGACCAGCAGCACGGCGTGGCCACGGTTGCGTTCAGCGATGAGGCGCTGGTGGATGAACTCGATCGCGCCGACGTCGATGCCCCGCGTCGGCTGCTCAGCGATGAGGACCGGAGCAGAATGGGTAAGCTCTCGCGCCACGACGACCTTTTGCAGGTTGCCGCCGGAAAGCGCGCCCACGCTGGTCGTTTCGTCGGGAACGCGGATGTCGAACTCGCGGATCAGCGCGCGCGCCTGCTCACGGATACGCGCCTGGACGAGGCGCCTGCCGCGGCGGAACAGTGGGTGACGCTGGAATCCCATGGCAAGGTTGTCGCTGGCGGATGCCGCCAGAGCGGCCCCCGTCGCCGCCCGATCCTCGGGGATGTAGGCCAGTCCGACCTCACGCCGCTCCATGACGGACAGCAAGGTCGCGTCGCGCCCGTCAATCAGGACGCGGCCGCTTTCAGCTCGCCGCAGGCCGACGATCGCCTCGACCAACTCGCTCTGCCCGTTACCCGCTACCCCGGCGATGCCGACGATCTCTCCGGCGCGGACCGAGAAACTGGCATGATCGACCAGCGGTTTCACGCCCCCAGACGGCACCGTCAGGCCATTCACCTCGAGAAGCACGCGCTCTGGTCGGGCCTGCGTCTTGTCGACGCGCAGGTTGACATTGCGGCCGATCATGGCCTGCACGATCTCGCGGGCGGTTGTCTCCGCCGTTACCAACCGGGTGGCGACATGGCCGTCGCGCAGCACCGTGATGCGGTTCGTCACCGCCATCACCTCGTTCAGCTTGTGCGTCACGAAAAGCACGGTCCGACCGTCGGCAACGATCGAGCGCATGACGGCGAACAGCGCATCGCGCTCATGCGGCGTCAGCACCGCGGTTGGCTCATCCAGGATAAGGATGCGCGCATCGCGGTAGAGCGCCTTCAGGATCTCCACGCGTTGGCGCACCCCGACCGAGAGGTGGCTGATGACTGCTGCTGGATCGACGGCGAGGCGATAGCGCTCGGCTAGTTCCCGGATGCGCAGTCGCGCCGTCCTACCATCCACCGTCAGGCCACGGCGCGGCTCGTCGCCATAGACGATGTTCTCCCAGACCGTCAGCGAGTTGAACAGCTTAAAGGCCTGGTGGACCATGCCCATGCCGCTCCGGATTGCCTCGACTGGTGACTTGAAGCGTACCTCCCGGCCATGCAGCAGGATGCGTCCGGCATCCGGCTGCTGCAGGCCATAGAGAATGCTCATCAGCGTCGATTTGCCGGCGCCGTTCTCGCCCATGACGGCATGGATTTCTCCCTTCTCGACCGCAAGATCGATGCGGTCGTTGGCAAGGAGCGAGCCATAACGCTTGACAATGCCGACGGCTTCGAGATCGATAGTCATCATCAGATCAGTGCTGGCCGGCCGGATCGTTGACCACGACCTTACCGCTGATGACGTCTTGCTTGAGCGTCTTCAGCTTCTCAATGACATCCGGATACTGTGCGATCAGGCATTTCGAGTTGGCGACGTCCGGTTGCAGCGAGGTCAGGTCGAGGCCGCCTTCGGCGAGTCCCAGGCTGGTATGTTGTTTGGCGGTGCCTTTGATCACCGCGACCGCAGCGGTACGGACGGCAACGTCGGTGCGTTTCTCGACGTTGTCGATGATCCGGCCTTCGGCCGCCGGACACACATTCACATCAACGCCAAAAGCGAGCGCGTCCGGAAAGTCCTGAAGGGCGTCGAAAATACCGACGTTGCTGGCTGAGGAGGCAGCCATGATGCGATCGGCGCCGTCGGAAAGCAGCGAAACGGCACGCTGCTGCCCTCTCGCTGGGTCCGAGAAGGGATTGTCGCCGCCGACCCAAAGCGTTGAGAGCACCTGGATGTTGGGTTTCACGTGCTTCGCGCCATCGGCGAAGGAATCCGTCCAGCGGTGAATGAACGGGATATCGAGCGCACCGATGGCGCCGATCTTGCCGCCCTTGCTTGTCCAGGCGGCCTCAGCACCGGCGAGAAAGTTCACCTCGTGCTCGCGAAAGCCGACGCAGGTAATGTTCGATAGAAGCTCCTTCGGGCAGCTGTCCACCTCCAGGAACTTAATGTTGGGATAGGCCTTGGCGACGTCCGGAAGAATGTCGTCGAAATTGTAGGTAATCGTCACGACAACGTCGGCTCCGGCCTTAGCTCCGGCCTCGACATTTGCCCGCCTGGTGGTCGGGTCGGGGCTTTCATAGAGCTTCGCGGTGCCGCCGAGATCCTTCGCCGCGGCCTGTGCACCCTGCCAGCCCTGCTTCAGGAAATTGTCAACGCCGATCGGTTCGGACACGTAAACGATGAGGGGATGGTCCGTCTGCGCATGGAGCGGGCCGAGGGCCGCGAGATAAAAGAGGGAGGATAGCAGAAGTTTAGAGCGTACCATGTTCGTTTGCCTGTCTGGTTGATCTTGATGCCATGATCGAGCGGGGATAGATCAAAGCCGCGGCTCAGCCAAACGCCGTCCGTGGCGATATCCTTGACTCAGGAGCAGGGCATGCGGCCCTGCAATTCTTGAGTTCAGCCCTTCTCCGATGTTGTATGCGCGCAACCCTCTTCACCTCCATCACAATAGCCAAGGGCGAATTTTGCCTTTGTTCCTACCCTGTCAGCAATCTGACTTCCGGATGGGCAGAACTTTGCATGACCACTTATAGTCTACTAAATTTGTGGATAACTCTAAAGGTCGACTGAAAGCAAGGGGCTGTTTGTAGGAGGGAGCAAAATCCGCTCTTATGAGCGATTTATTGATCCGGCATCTTGATATTTCTACGCGGCATATTTGCATCGGGGATCGTTGAAGAAGGCTTTGACCCTGTCGGGGTTGGCGGCGAGCTTGA
>JASGEG010000246.1:0-4918 GCA_047606605.1 Rhizobium sp.
GCACGGCGAGCAGCGCAAGCCCCAGATATCCCGCCGTGAGCGCATAGAGCCAGATCGGCACGCCGAAGCCAAACTGTACGAGCAGGATGACGGGCACGAGGCCGAGGATGTGCCTGACCCAGGCATCGCGCGTATGGGCGTCGCCCCGCGCAACGCGTTTCCATTCGGCGCGGGTGAAGCCGACAACATTGAGGGGAGGCCCCAGGAGCACCCGCCCCAGCAGGGTGTTGTTCGCCTTCAGGAGCAGCTGCAATAGCCGCGGCAGGCGCAGCCAGTCGAAGAAGGCGATATAATAGCTTTCCGGATCGTCATGCGGATCGGTCAGCCGTTCGTCCAGGTGATGCTGCAGATGCGTGCGCTTGTAGCTGCGAAACGGATATAAAAGACCGATCGGCGGAAAGACCAGGGCCTCGTTCAGGCGCGCGCTGCGCGTGGGATGGCCATGCAGCACCTCGTGCTGAAGGGAGGAGTGAAAGGCGACGGCGATGCCCATGACGATCAGCGCCAGCGCCGGCAATCGAGGATAGAGCCAGAGCCCGGCGGCCAGCCACAGGCCGTAGCAAAGCGCGATCAGCGCCAGCGTCGGCCATTCCGTCCGTGTCATGGGTCGGTATTCTGACGGCGAGAAGGGGGAAAGGAAGCGCTTCACGACAGGCCTTGTGGGTGAGCGAAAACGAGCAATGAAAATGCGGGCATATGGGGCAATGGCCCTGATCTGTCCTATCGATGGCGGTGCCGAAAGCGGCGCGAGGAAATCTCGTCGGAGACTTCGGCGCATGCCGATTGCAGCTCCGTATCGGTATCGTCATCGAAATGATCGTCGCTCAGCAGCGAGCGATATTCCCGGACAAGGAGCCTTGTTTCGAGATCGTCGCGTCGCGCCGACAGGCGGAAGAAATGGCGTAGTCGGCCCATGGTCTCTCTCCTTCGTCAGACGCTGCGCGGGCCGGCCATCATCGTGTGGATGGCCCGTAATACCTCGGCAGGCGAGGAAAAGTGCTGCCCGTCCAGATCATGGACATGGAATTTCACCGCGATGAACTTGAGCAGATCCTTGTCGGGTATGACGATGCCGACCGGAATGCCGGCATATTCGATCACCTGTTTCACCATTGCGATCATCCGCTCGCTGGCCTGTCGATTCCGGCCGGATCGTTCGGGACCGGGCCTGGCTGGACAGGGCGTTTAATAGTCTACTTATTTTATGTATTATATTGAAGGGTGCAGGGGGTGAACATTCCATTCGATACCAAATGGATGGTGGAACCGTAGAAAATTATTCGAACATATCTTGGTTTGCTACAATGCGGTGATAACCATCCTGCGGAAACCATCCCATCCGGCATCCCCTCTCGCTCGCTACGGCACTTGCATAAAACGCCGCGCGCCTAACTATGTCCGCGCAGACATAAAAGAGAGGGAAAAATAATGAGATCGTATTTTCTGGCTGCCATGGTCACGGCGCTCAATCTGACGGCGGGCATGGCCTTTGCGGAGGGAGGCACGCTCGCCGCCATCCAGAAGGCAGGCGTGATCAGAATCGGCACGACGGGCGACTACAAGCCCTTCAGCTACAAGGGCGCCGACGGCACGCTGACCGGCGCCGACATCGCCATGGGCAAGGATCTGGCCGCAAGCCTCAACGTCAAGCCGGAATTCGTCATGACCACATGGAAGGGCATGCTGGACGATTTCAAGGCCGGGAAATTCGACGTCGCGCTGGGTGGCATCACCGTCAATCCCGCGCGCGCCGAAGTCGGCGACTTTTCCGTGCCCAATGTGAGCGACGGCAAGCGCCCGATCGCGCGCTGCGCGGACAAGGACAAATATGCGACGATCGAGGTGATCGATCAGCCCTCGGTGCGGGTGATCGTCAATCCCGGCGGCACCAACGACAAATTCGCCCATGAGCATTTCTCCAAGGCGCCGATCCAGGAGTTCGCGGACAACAAGGCGATTTTCGACGAGATCGCCGCCGGCAAGGCCGATATCATGGTCACCGACGGCATCGAGGTGGATATTCAATCCAAGCTGCATGCCGGCGTGCTCTGCCCGGTCGCCGTCAAGGAGCCTTTCACCCACTTCGACAATGCCTATCTGCTGCGCAAGGACCCGGCGCTGAAGGCGGCCGTCGATGCTTTCGTTCGCAAGCAGCTCGACAGCGGCGACTGGAAGAAGAAGCTCGACGCCGCCATCCAGTGATGCATGCGGCAAAGCCGGCCGGCCCTATCTCGGTTGGCCGGCTTCGCCAATGATGCAGGCCGCTGCCTGCAGGGAAGAGACCGATACCGCCGCGTGATCTGCGGCGAGGTATCGCGCACCATAATCTTTGCCTTCATCCGGCGAACACCCTATACCGCTATGCCGAAAGACGAGGGGCGCATGCAGTCGTCGCTCACGCGGGGTTTTCCGCCGAAAGGAAGCAGATGGACAGCATGAACAACGTCGACCGTCCTGTCAGGGGAGGCTTGTTGTCCGATCTGCGCTGGGTGCCCTGGGCGCTTGCCGCCTATTTCATCGTGCAGACCATCATCCGCCTGTCCCTGTCGAACTCGCTTCGCATCGACGAGGCGCAGCAGTTTCTCGTCGCCCAATGGCTTGACTGGGGTTATGACGAACAGCCGCCGCTCTATTACTGGTTTCAATACGGCATATTCGCCGTCTTCGGCACCACGCTGGCGTCGATGGTGGTGGTGAAGAACCTTCTGCTCTTCCTCGTCTATTACAGCTATTACCGGCTCGCCCGGCTGCTGCTGGCCGACAAGGGAATGGCGGTCATCGCCACACTGGCCCTGCTGACCATGCCGCAGATGTTCTGGCAGGCACAGCGCGACCTGACCCATACGGTCGGGACGCTGCTGGCGGTCTGCCTGTTTCTCTACTATGTCGTCGTTACGCTCAGAAAACCCAGCCTCGTCTCCTATGCGCTGATGGGCATATGCGTCGGCGGCGGCATGCTGACGAAATACAATTTTTCCCTTATCGTCCTTGCCACTTTCGTCGCCGTTCTGCGCCATCCCGACGGGCTGAAGCGCGTTCTCGACAAGCGGTTCCTGCTGACGATCGCGCTCGCCGTCCTCGTCTTCCTGCCACACGGCCTTTGGATGATCTCGCATATGGGCGATGTCCTCGACCAGACGACGCGCACCATGGCGGAGGAGGGGCAGGGCAACAAGCTCGCCGATATCGGAAGCGGGCTGAAGGAATTGTTCGGCACCGGCATCGTCATCATCCTGCCGACCACCGTCATCTTCCTGATCTTCTTCCGCAAGGCTTTCGTCCAGAGCTTTCGCGCCAGAAGCGAATGGTCCGATTTCATGGGCACGGTCCTGATCGTGACGCTCGCCATCCTGCTGGCGCTGATCGTCGTGGTCACGTTGACGACGTTCAGGGATCGCTGGCTGCTGCCGTTCCTGTTCCTGGCGCCGCTCTATTTCTGCGTGAAGCTGGAGGCGCACGGGGTCGGCTCGGCGCCCGTGCTCAAAAAATTCCTCTATGTGCCCATCGCCATGATGGTGGCACTGCCCGTCATCCTGGCGGCCAGCGTGCTTTTTCCGAGATCCGGCTCCTATGAACACATGAACACCCCCTATCGGAGCTTCGTCGAAAAGGTCGTGGCGGAGGAGGGGAGAGAGCCGGCGGCGGTGGTCACCATCAGCTGGCTCCGGGCCGGCAATCTCCGGCTCAACATGCCGTCGACGCCGATCATCTCGATGGACTATCCGCTGTTCGATCCGGACGCCGCAAGCCTCGGCGACGGAACGATCCTGCTCGTCTGGAACGAGAGAAGCGGCAGCGCATCGGCAATGCCGGGCTCCCTGTCGGAATGGGTCGCCAAGAAATACGGGCCGGTGCTCGCCAATCCGCAGCAGCGCGACATGGCGCTGCCCTATTATTACGGCCGCGATCCGGACCGCTATCATTTCGGGTATGCCTGGGTCTATCCGAAGGGAAAATAGCCGCCGGACGGGAGCCCGGCGACATGGATTGGAGGCCGGCATCGCCGGCCTCCTTCGGGACGATCCGGACCTATTCGGCGGGATGGCCAGTGGGGTCGACCGGCATGTAGAGATCGCCGCCGTCCTGGTATTTCGCCGCCATCGCCTCCAGCCCTTCCTTCTGCGCCTCGGCGCGGATGTCGTGCGAGATCCGCATGGAGCAGAATTTCGGGCCGCACATCGAGCAGAAATGCGCGACCTTGTGCGCTTCCTTCGGCAGCGTCTCGTCATGGAAGGAGCGGGCCGTTTCCGGGTCCAGCGACAGGTTGAACTGGTCTTCCCAGCGGAATTCGAAACGGGCGCGCGACAGCGCGTCGTCGCGCAGCTGTGCCGCCGGATGCCCCTTGGCGAGATCGGCGGCATGGGCGGCGATCTTGTAGGTGATGACGCCGGTCTTGACGTCGTTGCGGTCCGGCAGGCCGAGATGCTCCTTCGGCGTGACGTAGCAGAGCATGGCCGTGCCGAACCAGCCGATCATCGCCGCGCCGATGCCCGAGGTGATGTGATCGTAGCCGGGCGCGATATCGGTCGTCAGCGGCCCGAGCGTGTAGAAGGGCGCCTCGCCGCAGACGGCGAGCTGCTTGTCCATGTTCTCCTTGATCTTGTGCATCGGCACATGGCCGGGCCCTTCGATCATCACCTGGCAATCCTTGGCCCAGGCGATCTTCGTCAGCTCGCCGAGTGTCTCCAGTTCGGCAAATTGCGCGGCGTCGTTGGCATCGGCGATCGAGCCGGGGCGCAGTCCGTCGCCGAGCGAGAAGGAGACGTCATAGGCGCGGCAGATGTCGCAGATTTCCTCGAAATGCTCGTAGAGAAAGCTCTCCTTGTGGTGATGCAGGCACCACTTGGCCATGATCGAGCCGCCGCGCGAGACGATGCCGGTGACGCGGTTGACGGTCAGCGGGATGTAATGCAGCCGC
>JASGEG010000247.1:0-15552 GCA_047606605.1 Rhizobium sp.
CTATTTCCGGATTTCCTATGCGACGTCCATTGCCGAACTCGAAGAAGCGCTGTCGCGCATCGAACGCGCCTGTTCGGCTCTATCTGCGAGATCAGGCGGCTAGCCACGCCCAGATGCCGGTGGGCTGAAGGCAAAAGCGGTGGCCATCCGCCCAGCCGAGCGCTTTCGCCTACAATGTGCGCGTTCGCCCGAATGATCGCAGCAGAAGATTGACCGAGACGGCGACCTTGTCGATGTCGCGAATGTCCTGCGAATATTCTCCGGTATAGAGCTTCACGATCATCCTGTCGCGATCGGCTGCGCCGAGCTCGAAATGCAGGTGGAGATAGTAAGCCTGCCGATCGCCGCCGCGGCTGATGCTCCGTCGCCTTTGGGTCACCTGTTTGAGTTCCGTTGGGAATGGCGCAAAGCCGTCCAGTTTCAGCAGGACCGAGCTGGACTGAAAACGGGTCTCGGGAGGCACAGCCACGACGGCCTTATCCAGCGCCAGGCTGACGACCTGGCCCGGGACATCGTCGACCGTGGCAGCCTCCTCGAGCCTGAACGCATGAAACAAGCGCCGCGGTTTTTCGAAGCAGATGAGGGAGGCGATGACCAGAACGACGATGTTGATACCCGCCCATCGGGCGGCGATCGGCGAAAACTGGCCTTGAACATTGCTCGTTTCCGGCACGATGTTGATCAACAGGCCGCCGGCGGTGATGGCGATCAGGCCCGCGATCCAGGTAAAACTGTATCTGTCGAATTGGTTGGCTTCATTGCCGCTGCCCTTCGGGGTCACCCTGAATGGCTTGCCGAACGGCCGCACCAGGCTCGATACGACGGTCGGCAGCATCCGGAATGTCGCGAAGGTTCCGACCGCGCTGGAAATCACCGGCAGGTAACGCGTCGGCGTTATCCAGAGCATGAGGAGGAAATAGGCGGTCAGCAGCGGCACCTGGTAGGAAACATAGTCGGCGATATCGGTGAAATAAAGCGGCAGCAGGCCGAACCAGAGATAGACGATCGGCACGACCAGGATCATGAAGCGCACCAGATACTGCACCAGCCAAGACGCCGGCAGGAACATGATCCGCTGAAAGAAGGATAGTCCCGGGCCGCGCAGCGGACCGTTGTGGAGATAGAGCGTCTGAATGCCGCCCTGGCACCAGCGTTCGCGCTGCACGAAATAGCCGGTCAGATTTTCTGCGGCCAGCCCCATCGACAGGCGCTCGTTCAAATAGCGCGTCTTGTAGCCCCTGTTGAGCATGGACAGCGTGGTCAGCAGATCTTCCGTGATCGATTCGGTCGGAAAGCCGCCGATGGCATCGACGGCCTTGCGGCGGGCGATGGAACAGGAGCCGCAGCAGAAGCTGACGTCCCAGGTGTCTCTGCTGGGAGCGATCTCGTCGAAGAACAAGCGCTGTTCATCCGGCCAGATATTCTCCAGCCCCAGATTCGATTGCACCGGATCGACATTGAAGAAATGCTGCGGCGTCTGGACGATGCCGATGCTTTCATCGGAAAAGAAGGGCAGCGTCCGGCGCAGAAAATGCCGGTAGGGCACGAAGTCCGCGTCGAAGACGGCGACGAACTCGCCCGAGCTGACCTTCAGCCCGTTGTTCATGTTGCCGGCTTTGGCGTGCGAATTATCGCCGCGCGTGACGTGGATGGCGTTCTTTTCCTCGCAAAAGCGCTTGAGCCAGTCGCGGCGCTGATCGTCGAGCACGTATACTTTCAGCTTGTCGGCGGGGTAATCGAGCGACAGTGCCCCGACGATGGTTCTTTCCAGCACGTCGAGCGGCTCGTTATAGGTGGGAATGAAGACATCCACCGTCGGCAGTTCGGCTTCGTCGCGGGCGAAGAAGCTCTTCGCCAGTCGGTTGGCCTCGGTGCTGCGATCGACATAGCGGCTCATCAGAACCAGAAAAAGCACGACCTCGGTGAAGGCCAGCAATTCGACGATGAAGACGAACCAGACCCAATAGAAATTAAAACCGTCATTCGGATAGGGAAGCACGGTTTCCGTCAGCCGCCAAAGCATGTAGCGCAGCGCAACGGCACCCACGAGCGCACAGGTAATCGCACGTGTCCAGGTATGATGGCGCGACCAGTTGAACGGCCCCAGGAGAAAAAGGGCTAAAACGAGAAAGGTCGGCGCCAGTGCTATAAGATACTGAACCACAGGTTTTTGACCCAATTCGTCAGACGGATGCCATGTTTGGGAAAGCGGACCTGGACGGTTCGCCCGACCTGGCAGAAATTGGCGAAGTCGCCGTTCATGAAGGACGGCTCGAGGCGAACCCGAATGCGGGCATTGCGCTGCGAAGTCGCCGGCAGGCTGGCGGCGAAGGAATCGCTCTCCACCGCCGCCGAGCTGCCTTTCACGGACGTGACCGTACCCTTGAAGACGTCGCTGCGTCCGAACAGCCGCACCTGCGCGGCAAGCCCGGGATAGATCTCGTCATAGTCGACTTCGGGAAGGAGAATATCGACAAACAGCTCGCGGCAGTCGAGAAGACGCACGAGCTCGTTGTTGAGCACGACATTGGAGCCGTTGACGATGCTTCTGCTCCAGACCACGCCATCGAAGGGCGCCGTCGCCGTTGCCGATTCAAGGCTGCTGACGCGACTGCCTTCCTCGACCAGCTGCTTTTCCACCTCGGTGGCGCGTGTCTCGTTTTCAGCGATGCGCGAATTCAAGTCGCCGATGCGGACGATGACCTCGTCTTCGCGTTGGCGCGAATAGGGCACATCATTCTGCCCGTCGCCCGAAATGAAGATGCCCTGACGAAGCGCATTCAGCCGCTGCTGCAGCTGATCGACGGTCAAATTGCTGATTTCGACTTCGCCGCCGGTCGCAGCGCCGGCCGCGCGTGCCGCGTCAACCATCCTTTGGGTGAGAATGCCCTTCGACTCCAGATCCATCCGGCGGTTCAGATCGACCTGCGCGGCAAGATCCTGCGCTTGCGAGACTTCGACCTTCTTGCGCAGGATTTCGACCTCGCGCTCCAAATTGGAGATTGTCGCCTGTTTGAAGATTTCCATCCGGCCGGATAGCTGCCCGCGAAGCTGGGTCAGTTCGTCCCGCTCCTTTTTCAGCGCCGTGACGCGGTCGCGCGCCGTATTGCGCTCTGTCTCGAGCGAGGCAAGGATCGCACGGTTCACGCGCGGATTGCTGATTTCCGCGAGCGCCTCGCCTTCTTTAACCGAGGCCCCGACCTTGGCCGGCTCTCCTGCGATCACGCCGTCGATGGGAGCATTGACGATGGCGAAGCGGGCATTGACGGTGCCGTCACGGCTGGTGAAGCCGGTAATCGTCGGCAACGACACGATAATTGCGATCGCCAGCAAAAGCAGGCCGACGGTGATGCGTGTAATACGATGGTTCCAGATCATCTCGGCAGATATCGCGTTAACAATTGTCGATGCCGCCGAATCACATCTCGGCGACAACAGATTCAACTAAACCTTGAATAATTTAGCGAAATAAAAATTAGCAAACAAGCCGCGGCCGCAAAGATGGATAACGAAAAGCGGATCGCGGTAGGGATCTGTTCACCATTGAGCGCATCTTTGCGCAAGGAAGCAGATCAAGCAGGCCCGCTATCACAGGCTGTCGACAACGCAGCGGCCGTCGTTCCGGCGGCCGCTGCGTTGTCGATGAAAGGCTTCCCATCGGAGGTGTCGAACACCTCGGCGAGGATATTCGTTCGGTGTCTTTGCGCAACTCCAGGAAAAATGCGGAGCGGTTTTCCGTCGGGAATTGCGTGAGAACAAGGAGATAGAGCAGTTCAGCGATTCCGTGGAACGCTGAACTGCTTTAGAACTCTTCCCAGGATGCGGCAGCGCCTGCCGTGGCCGTTGCGCCTGCGAAAGCGCCTGCCAGCTTTTGCGTCAGCCTGCGCGCCGGCGACGCCACGGGTTTGTGCTGCTGCGGCTCCGCCGGGACAGGGGCAGCGACCGTTTGATTGGCCGTGCCGATCCGGAAGCGGCCAAGCAGGTTGAAAAGAGCTTCGGCCTCTTTCGCAAGATTGTGACTGGCGGCGTTGGATTCCACCACCATGGACGTATTGTGCTGCGTGCCTTGATCGATGGTGTTGACCGCCTGGTTGATTTCCTTGAGGCCGGTCGCCTGCTCTCGCGAAGCATCGACGATGGCGGCCACGTTGACATTGATGGCTTCCACCTGCCGGCCGATTTGATCGAGCGCCTGGCCGGTATGCCCGACAAGGCTCACGCCATTCTTCACCTGCTCGCCGGAGGTGTTGATCAAGGTCTTGATCTCCTTGGCGGCGCCTGCCGAACGTTGCGCCAGCTCGCGGACCTCCTGGGCCACCACGGCAAAACCCTTGCCGGCCTCGCCGGCGCGCGCGGCCTCGACACCCGCATTCAGCGCCAGAAGATTGGTCTGGAAAGCGATATCGTCGATGACGCCGATGATGTTTGAAATCTCGTTCGAGGATGCCTCGATCTCGCCCATCGCCGTGATCGCCCGGCGAACGATGTCTCCGGATTTTTCCGCGTTTTCGCGCGCCGTTACGACCAGCCGGCCGGCTTCGTCGGCGCGGCGACTGGAATCCGTGACGGTCGTGGTGATCTGTTCGAGGGCCGCCGCGGTTTCTTCCACCGACGCCGCCTGCTGTTCCGTTCGTTTCGCCAGGTCGTCGGTTGCCGACCTGACCTGATTGGAACCGGCAGCGATCGCCTGTGCGTTCTGGCCGACCTTGCGCAGAGCATCCTCAAGCTGTTCCACCGCGGTGTTGAAATCCCGGCGCACGACGTCGAGCGCCGGCGCGAAGGCAGCATCGATCCGATGGGTGAGATTGCCGTTCGCCAGTTGGCCCAGTCCGCCGGCGAGCGCATCGACGGCGGCCTTGATGTCCTCCGCCTCCCGCGCGCGAACCTGTTCCTGCTCCACGCGCTGCCGTTCGGAAAGCGCGCGGTTGGCCTCCGTCTCGGCTTCCAGCCGTCGATGCTCCTCAGCCTTCGCCTTGAACACGGCAACCGATTTCGCCATCGCGCCGATTTCGTCGGAACGCTCGGAATGCGGCACATCCCTGGTGTAGTCGCCGCCGGCAAGCACACCCATATAGGCCCGCATGCTTTCCAGCGGCACGATCGCCCGCCGCCGCAACAGGAAGGTCCCGCCGATCAGCAATAATATGGACCCGCAGGCAGCGGAGAGGGAGAATATCGTCCAGCGATCGATTTCGTCCCGAGCGCTCGCTTCCTGACCCGACAGGAACTCGTTCGAACTCGTCACCAGTTGCTCGACCGCATCCTGGTGCCGGTGAAACGTGTCTCTAAGGTGAACGAGCAGATCCTTGATCTTTGCCGTGTCCTTGGCCGCCAGCGCCGGAAGAACCTCGCCGTTCATTTCCTGCCAGAAGAGATCGGATTTGGTCAGCACCGTATTGGCCAGTTGGTCCTTCAACGTCTGCGGCAGGCTGGAGGTTTGCCAATAGGCGCGTCGCTCATTGTAGTCGCGCCGCAGTTTGGCGATCTTGGCCGCATTCGCTTCGGCGACTTCGGGAAAGTCGCCGGCTTCCAGAGCCAGCATATAGGCTTCCACCACGAAGAGCGGCGGCGGCAGGATATCGGCCACGAGGTCTTTTCCATTGACGATCTGCTCGTAGATCGGCCCATTGACCTTGAGCCGGTTCAAGGCGACTTGCTGGAGCCCTAAAGAGCCGACAAGCCCCATCGTTACCACGACACCGAAAGCAATAAGGCTTTTTGCAATACTGATGTTCATAATGCTATCCTAATAAAAATGGATATTATTCTCGATAGCTTGCGTAAATTGAGTTTAATAATCGTTTAAGTTGCCAAGTATTTGCGTAATGCGGATATATTCGGCGTCTTTTGTTGTAGTCTTGATGAAGATTTGAACTGCGAATTGACGGTGAACCGGCATTCCATGTCATGCCTCCCAGCCAATGGAGAGAGGGCGTTGGTATCGCACCATGATCGCCTTGAGGCGACGGACGTGGATTGAGGTCAGGGCATAACTCAGGTGAGCCCCGTCGGAACAAGCAGGGGCTGAACAGGATATGCGCTTCGCAACCGCTGTCGGTTGTGGCGCATATTATTTGGGCATGTCGATTGCTTGACACTTTTTTGGTCGCCTCCTATGATTTTTACCAAATGATCAAAAAGCAGGGGAACGAAAAAATGACCAATGAAATCATGCTGTCGCGCCGTGCCGTCATTGCCTCCGGCATAGCGCTCGGCGTTAGTGCCCTCGCGCCGGCCGCCCGTGCCGCCGCGCCGCTCAAAGTTGCCGGCATTCATGCCTCTCCGGTCGAAAATGCCTGGAACTCCTGTCTTCACAAGGCGCTTCAGGACGCGGCCAAGGAAGGCGTCATCGAATATGTCTTTTCCGAAGGCGTTTCGGGCACGGATTATCCGCGCGCCATGCGCGAATATGCCGAGCAGGGCAACAAGCTGATTATCGGCGAGGCCTATGCCGTGGAGAAGGAAGCGCGCCAGGTCGCGGCCGACTATCCGGACACCGCCTTCGTGCTCGGCTCGAGCGGCGAAGCCGCAGGCGATAATTTCGGCGTCTTCGGCACCTGGAACCATGACGGTGCCTATCTCGCCGGTATGCTGGCGGGCAAGATGACCAAGTCGAATGTCGTCGGTTCCGTCGGCGCCATCCCGATCCCCGAAGTCAACATGCTGATCAATGCCTTCGCCGCAGGCGTCAAGGCGGTCAATCCCGACTGCAAGCATCTGGTCTCTTTCATCGGCACCTTCTTCGACCCGCCGAAGGCGCGCGAGGCGGGCCTGGCACAGATCGACGCCGGCGCCGACATTCTCTTCGGCGAACGTATCGGCACGGCCGATGCCGCCAAGGAGCGCCACATCAAATCCGTGGGGTCGCTGATCGACTACACGCCGCGCTATCCCGATACCGTCTTTGCCAATGCCATGTGGTACTTCCGTCCCATTCTCAATGCCGCGATCGCCGATGTCGCCGCCGGTAAGCCGGTCGGCCGCAACTACACGGCCTACGGCCTGATGAAGGACGGCGGCAGCGACATCGTCTATGTCAAGGGCGTGGCCCCGGCGGAAGCGGAGACAGCGATGGAGAAGGTCCGTGCCGACATCAAGGCTGGCAGCTTTGAAGTGCCGAAGGTCATGGACCAGCCGAAATAACCAGTCGGCCCGGTCATGAGCAGCCCGACCCGCGCCGATGCCACGGACCTGGCCGGCGCCATCAAATCCGGAAAACTTGCCTGCAGGGATGCCATGCAGGCATCCCTTGCTTCCTGTGCGGCGCATGAAGAGATCGGCGCCATCGCCTATCTCGATCCCGAACTGGGCCTTGCCGCCGCGCAAGCCATGGATCGGGAAGCATTGGCCGCGCCCGAGCGCTTCGCAAGGCGGCCGTTTGCCGGTGTGCCGACGGTCGCCAAGGATCTCGGCGGTCCCTTTGCGGGATTGCCGGTGGCGGCCGGATCGCGTCTGTTCGGGCGCGAGGGGAAGGGGGCGGACAGCGATCTGGCCGGCCGATTTCGCGATGCCGGCCTTTGCGCGTTCGGCCTGAGCACCAGCCCGGAATTCGGCTTCTCGCTCGCCTCCGAGCCGGCGGTCGGCCCGATCTGTTGCAATCCGTTGGATCAAACCCGTACGGCGGGCGGCTCTTCCGGTGGCGCGGCAGCCGCGGTCGCTGCCGGCATCGTCGCGATCGCGCATGCGACGGATGCGGGCGGCTCGATCCGCGTGCCGGCCGCCTGCTGCGGTCTGGTCGGGCTCAAGCCGAGCCGCGGCGCCGTGCCGGCCGGTCCCTCCTTCGGCAATCATCTCGGCGGCATTGCCAGCGAACTCGCCGTCACGCGGTCGGTGCGCGATAGCGCCCGGATTTTCGCTGCCGTTTCCGGGGATACACGAGGACCTTTCGCCGACATTCTGCAATCCTCCGCGCCGGTCGCCCCGCTTCGGATCGGCCTGCTGACGGATACGGGCGGCCACTACCCGATCGCGGGCGATCGGCTGCAGGCAGTCGAAGCCGCGGCCCGGCATTTCGAAGGGCAGGGGCATCGGTTGGTCGCGCTCGCCTGGGGTCAGCTTGAGGAAGCAGTCGCAGCCAGCGCCCGCGCCTTCGGCGATATTATTTCCGTCAACATCGCCGGCTTGGTGGACGACCTCGAACTGGACATCGTGGCGGCCGAAACAATGACGCAGGCTTTCGTCATGCGCGGACGGGCCATGCCGGCAACGGCTCTGTGGAACTCCCTGAATGGCGCGGTCCAGGCGAGCCGTACGCTATGGGAGATTTTCGACGCGGTCGACGCCATCGTCATGCCGATGCTGGCGACGGCGCCGCTGCCGATCGGGTCCTTCCCGACGGATCATTCCGACACCGATCTGCATCTCGAGCGCATGGCGGCTTTCGCGCCTCTGGCGTCGCTCGCCAATGTCTCCGGCTTTCCGGCGATCACGCTCCCCTTCGGCGCGGATGGCGACGGCCTGCCCCTGCCGGTCCAGATCATGGCGCCGATGGGCAAGGAGGCGCTGTTGCTGTCGCTTGCGGCCAATCTGGAAGCGGAGGGCCGTTGGCAGCATCGCTACCCGATCGCGGGGCTCGCCGCATGACCACACCCGTCCTTGCGATCGAAGGCGTCAGCAAGCGGTTCGGCAGCACCATTGCCAACGACAATATCTCCCTGATCCTGGCAAGGGGCGAGATCGTCGCCCTGCTCGGCGAGAATGGTGCCGGCAAGACGACGCTGATGAGCATCCTTTTCGGCCATTACGTGCCAGATGCCGGCCGCATTCTCATCGACGATGTGGAATTGCCGCCGGGCCGGCCCCGCGCCGCGATCCGAGCCGGCGTCGGCATGGTCCACCAGCATTTTTCCCTCGCCCCCAATCTGACGGTGCTCGAAAATGTCATGACCGGCACTGAAACGCTCTGGTCGCTGCGCTCGAAGACGAGTGAGGCCCGTAGAAAGTTGCTTGATATCGCCGGGCGTTTCGGCCTCAAGGTCGACCCCGACGCGCGCCTGGGCGACCTCTCGGTCGGCGAGCAGCAGCGCGTGGAAATCCTGAAAGCGCTCTACAATGATGCGCGTATCCTGATCCTCGACGAGCCGACCGCCGTTCTCACGCAGATCGAGGCCGAAAGGCTGTTCTCGACGCTGAAGCAGATGGCCGCGCAAGGCCTGTCGCTGATCTTCATCTCGCACAAGCTCGACGAGGTCATGGCAACCGCCGACCGCATCGTCGTCCTGCGGGGCGGCAAGGTCGCGGCCGAGCGGCCGGCGTCGCAGACCAGCAAGGCCGAGCTTGCGGAACTCATGGTCGGCCATCGGGTGACAAGGCCTGTCCGCGAGGCAAGCATGCCGGGCGAAATCGCACTGGAGGCGCGCGACGTCACGGTCAAGATCGGCGGTGTCGAGCGGCTGAAAAGCGTGAGCTTCCATCTTCGTGCCGGCGAGGTTCTCGGCATTATCGGCGTATCGGGCAACGGGCAGGCGGCCCTGGGTCAGATCCTGTCCGGCACCTTGCCGCGTTCGTCGGGCGAGCTGCTGCTGTTCGGCGAGCCCATGGGCGATCCGGACGTGGCCGCCATCATCGGCGCCCGCATCGGGCGCATCCCCGAGGACCGTAACCGCGACGGCGCGATCGGCGAGATGGCGATCTGGGAAAACGCCATCCTCGAGCGCCTGTCGTCTTTCTCGAAGAACGGGCTGGTCGACCGCAAGGCCGGCATGGCCTTCGCGCAGGAGATCATCGAGGCGTTCGACGTGCGCGGCGGAACGCCCACCAGCCGCACCCGGCTCCTGTCCGGCGGCAACATGCAGAAGCTGATCCTCGGCCGCAATCTCCATGAGCATCCGCGCATCCTCATCGCTGCCCAGCCGGCGCGCGGGCTGGACGAAGGGGCCGTTGCCGCCGTTCACGCACGCATCCTGGAGGCACGCCGGCAGGGCGCCGCAGTACTGCTGATCTCGGAGGATCTGGACGAGGTCATCGCGCTTGCCGATCGCATACAGGCGATTGTCGGCGGCCGCCTCTCGGCACCGGTGGCTGCGGACCAGGCGGACGCCCGTCTGCTGGGGCTGATGATGGCCGGGGAATGGAAAGACGAGAGCGGGACCGAACATGCGATTTGAACGGCGCGAACACCGTCCACTCTACATGATGATCCTTGCGCCGCTGCTTGCGATCGTCGTCGCCCTTGCCTTGGCCGGCATTCTGATCGCCATCGCCGGCGCGCCGGTCTTCGAAGCCTATCGGCGCATTCTGCTGGGGGCTTTCGGCTCGCGGCTGTCCGCCACGGAAACGCTGACCCGGGCAACGCCGCTGATCCTGACGGGGCTGGCGGCGGCGGTCGCCTTTCGCGCCCGGCTCTGGAATATCGGCGCCGAGGGGCAATTCTATTTCGGCGCGATCGCAGTCGCGGCCTTCGGCTCGAAAATGCTCGCCGGCCTGCCGGCGCCGATCCTGATCCCGCTTTTGCTCGTCATCGGCGCCATCGCCGGGATGGTGCTGATCCTCGTTCCGCTGTGGCTGCGACTGCGTTTCTCGGTCGACGAGGTCGTGACGAGTCTCATCCTCAATTTTATCGCCGTGCTCTTTGTGTCCATGCTGATCGACGGTGTGCTGAAGGACCCGACGGCCTTCGGCTGGCCGCAATCGCAAGCGGTTGTCGATCATGCCATGCTGCCGAAGCTGATCGCCCGGTCGCGGCTGCATATCGGCTTTGCCATCGCGATCGCCCTTGCTGCCGTGGTCTATTTCATCCAGTCGCGCACGGTCTTCGGCATGCAGTCGCGGGCGGCCGGGCTCAATCCGTCCGGCGCCGTCTTTGCCGGCGTCCGGCTCGGAAAGACGCTGGTGAAAGTCGCCTGCCTTTCCGGCGGGCTCGCTGGTCTTGCCGGCGCGATCGAGGTGATGGGCGTCAAGGGTTATGTGACGACGGACCTGTCGCCGGGCTTCGGCTATGCCGGCATCGTCGTTGCCATGCTCGCCAACCTCAATCCGATCGGCGTCGTGCTGGCGGCGATCTTCACCGCGATGATGTTCGTCGGCGCCGACGGCATGAGCCGCGGTCTCGGCATCCCCACCTATATCGCCGACGTCACGGTCGCCCTGTCGCTCTTGACCATGCTGATCGCGCTGTTCTTCACGCAATACAGGGTTCGCCGATGAGCACGCTGATCGACATCATCGCTTCCGCCGGGCTCTGGGCTGCCGTGCTGCGCATCGCCACGCCGCTGATCTTCGGCACGCTCGGTGCGCTTCTGTGCGAGCGGGCCGGCGTCCTCAATCTCGGCATCGAAGGCATCATGACCTTCGGCGCGATGATCGGCTGGCTGTCGGTCTATCATGGCGCCGATCTCTGGAGCGGGCTGCTGATTGCGGCGCTTGCCGGCGGCATCTTCGGCCTCCTGCATTCGGCGCTGACGGTGACGCTCGGCCTGTCGCAGCATGTCTCCGGCCTCGGCGTGACGCTGTTCGCGTCCAGTTTCAGCTATTATCTCTTCCGGCTCATCGTTCCCGTTGCGGGAACGCCGCCGACGGTCGTGCCCTTCCAGCCGATTGCCATTCCGGGACTTTCGACGCTTCCCTTCGTCGGTCCTGCCCTGTTCACGCAGACCGCGCCGACCTATCTGGCGATCCTGGTCGCGCTCATCCTGGCCTATATTCTCTTCCGCACGCCGGTCGGGCTTGCGATCCGCATGACCGGCGAAAACCCGCATGCCGCCGAAGCCCAGGGCCTCAATCCGATGCGGGTTCGTTATGGCGCCGTCATTGCCGGCAGCGCGCTGATGGGCATGGGCGGTGCCTTCCTGACGCTTTCGGCCTTCAACAGCTTCTTTCCGACCATGGTGCAGGGGCGCGGCTGGATCTGCATCGCGCTTGTCGTCTTCGCCTCCTGGCGGCCGGGCCGGGCATTGTTCGGAGCGTTGCTCTTTGCCTTTTTCGATGCCTTCCAGCTGCGGCTGCAGACGGCCGTACAGGGCGTGCCTTACCAGATATTCCTGATGACGCCCTACATCCTGTCCATCGTCGCGCTCGCCGTCATGAGCCGGCGTGCACGCGTGCCGCAAGCGCTGATGCAGCCCTATCGCCGCGGCGAACGATGATGGTCGCGCTCGACCGCAGCGCCGCCTTCAGCGCATGCCGGTCTGCAGATCCGCCTCATCGGCGAGAATGGAGGCGGCCTCGTTCATGAGGACGTCCTTTGCGTTCTTGCGGGCCTTTTCAAGGGCGATATCGGCGCTGAGGCTGCGCTCGTTTGCCTGCAGGCCGTCGTCTTCGCCGGTATCCACACCGTCGTCGATCTGTTCGCGCGACTTCAAACGCTTTGCCTGGGCGGCCAGTTCATCGCGGCGTTCGGTTTCATTGAGGGAGATCGCCTTTTTCTCGCGCTGCGCCTTCAGTTCGGCGGCGTCTTCCACGAAGCGCTGGAAGTTCGGGTCGTTCTGCACCCGGGCATCGTGGCGGCTTTGTAGTTGCGGCAGCAATGCCTTTATGTCGCCGCTGGGCGTATAGGTCGCCGGCTGGACCTGCGTCCAGGGCAGGGCATTGTCATAGCTCGCTTCACCAAAGCTCTTGGGGTCGGAAAGACCCGGCAGGGTGATGTCGGGCGTTACGCCGCGCAGCTGCGTCGTCCCGCCATTGACGCGGAAAAACTGGGCAACGGTCAATTTCAGCTCGCCGAATTTCGGCTTGCTGCTGTGCGCCACCTGGTCGAGATTGACCACAGTCTGCACGGTGCCCTTGCCGAAACTGGGCTCGCCGACGATCACGCCGCGGCCGTAATCCTGTATCGCCGCCGCAAAAATCTCCGACGCCGATGCCGAGCCGCGATTGATCAGCACGCCGACCGGGCCGGTCCAGGCGGGCGTGGAAAGATCATCCTTCTCCACGTCGACCTTGCCGTCGGCATCGCGCTGCTGGACCACCGGCCCCTTGCCGACGAACAGGCCGGTCAGATCGATGGCTTCGGCCAGCGAGCCGCCACCATTGTTGCGCAGGTCGATCAGAACGCCGTCGACCTTGTCCTGCTTCAGTTCATCAAGGAGCTTGGCGACATCGCGGCTTGCGCTGCGGTAATCCTTGTCGCCTTTCCGCCGGGCTTCGAAGTCCTCGTAGAAGGCGGGCAGGGTGATCACCCCGATCTTGCGGGTGGCGTCGCCATCCTTGACCGACAGAAGCGTCTTCTTGGCCGCCTGCTTGTCGAGGCTGATCTTGTCGCGCACCAGGCTGATGACGTGATGCTTGCCATCCGGTCCGGCATCCGCCGGCAGGATGTCCAGACGCACGACGGAGCCCTTGGCGCCGCGGATCATCTGCACGATCTCGTCGAGGCGCGTGCCGACGACCTCCTTGATGACGCCGTGTTCGCCCTGACCGACACCGGTAATGCGGTCTCCGACCGCAAGCTTGCCGGACAGCTGCGCCGGGCCGCCCGCCACGAGTTCGCGGATCGTCGTGTAGTCGTCCCGCTCCTGCAGCACCGCGCCGATACCCACCAGCGAAAGCTTCATGGAAATATCGAATTCGGCCGAAGCGGTCGCGCCGAAATAGTCGGTATGCGGGTCCACCGAGGTCGTATAGGCATCCATGAACGACTGGAACACATCGTCGCTCTTATATTTATAGGCGCGCTCGAGGGAGTTTTCGTAGCGCTTGTCGAGCGTGTCGCGAATGGCCGCATCCGCTCTGCCCGCCAGTTTCAGGCGCAGCCAGTCATTCTTGACGCGCTTGCGCCACAGATCATTGCTTTCCGCTTCCGATTTCGGCCAGGGCTCCTTGTCGCGCTGCAGCGGATAATCTTCCTGGACACTGAAATCGAACTTCTGATTGAGCAGGCTGCGCGCATAATTCATGCGATCGACCACGCGCTGCTCATAGACGTTGAAAATGGAAAACGGGATGTTCAGGTCTTCCTGCTTGATGGCATCGTCGATCTTGGCGCTGCCGGCCATGAACGTGTCGATATCGCTCTGCAGGAAGATCACCCGGTCCGGATCGAGAGACTTGATGAACTTGTTCATGACCCTCGCCGACAGGGCGTCGTCGAGCGGAACGGGCCTATAGTGGTAGCGCGAGAGAAATTCCGCGCTCAGATGGGCGGCCTGCGCCTGTTGCTCCAGCGGCGTCAAAACTGGCGGAGAACCGGTTTCCAGGGCATGTGCCGAGGGCGCAAGTGCCAGGAACATAGCGAGGAAACCATAGTGTATACGCATTGAGCTTCGATCCGATTCACAACGTTGGATGTCTAATGTGTGATGTTGGTGGAACAATTATGGTTTTTTGGCAACCGGACCGAGGCATTCTTTGCGGAAAGATTTCCCAAAAGGCCCGGCGCAACCCTCATTCCGGCCTCACAACCGCTCGACCCCTCGTGAGATCCCGAATGCTCTCGGCGACATGATCGGCGACGGAGGCGGTGATCGTCAGGCCGAGAACGGCGCCGGTCGCCGTAAAGCGTTCGTCGCGAATTTCGACCCCTTCCTGGGCATGAAGCCGAGCCTTCAGCAGCGCCAGGTCGGAAAACTGCGCCTCAACCGCAACCGTTACGGTCGGAAGAATGGGCCGTTTTTCCGCACCCTGGAGACAAAGCGCGGCGGTGCCGCCATAGGCGCGGATCAAGCCGCCGCTGCCCAGAAGCGTGCCGCCGAACCAGCGCGTCACCACCACGGCCACCATGTCGAATTTGGAGCCGTCGATGGCCTGAAGGATCGGCTTGCCCGCGGTGCCGCTCGGCTCGCCGTCGTCGCTGAACCGGTAGGCCTGCCCGATGCGCCAGGCCCAGCAATTGTGATTTGCATCGGCAACCGAGTGCCGTGCGACGAATTCCTTCGCCATCTCGGCATTCGCGACAGGGGCCGCCGTCGCAAGGAACCGGCTTCGCTTGATCTCCTGGTTGGCGGTTGTGCTCGAAACGAGCGCGAACATGGCGGTCTCTCAGCTAATCTCGCGGCGTGCAAAGAGACTTCATAGCTTCAGGACAGGGCATTGTGCAAACGCCCTGCAAGAGGGTGTTTGCCAGCCTGTCGGCGCAGGCTGATTTGGTGTGTTTGTGTGTTTCCCTGATTACCTGTCGGCCAGATTATTTTTATCACTTTTTATTATTGCACAAATAATAATTCAGACTTATCATAATACTTCTATTGATTCGATCGGTTGCCGTTCAATTATTTCTGAATATTGCTGATTTTTATCTGAACGTTAAATTACGATAACAGATATGTTTTTTTGGTGCATTTAGGCAACATTCGCCAATTTTGGCGATGAATATTTGGCGTTGCTTCAAATATTCAGTTCCAGCGCATGCATCTGCATCGCTAGCCTGTGGATCGAGAGCTTTGGCTTCTCATCAACAGGGAACAGCCGGATGGATGAAGGCGGCGGGATTACGCAGCATTCTTTTGATCAGGCATATCGATTGGAGTTATTATGAACATCAAGAGCCTTCTTCTCGGCTCCGCTGCTGCGCTCGCAGCAGTTTCCGGTGCGCACGCGGCTGACGCTGTTGTTGCCGCTGAGCCGGAGCCGCTCGAATACGTCCGCATCTGCGACGCATACGGCGCTGGCTACTTCTTC
>JASGEG010000248.1:0-13118 GCA_047606605.1 Rhizobium sp.
CGATGCCTATGCCGCAGCCCAGCGCGAGGTCGATACGCTCTGGGCCAACCCGGCGGAATGGTATGCCAAGACCATCAACAACACCGCCCGCATGGGCTGGTTCTCCTCCGACCGGACCATCCGTCAATATGCCAAGGAAATCTGGAGAGCCGGATGAAAAAGCCGAAGAAACCCGCTGACGGCACCGCCTTGAGGGATATTTCGGCAGACGATATCGCTGCAATTCTCGCAGGCACCCATTCCGATCCTTTTGCCGTCCTCGGCGTGCACAAGACGGAGGAGGGTTTCGTTGCCCGCTGTTTCATTCTCGGCGCCGAGGCCGTCACCGCGCTGGCGCTCGACGGCTCCGTCATCGGCGAGCTGAACTGCCTCGATCCGGCCGGCTTCTTTGCCGGCGCCGTCAAGATCGCCAAGCAGCAACCGGTGCGCTATCGCGCCCGGCGCGGCGACGCCGAATGGGCGATCACCGATCCCTATAGTTTCGGCCCGGTCCTCGGCCCCATGGACGATTATTTCGTCCGCGAGGGCACGCATCTGCGCCTGTTCGACAAGATGGGCGCACACCCGCTGAAGCACGAGGGCGTACAGGGCTTTCACTTCGCCGTCTGGGCGCCGAACGCACAGCGCGTCTCCGTGGTCGGCGATTTCAACGGTTGGGACGGCCGGCGGCACGTCATGCGCTTCCGCGCCGATTCCGGCATCTGGGAGATCTTCGCCCCGGATGTGCCCGCAGGCGTCGCCTATAAGTTCGAGATTCGCGGCCATGACGGCGTATTGCTGCCGCTGAAGGCGGACCCCTTCGCCCGCCGCAGCGAGTTGCGGCCGAAGACCGCTTCGATGACCACTCCCGAGCTCAACCAGGTCTGGGAGGACACGGCCCACCGCGAGCATTGGGCAAGCGTCGACCAGCGTCGCCAGCCGATCTCCATTTACGAGGTGCATGCCGGCTCCTGGCAGCGCCGCGACGACGGCTCGATGCTGTCCTGGGACGAGCTGGCCTCGCGCCTCATCCCCTATTGCGTCGACATGGGCTTCACCCATATCGAGTTCCTGCCGATCACCGAACACCCCTACGACCCGTCCTGGGGCTACCAGACCACCGGCCTTTATGCGCCGACGGCCCGCTTCGGCGAGCCGGAAGGCTTCGCGCGCTTCGTCAACGGCTGTCACAAGGTCGGCATCGGCGTCATTCTCGATTGGGTGCCGGCGCATTTCCCGACCGACGAACACGGCCTGCGCTGGTTCGACGGCACCGCGCTCTACGAGCATGAGGACCCGCGCAAGGGCTTCCATCCCGACTGGAACACGGCGATCTACAATTTCGGACGCACCGAGGTGCTCGCCTACCTGCAGAACAATGCGCTCTACTGGGCCGAGAAATTCCATCTCGACGGCGTGCGCGTCGATGCCGTCGCCTCCATGCTCTACCTCGACTATTCCCGCAAGCACGGCGAATGGATTCCGAACGAATATGGCGGCAACGAGAACCTCGAGGCGGTCCGCTTCCTGCAGTCGATGAACAGCAGGCTCTATGGCGCGCATCCGGGCGTGATGACCATCGCCGAGGAATCGACCTCCTGGCCGAAGGTATCGCAGCCGGTTCACGAGGGCGGGCTGGGCTTCGGCTTCAAATGGAACATGGGTTTCATGCACGACACGCTGAGCTATCTCGCCCGCGAGGCCGTGCACCGCAAATATCACCACAACGAGCTGACCTTCGGCCTGATCTACGCCTTTTCGGAAAACTTCGTCCTGCCGCTCTCCCACGACGAAGTGGTGCACGGCAAGGGATCGCTGATCGCCAAGATGTCCGGCGACGACTGGCAGAAATTCGCCAATCTGCGGGCCTATTACGCCTTCATGTGGGGCTATCCGGGCAAGAAGCTGCTGTTCATGGGTCAGGAATTCGCCCAATGGAGCGAGTGGAGCGAAGAGCGCGCGCTGGACTGGAACCTCCTGCAATACCGCATGCATGAGGGCATGCGGCGCTTGGTGCGCGATCTCAACTTCACCTATCGCAGCAAGCCTGCGCTCCATGCCCGCGATTGCGAGGGCGAAGGCTTCGAATGGCTTGTTGTCGACGATTTCGAGAATTCGGTCTTTGCCTGGCTGCGCAAGGCGCCCGGCGAAAAGCCGATTGCGGTCATCACCAATTTCACGCCGGTCTACCGCGAGAATTATACGCTGCGCCTTCCGGCTGAGGGACGGTGGCGCGAGATACTGAATACCGATGCCGACATCTATGGCGGCAGCGGCAAGGGGAATGGCGGGCGGGTCCAGGCGGTCAGCGCCGGCGGCAGCATACATGCAACGATAACGCTGCCGCCGCTGGCGACCATCATGCTCGAACCGGAATTTTGAGACCATTACGGACAGGGAGGAATGAAATGGTAGAAAAACGCTTCCAGCCGCTGGCACGCGATGCCATGGCCTATGTTCTCGCCGGGGGCCGTGGCAGCCGCCTGAAGGAACTGACGGACCGCCGCGCCAAACCGGCCGTCTATTTCGGCGGCAAGACCCGCATCATCGACTTTGCCCTCTCAAACGCGCTCAATTCGGGTATCCGCCGCATCGGCGTGGCGACCCAGTACAAGGCGCATTCCTTGATCCGTCACATGCAGCGCGGCTGGAACTTCTTCCGGCCCGAACGAAACGAGAGCTTCGACATTCTGCCGGCTTCCCAGCGCGTGTCGGAAACGCAATGGTATGAAGGCACGGCCGACGCCGTCTACCAGAACATCGACATCATCGAGCCCTACGGTCCGGAATATATGGTCATCCTCGCCGGCGACCATATTTACAAGATGGACTACGAATGGATGCTGCAGCAGCACGTCGATTCCGGTGCCGACGTCACCATCGGCTGCCTGGAAGTGCCGCGCATGGAGGCCGTCGGCTTCGGCGTCATGCATGTCGACGACAAGGACCAGATCATCGATTTCGTCGAAAAGCCCGCCAATCCGCCGGGCATTCCCGGCAATCCGGATTTCGCGCTGGCCTCGATGGGCATCTATGTCTTCCACACGAAATTCCTGATCGACTGCCTGAAGCGCGATGCGGCCGATCCGAACTCCAGCCGCGACTTCGGCAAGGACATCATTCCCTATATCGTCAAGAACGGCAAAGCCGTCGCGCACCGCTTCACCCAGTCCTGCGTGCGTTCCGATTTCGAGCGCGAGGCCTATTGGCGCGATGTGGGCACGGTCGATGCCTATTGGCAGGCCAATATCGACCTGACCGCCGTGGTGCCGGAACTCGACATCTACGACAAGTCCTGGCCGATCTGGACCTATGCCGAAATCAGCCCGCCGGCCAAGTTCGTCCATGACGACGAGGACCGCCGCGGCTCGGCCGTCTCCTCGGTCGTCGCCGGCGACTGCATCATTTCCGGCGCCAGCCTCTATAACAGCCTGCTGTTCACCGGCGTGCGCGCCAATTCCTACTCCAAGCTGGAGGGGGCGGTGGTGCTGCCGAGCGTCAAGGTCGGCCGCCGGGCGCAATTGAAGAATGTCGTCATCGACCACGGTGTCACCATTCCCGAAGGCCTGGTGGTCGGCGAGGACCCGGACCTGGACGCCAAGCGCTTCCGCCGCACGGAGAGCGGCATCTGCCTGATCACCCAGTCGATGATCGACAAGCTGGATTTGTGACGAATGAAAGTTCTTTCGGTTGCATCCGAAGTCTTCCCTTTGATCAAGACAGGGGGCCTGGCCGATGTGGCCGGCGCCCTGCCTGGCGCGCTGAAGCCCTATGGCGTCCAGACGAAGACGCTGATCCCGGGCTATCCGGCTGTCATGAAGGCCATTCGCGACCCCGTGGCCCGGCTCGAATTCCCCGATCTGCTGGGCGAGAAGGCCACCGTGCTCGAGGTCGAGCATGACGGCATTTCCTTCCTCGTACTCGACGCGCCGGCCTATTACAATCGCACCGGCGGCCCCTATGTCGACGCCACCGGCAAGGACTATCCCGACAATTGGCGGCGCTTTGCCGCCCTGTCGCTCGCGGGTGCGGAGATCGCCACCGGCCTGCTGCCCGGCTGGCAGCCGGATCTGGTGCATGTGCACGACTGGCAATCGGCGCTGGTGCCGGTCTACATGCGCTATTCTCAGACGCCCGAACGGCCGAGCGTGCTGACCATCCACAACATCGCCTTCCAGGGCCAGTTCGGCCCCGACATCTTTGCCGGCCTGCGCCTGCCCGCGCATGCCTTCTCGGTGGAGGGCATCGAATATTACGGCGACGTCGGCTTCCTCAAGGGCGGCCTGCAGACGGCCCACGCCATCACCACCGTCAGCCCTTCCTATGCCGAGGAAATCCTGACCCCGGAATTCGGCATGGGCCTGGAAGGCGTCATTGCCAGCCGTGCGGGCAGCCTGCACGGCATCGTCAACGGCATAGACGACGGCATCTGGAACCCGGCGACCGACCCGATGATCGCCAAGACCTATGGCGCCGCGACGCTGAAGGAGCGGGCCGCGAATCGCAAGCGTGTGGTCGAGCATTTCGGCCTGGACGATGATGACGGTCCGATCTTCTGCGTCGTCAGCCGCCTGACCTGGCAGAAGGGAATGGACCTTCTGGCCACCATTTCCGGCGACATCGTCGCCATGGGCGGCAAGTTGGCCATCCTCGGCGCCGGCGATGCCGCGCTCGAAGGCGCGCTCTTCGCCGCCGCCGGCCGCCATCGCGGCCGCGTCGGCGTTTCGGCCGGCTACGACGAGCCGATGTCGCATCTGATGCAGGCGGGTTGCGACGCCATCATCATTCCCTCCCGCTTCGAACCCTGTGGCCTCACGCAGCTTTATGGCTTACGCTATGGCTGCCTGCCGATCGTTGCGCGCACGGGTGGTCTCAACGACACCATTATCGACGCCAACCACGCCGCATTGCAGGCCAAAGCCGCGACCGGCATTCAGTTTTCGCCCATCACAGCCGAAGGGCTGCTGCAAGCCATCCGCCGCGCCATGCACCTTTTCCAGGATCGAAAGGTCTGGACGCAGATGCAAAAGCAGGGCATGAAATCCGACGTATCCTGGGGCCGGAATGCAGAACGCTACGCTGCTCTCTACTCCAGTCTAGTCTCGAGAGGCGCTTAACCCGATGATTAAAACCGTTTCCACCACCCCCTACGCGGATCAGAAGCCCGGCACCTCGGGCCTGCGAAAGAAGGTTCCCGTATTCCAGCAGCCGAACTACGCGGAAAACTTCATCCAGTCGATTTTCGATTCGCTCGAGGGCTACCAGGGCAAGACCCTGGTCATCGGCGGCGACGGCCGATATTACAATCGCGAAGTCATCCAGAAGGCCATCAAGATGGCCGCGGCCAACGGCTTCGGCAAGGTGATGGTCGGCAAGGGCGGCATCCTCTCGACGCCCGCTGCCTCGAACATCATCCGCAAGTACAAGGCCTTTGGCGGCATCATATTGTCGGCCAGCCACAATCCGGGCGGACCGACCGAAGATTTCGGCATCAAGTACAATATCGGCAATGGCGGCCCGGCGCCGGAAAAGATCACCGACGCGATCTACGAGCGTTCCAAGGTGATCGATAGCTACAAGATCGCCGACTTCCCCGACATCAATCTCGATCGTATCGCCCGCGAAGACGTCGGTGGCATGATCGTTTCGGTCATCGACCCGGTCGAAGATTATGCGGCGTTGATGGAAGAACTGTTCGATTTCGGCGCGATCCGCAATCTCATCAGCCTCGGCTTCCGCCTCAACTTCGATGCGATGAGCGCGGTGACCGGTCCCTACGCCAAGGAAATCTTCGAAATCCGCTTGGGCGCGCCGGACGGATCGGTGCGCAACTTCCTGCCGCTGCCGGATTTCGGCGGCCATCATCCCGACCCGAACCTCGTCCACTGCAAGGAACTCTACGACGAGATGATGGGTGACGACGCGCCCGATTTCGGCGCGGCATCCGACGGCGACGGCGACCGCAACCTGATTATCGGCAAGGGCATCTACGTCACGCCCTCGGACAGCCTGGCGATCCTGGCTGCCAACGCCAATCTCGCGCCCGGCTATTCGCACGGGATTGCCGGCATCGCCCGCTCCATGCCGACCAGCGGCGCCGCCGACCGCGTCGCCGAAAAGCGCGGCGTCGGCATCTACGAGACGCCGACCGGCTGGAAGTTCTTCGGCAACCTGCTCGACGCCGGCATGGCGACGATCTGCGGCGAGGAAAGCTCCGGCACCGGCTCCAACCATGTGCGCGAAAAGGACGGCCTCTGGGCCGTGCTGCTCTGGCTCAACATTCTGGCCGTGCGCGGCGAAAGCGTCATCGACATCGTCACCCAGCATTGGGCGACCTATGGCCGCAACTATTATTCGCGTCACGACTATGAAGGCGTCGACACCGATGCCGCCAACGGCCTGATCAACGCGCTGCGCGAAAAGCTGCCGACCCTGCCGGGCACGAAGTTCGGCGACCTCACGGTTTCGGCGGCCGACGATTTCGCCTATCACGACCCGGTCGACAAGTCGGTCAGCCAGCATCAGGGCATCCGCATCCTCTTCGAAGGCGGCTCCCGCGTCGTCTTCCGCCTCTCCGGCACCGGCACGACGGGTGCGACGCTGCGCGTCTATATCGAGCGCTACGAGCCCGATCCGACCCGCCACAACATCGAGACGCAGGAAGCTCTCGCCGATCTCATCGCCGCCGCCGAAGCGATTGCCGACATCAAGGCCCGCACCGGCCGCGACGCGCCGACGGTCATTACCTGAGTTAGGGTTTAAGCTCCTTCCCCTCGCAAATGCGGGGAGAAGGTGGCCAGGAATTGCTGAACGAAGTGAAGCGGCGACTGGCCGGATGAGGGGCCTTCTCGAGATTCACCGCGACGGCACAGTTTGCCGGACGCTCGCCCCTCACCCTCTCCCCGCCTTTCGATGAACTCAGGAGCGGGGAGAGGGAACTATTTTGTGCTATCCGGAAAGCCCCCAAAGACATGCAGGAACCCGCCACCCGATCCCTAGGCGCCACGCTCACCGACACGGGCGCCGAGTTCGCGGTCTGGTCCAAGCATGCTGAAAAGATCGAGCTCTGCCTGTTCGACGCAGACGGCCGGCGGGAGATCGCGCGGCTGCCGCTGATCCGCGACGGCGAAGAGCATCGCCTGTTCGTGGAAGGCATCAAGGACGGCGCCCGCTACGGCTTTCGCGCCCATGGCCCCTATGATCCCGATCAGGGTCTCTGGTTCGATCCGTCCAAGCTGCTCGCCGATCCCTATGCCAAGCAATTCGACCGGCCTTTCCGATATGATCCGCGCCTGGGTGCGTTCGGCGAGGACACGCAGGACTTGATGCCGAAGGCGATCGTGTCGCGCGACGAGCCGGTCAAGCCGGCCAAGCCGCTGTTTCAGCCGGGCGGCCTGATCTACGAGATCGCCGTCAAGCCCTTCACCATGCTGCATCCGCAGGTGCCGGAGGAAAAGCGCGGCACGCTTGCCGCCCTCGCCCATCCCGCCGTCATCGCCCATCTCAAGCGCCTGCGCATCGACGCCGTCGAGCTGATGCCGATCACCGCCTGGATCGACGAGCGGCATCTGCCGCCGCTCGGCCTCACCAATGGCTGGGGCTACAATCCGGTCGCCTTCATGGCACTCGATCCGCGCCTCGTGCCGGGCGGCGTCAGGGAACTGCGCGAGACGGTCGCCGCACTGCATGCCGAGGGCATCGGCGTCATCCTCGACCTCGTCTTCAATCACACCGGCGAGAGCGATCGCTTCGGACCGACGCTCTCCTTGCGCGGTCTCGACAATCCCACCTATTTCCGCCATCAGCCGGCCGAACCCGGCACGCTGGTCAACGACACCGGCACCGGCAACACCGTCGCCTGCGATCAGCCGGCCGTACGCCGGCTGATCATCGACAGCCTCAGGCATTTCGTCCTTCATGCTGGCGTCGACGGCTTCCGCTTCGACCTCGCCACCGTCATCGGTCGTACGCCCAGGGGTTTCGATCCGGAGGGCCTGACCTTGCGGTCTCTCTTTGCCGACGAGGTGCTTCAGGATCGCATCATGATCGCCGAGCCTTGGGATATCGGCCCGGGCGGCTATCAGCTCGGCAATTTCCCGGCCCCGTTCCTCGAATGGAACGACCGCGCCCGCGACGACCTGCGCTGCTTCTGGCGCGGCGACAGCAACAAGATCGGCGATCTCGCCACGGTGCTGGCCGGCTTCTCGCCGATCTTCGGCCGTGATGGCCGTGCCCGGACGCGCAGCGTCAACTTCCTCGCCGCCCATGACGGCTTCACGCTGATGGATCTCGTCTCGCACGAGCACAAGCACAATGAGGCGAATGGCGAGGACAACCGCGACGGCCACAACGAGAATTACTCCTGGAACAACGGCGTCGAGGGACGGACGGACGATCCGGCCATTCTCGGCAAGCGCCGCGCCGATATCGAGGCGCTGCTGTCGACGCTCTTTGCCACGCGCGGCACCCTCATGCTGACCGCCGGCGACGAGGGCGGCCGCAGTCAGCGTGGCAACAACAACGCCTATTGCCAGGACAACGAGATCACCTGGATGGACTGGTCGACGCTGGACGAAGAGCTGATCGGCCACACCGCCTGGCTGGCCGGCCTGCGCCGCCGCTTCGCCGCCCTTCGCGATCTGGACTTCTTCCAGGGCAGCGGCGACATCCTCTGGTTCTCCGCTGCGGGCACGCCGATGACGGTGTCTGACTGGGAGACGCCCGATGCGCGCTTCCTCGGCATGGCGATCGAAACCACGGACGATGACACCGGCCGAAAGACGCGCCTCGCCGCGCTGCTCAACCGGGGACATGAGCAACGACAGGTCACGCTTCCCGCCACGACGGCGGGATGGTCGCTGCTCGACGTCAAGGGCCAGACGAATATCCGGGGCGACTTCACGCTTGCGGCGCGCTCGGTCGGTTTCCTCATCGAGAACTGACCTCCTTGCACTTTTCCGCCTTCTTCGCCAGAAAGGGCAAAGACGCTGCAGAAAGCACGAGGACAGAATGCCCGGCGATATTTCGCTTGTTGAGATCATGAAACTGGCCGGAACCGAGATCGGCATCTCGGACTGGATCACCGTCGACCAGACGATGATCGACACCTTCGCCGATGCGACGCATGATCACCAGTTCATCCATGTCGATCCCGAGCGCGCCAGGGCGGAAACGCCCTATGGCGGCACCATCGCCCACGGTTTCCTGACGCTGTCGCTGCTCTCGGCCATGAACTACAGCGCCCTGCCCAATATCCGCGAACAGACCATGGGCATCAATTACGGTTTCGAGAAGATCCGCTTCATGTCGCCGGTCAAATGCGGCGCACGCGTTCGCGGCCGCTTCACGCTCGCCGAAACGCGGCTGCGCGGCGCAAACATGCTGATGCTGACCTATGACGTGACGGTGGAAATCGAAAACGAACGCAAGCCGGCACTCACCGCGACATGGACGACCATATCGCAGTTCGACCCGAAGGATCGGCCGGAAGAGCCTTGATGATCCACCTTCTCCCCCGCGGGGAGAAGGTAGGCGCAGAGCGTGGGCTGAGGGGGCGTTGCACCGTAAGGAGCTTTAATCCGCCGGCCCGCCTCGCACTATCCCCATCGCCTTCCTGAGCTCGCCGAAGAGAACTCCTCAAAGGGCGGGCACCCTCTCCTCAAGCGGAGAAGGTATTGTCCGCATCCTCCGCCCCCTCGGCCAGGAGACCGAAGGCATAGGTCGAGAAGGAACGCCAGACCTCGACGCGGAAGGTGTCGGCCTCCAGGCGCAGCAGCACCACTTCCGCCTTGCCGAGCAGCGTGCGCGAGCAGGCGCCGACGGGGAAAGCGGCGATCGACAGGTCCTGCGGGCAGCCGCCGGAGAGCGTCGCTTCCGCACCGGGGCCGGAGACGATGATCGCGGTGTTGCGATGCGAGACATCCGTTGCCGAATGCAGCACACCCGAAGAGGCGGCAAGGCCGACCAGCTCGGCGCCGTTCTCATCGATGACGAGCCATTCGTCCGGGCCGAGCCAGAGGGCATGACGGCCGTTGGCGCTGGCCGAGGTCTTCGGCCGCGTCGGCAGCTTCACGCCGAGCGCCTTGGAGAGACCGGCGACCGATTCGGCCGGAGCGCGCAGCGAGATGCGGCTTGCCGGGGCGGCAGGCGTCAGGCGGGCGACGGCGGAGCCGCCATGGCGGCCGGCGAGCGGCGGTTTGCGGGTTGCGATATCAGCCATTGATCCGGCCTCCTTCCTTGTCAAAGAACACCAGATCCGTCACCTCGACGGCAATCGTCTTGTCGGGCATCGGCACATAGAGCGTCTTGCCCATGCGCTCGCGGCCGCCGGCAACCAGCGCGAAGGCGATCGAGCGGCCGAGATTTTCGGACCAATAGGCCGAAGTGACATGGCCGAGCATGGTCATCGGCTTCGGCTCGTTCGGATCGGCGACGATCTGCGCGCCTTCCTCCAGCACCACCTTCGGATCGCGGGTGACGAGGCCGACCAGCTGCTTGCGGCCTTCCTTGACCAGATCGGGCCGCTGCAGGCCGCGAATGCCGACGAAATCGGGCTTCTTCTTGGAAACGGCCCAGGAAAGCCCGGCATCGTCGGGCGTCACCGTGCCGTCGGTGTCCTGACCGACGATGATATAGCCCTTCTCGGCGCGCAGCACGTGCATGGTCTCGGTGCCGTAGGCGCAGGCGCCCAGCGGCTCGGCCCGTGCCCAGACGGCTTCCCAGACGGCCTGGCCGTAATCGGCCGGCACGTTGATTTCATAGCCGACTTCGCCGGTGAACGAGACGCGGAACAGTCGTGCCGGCACGCCGCAGACCTTGCACTCGGCAACGCTCATATGCGGGAAGGCCTCGTTGGAGAGATCCTGGCCCTCGACGAGCGGCTCGATGATCTCGCGCGCCTTCGGCCCCTGCACGGCGATGACGGCCCATTGCTCCGTGGTCGAGGTCAGCCATACCTTCAGATGCGGGAACTCGGTCTGCAGATAGTCTTCCATGTGATGCAGCACGCGCGGCGCGCCGCCGGTCGTGGTCGTCACATGGAACCGGTCCTCGGCCAGACGCCCGACGACGCCGTCGTCATACACGAAGCCGTCCTCGCGGGTCATGATGCCGTAGCGGCAGCGGCCGGGCTTCAGCGTGTCCCAGGCATTGGTGTAGAGCAGGTTCAGGAACTTCGCCGCGTCCGGCCCGACCACCTCGATCTTGCCGAGGGTCGATGCGTCGAACACGCCGGCCACTTCGCGCGCCGTGCGGCATTCGCGGTCGACGGCCTCATGCATGGTCTCGCCGGCGCGCGGATAGAACCAGGCGCGCTTCCAGTTGCCGACATCTTCGAAGATGGCGCCATGCGCCTCTTCCCAGCCATGCATCGGCGTCTTGCGCGCGGGGTCGAAGAGAGGCCCGCGCGAATGGCTGATCAGCGTGCCGTAGGTCACCGGCGTATAGGGTGCGCGGAAGGTGGTGAGACCGACCTTCGGAATGTCCTTGCCGAGCATTTCCGCGGCAATCGCCAGACCGTGCATGTTGGAAAGCTTGCCCTGATCGGACGCCATGCCATTGGTGGTGAAGCGCTTGATATGCTCGATCGAATGCATGCCCTCGCGTACGGCGAGACGGATATCCTTGGCGCAGACGTCGTGCTGGAAATCGACGAAAGCCTTGGCGCTGGTGTCCGGTCCGGCCCCTTCGGCCGCGCCGATCATGCCGCCGGTCCATTCGAAAGCCTGTTCGGCCTGAAGCGATATCTTGCCCTCGCCATCGGCGCCGGCAGCCTTGGCCATCAGCTCACCGGCGGCAAGCGATTCCTCGATCGCCGCCTGCAGGCCGTCCGTGCCGTTACAGGCGCCGACCGAGAGACAATCCTGCACATAGGTGCCCGGCAGGAAGCGCTGCTTCTCGGTCTCGAATTTCAGCTTGCCGCGCGACTGCGAGAACAGATGCACGGAAGGCGTCCAGCCGGCCGATACCAGCAGCGCGTCGACCGCGATCTTGCGCGAAGCGCGGCTGCCGTTGCGCGCCACCGTGATCGAGGAGACCCGCAGCTTGCCGGCGGTGTCGATGACGGCATAGTCGCTCAGCACCTCGATGCCGAGCCGCTTGGCCTCGGCGGCAACCGCCTCGCCCGGACGAACGCGGCTGTCGACGATGACGGCGATGGAGACGCCGGCGCGCTTGAGGTCGAAGGCTGCCTCGTAAGCCGAATCATGCGCCGTATAGACGCCGATCTTGGCTCCGACGGCGACGCCGTAGTGATTGAGATAGGTGCGGGCGGCCGATGCCAGCATGATGCCCGGCCGGTCGTTGTTCGGGAACACCATATGGCGCTCGATCGCACCCGTCGCCAGGATGACGCGCTTGGCGCGTACCTGCCACAGCCGCTCGCGCGGCAGATCGTGGCCGGGCTTGGCCAGGTGATCGGTCACGCGCTCGGCGAGACCGATGAAATTGTGGTTGTAATAGCCGAAGGCCGTCGTGCGGGTCAGCACCTGCACATTGTCCATCGCGCTCAGCTTGGCGACGACGCCCTGCGCCCAGGCATAGCCCTCAGTGCCGTCGATCTTCACGCCGGTATCGAAACGCAGCGCACCGCCCGCCTCCGCCTGCTCGTCGCAAAGGATGACCTTGGCGCCGGCTTCCGCCGCAGCCAGCGCCGCCGCGAGACCGGCGACGCCCGCGCCGACCACCAGCACGTCGCAATGAGCGTAGCGGCTGGCGTAGTGATCGGGATCTTCTTCCGTCGGGGCGACGCCGAGACCGGCGGCGCGGCGGATGAAGGGCTCGTAAATATGCTTCCAGGCGGCCTTCGGCCACATGAAGGTCTTGTAGTAGAAACCGGCGGCGAAGAAGGGCGACAGCGCATTGTTGATGCCGCCGATATCGAAGGCGAGCGACGGCCAGCGGTTCTGCGACTGCGCCTTCATGCCATCGAAGACCTCCTGCACGCTGGCGCGCACGTTCGGCTGGCGGCGGGCCGCGTCGCGGGAAATGTCGAGCAGCGCGTTCGGCTCCTCGGCGCCGGCCGACAGGATGCCGCGCGGACGGTGATATTTGAACGAGCGGCCGACGAGATGAACGCCGTTGGCAAGCAGCGCCGAGGCGACGGTATCGCCGTCCAGCGCCGTGTAGCTTTTTCCGTCAAA
>JASGEG010000249.1:0-3663 GCA_047606605.1 Rhizobium sp.
CCACGAATTTGGCGTCCAACGGCGGGCGCCTCCAGCAAAGCCGCTGATCAGGAGACCTCGCGCACTTAAGTGTATGCGCGCCCTGACCAGCGGCTTTTTGTTTTTAACCCCAGCGATGGATCGGCACGACCTTGTCGGGCCTCGGAGAAGCCATGTCTGCTCTCAAGACAATACAGCCCATGTCCGCCGGCGAACCGGTCAAGGCATTGTGGATTTCCACAACCGCTTTCACCCTCTGTTTCGCCGTCTGGACGATCTTTGCGATCATAGGCGTTCGCATCAAGCAGGAACTCGGTCTCAACGAAGCCGAATTCGGACTGCTGGTGGGCACGCCGGTCCTTACCGGATCGATCGTTCGCATCGTGCTCGGGATCTGGACGAACCGCTATGGCGGCCGCCTGGTCTATACGCTGACCATGCTGGCCGCGGCGCTCGCAACCTTCCTGTTGTCCTATGCGACGACCTACACGGAAATGCTGATCGCCGGTCTCGGCGTCGGCCTCGCCGGCGGCTCCTTCGCGGTGGGCGTCGCCTATGTCTCTCCGTTCTTTCCGCCGGAGAAGCAGGGAACGGCGCTCGGCATTTTCGGCGCCGGCAATGTCGGTGCGGCCGTCACCAAGTTTGCCGCTCCCTTCGTGCTGATCGCATGGGGATGGCAGGCCGTCGCCGAGATCTGGGCGCTGGTGCTGGCGGTCATGGCGGTCGTCTTCTGGTTCACCACGTCAGACGATCCGGCCTTCCGTGCCCGTCGCGATCGCGGCGTTGCCGCCAAGAGCCTGCTACAGGAATTCGCGCCGTTGAAGAACGTTCAGGTCTGGCGCTTCTCGCTTTATTATTTCTTCGCCTTCGGCGGCTTCGTCGCCCTGTCGCTCTGGCTGCCGCGCTATCTGGTCGGGGTCTACGGCTTCAATCTCGAGGTCGCCGGCATGGTCGCCGCCGCCTATTCCATTCCCGGCAGCGTCTTTCGCGCCTTCGGCGGCGTGTTGTCCGACAAGAAGGGCGCGCGCAGCGTCATGTACACCATGCTGTCGGTCTCGGCGGTCGCGACGCTGATCCTGTCCGTGCCTGCCGCCACCGCCACAGGCCCTGCCTTCGGCATTACCCCGGCCGTCTTCATCGTGGTCATCTTCGTCCTCGGCTTCTTCATGAGCCTCGGCAAGGCGGCGGTCTACAAGCATATCCCCGCCTATTATCCCGACAGCATCGGCGCGGTCGGCGGCATCGTCGGCATGATGGGCGGCCTTGGCGGCTTCATCCTGCCGATCGCCTTCGGTCTCCTGAAAGACATTACCGGCCTTTGGTCCAGCTGTTTCCTGCTGCTTTTCGCGATCGTCGCCATCTCGCTCTTATGGATGCACCTGTCCGTCAGGAAGCTGGAGCGCCGTGCGCCCTCCGCCCCCGTCGTGGCCGCCACCTAACCATCAAGGACTTGGAACTATGCCTCAGAAACTCGTGATCATTGGCAACGGCATGGCGCCCGGCCGGATGCTGGAACATCTCCTGGAGAAGGCGCCGGGCCTCTATGAGGTGACGATCTTCAACGCCGAGCCGCGCGTCAACTACGATCGCATCATGCTCTCGCCGGTCCTGTCGGGCGAGAAGGACTACGAGCAGATCATCATTCATGGCGATGGCTGGTACATCAAGCACGGCATCACGCTTTACAAGGGCCACAAGATCGTCGCGATCGACCGCGCCGCAAAGACGGTGACGTCGGATCACGGCGTGACCGAGAGCTACGACAAGCTCGTCATCGCCACCGGGTCGGTGCCCTTCATCATTCCGGTTCCGGGCAAGGAGCTGCGGGGCGTCATCACCTATCGCGATCTCGACGACGTGCAGGCGATGCTGCTTGCCGCCCAGTCGCGCGAAAAGGCGATCGTCATCGGCGGCGGCCTGCTGGGTCTCGAAGCGGCCGCCGGTCTTGCCGCCCGCGGCATGGACGTCACGGTTCTCCACGTCATGCCGACACTGATGGAACGCCAGCTCGATCCCGCCGCCGGCTACCTGCTGCAGAAGGCCGTCGAGGAACGCGGCATCAAGGTCATCACCAAGGCCAATACCAAGGCGATCGTCGGCGACGGCAAGGTCGAGGGGATCGAGCTCGACGACGGCCGCATCATTCCCGCGACGCTGATCGTCATGGCGGTCGGCATCCGTCCGAATGTCGGGCTGGCGAAGGACGCCGGCCTTGCGGTCAACCGCGGCATCGTGGTCGACGATGGCATGAACACCTCCGACGGCGACATCATGGCGCTCGGCGAATGCGCCGAGGTGGGCGGCATGGTCTATGGCCTGGTGGCGCCGCTCTATGAGATGGCGCGCGTCGCCGCCTCGCATCTCGCCGGCGAGACCACGGCCGGCTTCGTGCATTCCGACACGCCGACCAAGCTCAAGGTCACCGGCATCGAACTCTTCTCGCTGGGCGATTTCGCCGATGGCGACGACCGCGAGGAGATCGTGCTGCGCGATGCGTCTGCCGGCGTCTACAAGCGTCTGGTGCTCAAGGACAACAAGATCATCGGCACGGTGCTCTATGGCGAGACGGCCGACGGCGCCTGGTTCAACGACCTGAAGAAGAAGGCGACCGACATCTCGGAGATGCGCGACACCCTGATCTTCGGCCAGGCCTATCAGGGAGGGTCCCCGCTGGACCCTATGGCGGCCGTTGCAGCCTTGCCGGATGATGCGGAAATCTGCGGCTGCAACGGCGTCTGCAAGGGCAAGATCACCTCGACGATCACGGCCAAGGGCCTGACGTCGCTGGACGATGTGCGCGCCCACACCAAGGCCTCGGCCTCCTGCGGCTCCTGCACCGGCCTCGTCGAGCAACTGATGACCTTGACGCTCGGCGATGCCTACAATCCGAAAGCGGTGCAGCCGATGTGCGGCTGCACCGAACTCGGCCATGACGATGTGCGACGGCTGATCAAGGCCAAGGGGCTGAAGACCATTCCGGCGGTCATGCAGGAACTCGAATGGAAGACTTCCTGCGGCTGCGCCAAATGCCGGCCGGCCTTGAACTACTACCTCGTCTGCGACTGGCCGGACGAATATGCCGACGATTACCAGTCGCGCTTCATCAACGAACGCGTCCACGCCAATATCCAGAAGGACGGCACCTATTCGGTGGTGCCGCGCATGTGGGGCGGCGTGACCAATTCCGGTGAGCTGCGCGCCATCGCCGATGTCGTCGACAAGTTCGAAATCCCGATGGTAAAGGTGACCGGCGGCCAGCGCATCGACCTGCTCGGCGTGCAGAAGGAAGACCTGCCGGCCGTCTGGGCCGATCTCGGCAAGGCCGGCTTCATTTCCGGCCAGGCCTATGCCAAGGGCCTGCGCACGGTGAAGACCTGCGTCGGTTCCGACTGGTGCCGCTTCGGCACGCAGGATTCGACCGGGCTCGGCATCCGCATCGAGAAGTTCATGTGGGGCTCCTGGACGCCGGCGAAGGTGAAGATGGCGGTCTCCGGCTGTCCGCGCAATTGCGCCGAGGCCACCTGCAAGGATGTCGGCGTCATCTGCGTCGATTCAGGCTTCGAGATCCATTTTGCCGGAGCCGCTGGCCTCGACATCAAGGGCACGGAAGTGCTCGGCCTCGTCAAGACCGAGGACGAGGCGCTGGAGCATATCGTGGCACTGACGCAGATGTATCGCGAGCAG
>JASGEG010000250.1:0-9410 GCA_047606605.1 Rhizobium sp.
AAAGGCATAAAAGTTTCCAAGATCGAGATCGACACCCTCAACATCACCGGCGATGACTTCCATCCAGAATGGAACTACTCCATCAGACCCAGACAATCGACGTAGTTATTATTCGGAGTGTCCTTAGCAGGCGCTGCGGCAGTACAATATTTTTTAAACGCTGGGCGAGACGTTAAGAGCGTTGACGAGATACTGAAGCGACATGCAGAGCATATTGCAGAGCTCGGGCCGACTTATCAAAAAATGAACGAGCAAAAAGAAGAAGCTTTAAAGCTAGGCCCCACTATTACAAACGCCAATTTGAAAGACGATTACGAAAACGCCCAGAAGACGCTCAAAGCTGAGGGTGAAAAGGCGTCTCGTTCAATTCTTGCGGATATGCTTGGGCAGCAAGCGCCTTACGCCGACCAGATAGTATATATACCGCCAACTACTTTTGATCCGGCGATAGAAGCCATCGACAGGTTCAATAAATCGATTGAATCTGGGAAGATAAAGGCGATAGAATTCCAGAATGAGATAATTGAGCTTCAGAATTCTGGTAAAATAACAGACGAAGTTGCGGGAAAACTGCGAGAATATTCGAGCAATGCAGTTGCAGCTCAAAGTAAACTATCGGTCTTGCGTGATAAAATCGACCCTGTTGCACAGGCATTTGCCGAGATGCAGGATAAGGTTAATAAAATAAATCCCTTTGGTGCCAGTAAATTACAGGAACCTCAACGGGTGCTCGAGGATTTGCTTCGAAATTTGCAAGCAAATCAAAGCAGTGCAGAAGAACTGAATAAGAAAATCCGCGAGCTTAGCAACGCTCATCCTGATCTCTCTCAGGCTTTGGAGGAAATTCGGCAATTTGGTTTGATCGCCCTACAAGCAATGAAGAATGTTCAAGGTTTGGATAACGCGGTGCGTACCACACCCCATTCCAGCCGATACTCTCAAGAGGAAACAGTTAGGCGCGTAAAAAACTTCGATGATCGATTTGGTCCAGACGTCGGTGCTCCCATCAAATACAGCGATATACGCGAACGTCTGAACGCACAAAAAAAGGCACTTGAGCCGCCAAAAAATATCGACGGTGGAGCAGGGCTCGGCTCAAGCCGTGATCTGATTCGCCCAGCTCAAGAGGCTACGAGCGCATATGACACCCTTCAAAAGTCCGTCGAGTCGCGTATCGAGCAAATGCAGACGGAGGCTCAGGCTATCGGGCTTAACAACATTGCCGTCGAAACCTTGAAAATGAATTTGGAGCTTTTGCGCGCGACTGAAGACAAGTCTCATGCGGCAGCGCCCGGCCAAATACAAGATATCAAGAACAAAATTGCACAGTACAATGCTTTGGCGACTGCAACCGCTAATGCCAAGCTCGCGGGCGATATCCAGTTCCAGCAGGAGCAGATGGGCCGCTCGACCATCGATCAGACGGTCGCCTCGACACAGAAGCAATATGGCCTTCCGGTCGATATGAATTCGGCATCGGCCAATATCATTCGCTATAATGAACAGCTGAAATATGCCCGCGAGCTTGCCGGCGATTTTGCCTCGACGCTGGTCAGCGGCTTGCGCAATGGCGAGGGCCTGTGGAAATCCCTGGGGAAGGCGGCGATTTCCGTGCTTACCAAGATTTCCGACAGGTTGCTGAACGATGTGCTCAACAGCCTGTTCAAGGTCAACAGTGCTGCCGCAGGCGGTGGGTTGTTCGGTGGCGGCGGTATCCTTGGCGGGCTTTTGGGTGGAGGCGGCGGGCTGGATCTCGGCATTCTCGCGCGATCGCCGCAGGCGGCGGCAGCCGTTGCGAGCGGTATTCCCGGCCTTTGGGCCGATGGCGGTTACACCGGCCCCGGCGGCAAGAATGAGCCGGCCGGCATCGTTCATGCCGGCGAGGTCGTCTGGAGCCAGAAGGATATCGCCCGGGCGGGCGGTGTCGGCGTTGTCGAGGCGATGCGGCTTGGCCGGCGTGGCTATGCCGATGGCGGCGTAGTTGGCGAGGGCGGGCCGCAATTGCTGCGGGCGCAGCCGGATGCTGCCGTTCCCGTCCGCCGCCTCCGGGCCGATAACCAGAACGATGCCTCCGGCTCCGCTTCCGGCGTGCATGTCACGGTCGGCGTTTCCGTCGATGAGGATGGCAATCTGAAGGCTTATGTGAAGAATGTCGCGCAATCGGAAGCGCAGAGTTCGACGCGGCAGGGGCTGAATGATTTCAATCAACAGCTTCCCGACCGCGTCGCGCAGATCAACCGCAATCCCCGGAGGCGCTGATGGCCGTTTCCTATCCCTACAGCCTGCCGGCCTTTGCCGATCTCCTGAAGATCTCCAGCATCGTCTGGGACATTCAGCGCAATGACGAGCTTTCCGGCTCCGGCGATGGCCGGGTCTGGCAGGCGGAGCTGGCGCCGCCGCTCTGGACCGGCACGGTGACGCTGGCCGACATGTACAATGCGGAGGCGAAACAGATCGCCGCCCGCATCCGCAAGCTACACGGCGCCCAGGAGGCGCTTTTTCTTTATGATCCGCTGTCTAAATATCCGCAGGCCGATCCCGACGGGACGAAGCTCGGGAGCGCTGTGGTCAGCGTCGCGGCGCTCGGGGCAGACAATGCCTCGCTCAGTTTGCAGGGCTTGCCGGCGGGCTATCGGCTGACCGTGGGCGACAAGATGCAGGTCGGCTATGGCGGCCGCTACGCCTTTCTCGAAGTCTCGGAAACGGTGACGGCATCGGGGGCAGGGGTGACGCCGGTCTTCGGCGTCTTCCCGCATCTGCCGGCCGGCTTTGCCGCCGGTCTTGGCGTGATCCTGCTGCTGCCGGCCTGCAAATGCCTGGTCATGCCGGGCAGCCACAATCCCGGCACCGCGAGCGGCCCGATCACTTCCGGCGCCACCTTCAAGGTCATCCAGAAGAAATAGACGATGAAGAACATCACCTCCGCCTTCCTCGCGGCGCTGACCGGCGCGCGCGACAAGGGGCTCGTGCCCCGCCGCTTCGTATGGATCACCGGCAAGGATATCGCCTCCGGTGCGCCTGCCTCGATCGGCCTATGGACCGGCGACGACGATATCAGCATCACGGTCACCTCCGGCATCACCGGCCTGGCCGAGGCCAGGACCTATTATGGCGGCCTCAATCTGCAGGTGAGCCCTATCCCGCGCACGGCGGATCTCACGATCCAGACCGTGACGGTCACCATCGGCCAGATCGCCGCCGTCGCGCAGCAGCTTGTCCGCGGCTACGATCTGCGGCTGGCGCCGGTGGAAATCCACGACATGGCGTTCGATACCGCGACGCGCCAGCCGAGCGCCGCCCCCGAGATCGCCTTTCTCGGCATCGTCGACGGCGCGCCGATCAAGACGCCTTCGGTGGGGCAGGACGGCGACGTCGAGATATCGGCGATCTCGGCGGCCATCGCCATGCTGGAGCGCACCAATCCGGCCAAATCCTCCTATGAAGGCCAGAAGCGCCGCAGCGGCGACGAGTTCGGCCTTTATTCCAGCACCGTCGCCAACTGGCAAATTCCATGGGGGCAGAAGGGATGAGCGAACTCGTCAGGGTCAAGAACTGGCGCGCATGCTTCGCCGCCGAGATCGACCGGCTGAAGCGCACGCCCTTTGCCTGGGGCAGCCATGATTGCGGGCCGGGCCTTGCCGGCAATCTGGTGCTGGCGATCACCGGCGTCGATTGCGCCGCCCAGTTTCGCGGCGAATATTCGACCGCCGCCGGCGCGCTGAAGACCATGAAGGCCGCCGGCTTCGACAATCTCGCCGATCTGGTCGCCACCATGCTGCCGGAGATCCATCCGAGCCAGGCCCATATCGGCGATATCGCCGCCATCCCGCACGAAGGCCCCTTCGGCTATGCGCTCGGCGTCGTCAATGGCGAGCGCATCTTCGTGCTGCGCGAGACCGGGCTCGGCACCGTCGATCTGCTCGACGCCGCGAGGGCCTTCAAGGTCGGCTGAGTCGCGTACGGGTGCTCCCCTTCTTATCACTCAAGAGTGACTTGTTGTCGCCGGCTCGCCGGCGGCGCGCTCTTTTCCATGCGTCTTTCGAGGTCGCCCGGTCCATGAAAATCCTGATTCTGATCCTGAACGTCCTCGGCTTCTGGCTGATGGCGGATGTTGCGCATGCCGAGCCGATCAGCTTGGCGATCGCCGCGATTTCCCAATTCATCGGCTCGATCAGCATCGGCAAGCTGATCCTGACGGTTGCCCTGAATGTCGGCCTATCCCTGATCGAAAAGGCATTGGCGAAAAAGGACCAATCGCAGCCGGCCGGAACCAAGCTCGAGATCAGCATGGGCGACGATCACCCCATGTCCTTCATCATGGGCAGCTATGCGACCGCAGGCCGGCGCAAATATGCCGGCGCATGGGGTGACGACGGCAAGACGCCCAACGCCTATTTCACCGACGTCATCGAGATCGGCAGCCTGCCGAACCATGCCGGCGAGCGTGGCCTCACCAGCGTCTGGATCGACGATCAGGAAGTCGGCGTGCTCTGGGAGGAGCCGCATCCGGACGGACGTGGCTTCCCGGTGGCGCAGTATCGTGTCGGCAGCAAGGACTATCTCTGGATCAAGTTTCTGGATGGCACGCAATCGGCACCCGACGCCTTCCTGACCGCGAAGTTCGGCACCGATCCTGATCGGCCATGGAAGTCGACCATGATCGGCCTCGGCTGCCAGGTCGTCATCCTCACCGCCCGTTACAACACCGATCTCTTTTCCGGCGTTCCGTCTGGTCTCTACCAGCCGCACCCCTTGCGGCTCTATGATATCCGCAAGGATTCGTCGGTCGGCGGCAGCGGCGCGCACCGCTGGACCGACCCGTCGACATGGGAGGCCAGCAGCAACCCGGCCGTCATGATCTACAATCTGGCGCGCGGCGTCTACTACGGATCGGAATGGGTCTATGGCGGCCAGAACATCGCCGCCTTCTGCCTGCCGACCGCGAACTGGATGGCGGCGGCCAATGCCTGTGACGTGGCCGTAACGCTCGACAGCGGCGCCGTCGAGCCTGCTTTCCGCGCCGGCTATGACATCACGTGCGACCAGCAGCCGCTCGATGTCGTTTCCGAGCTTCTCAAGGGCTGCACCGGCCGCATGGCCGAGGTCGGCGGCATCTTCAAGATGCTGGTCGGTGCGCCTGGCGGCGCCGTCTACTCCTTCTCCGACGACGATATCATCGTCACCGAGGGGCAGGACTTCCAGCCGTTTCCGACGCTCTCCGAAACCTATAACGCCATCGAGGCGACCTATCCCGAGCCCGCCGAGAAATGGGCGACGAAGGATGCGCCGGGGCGTTACAATACCGATCTGGAGACGGAAGACGGCAATCGCCGCCTGCCGGCGCAGGTCCAGTTGCTGGCCGTTCCCTTCGCCAATCAGGTCCAGCGCGTCGGCCTGGCGATGATCCAGGATTATCGCCGCTTCCGTGTGCACCAGATCTCGCTGCCACCCGATGCCTATCCGCTGGAGCCGAACGATGTCGTCTCCTGGACTTCGGCACGCAATGGCTACGCGGAAAAGAAGTTCCTGGTCGTCAAGGTCGAGCCGCAGCCGAATTTCCTGACCGTGGTCACGCTGAAGGAAGTCGATCCCGCCGATTACGACTGGCATAGCGGCCTGCAACTGCCGACCGCTACCGGCTGGATCGGCCCGATCACCACGCCTTCCCAGCCCATGACAGGCTGGACCGTCGAGCCCGCGACCGTGAAGGATGCCGGCGGCATCGATCGTCGCCCGGCGATCAAGATCAGCTGTGCATCGGATATGGACGATGTCGAGCGGGTCTGGGTGCAGGTCCGGCTGAAGGAAACCGGCGACGTCGTGTTCGATAGCGACAGCACGCGCTATCAGTCGCCATTCTCCTGGCTCATATCCGGCCAATGGACCTTACCGAACACGGATTATGAGGCGCGCGGCCGTTATATCCCGAAATCCAGCCGCGCCACCGACTGGTCTTCTTGGTTGGCCGTCAAGACGCCGAACATCCTGATCCAGGCCAGTGACGTGCTGGACAATGCGATCACCGCCTCGAAGATCGCCGACGCGGCCGTGATCGCTTCGAAGATCATGGATGAAGCCGTCACCAATCTGAAGTTGGCGGACGCGGCCGTCTCGACGGCCAAGCTGCAGGTTTCCGCCGTGACGGCAGAGGTTTTGGCGAACAGCGCCGTGATCTCGTCCAAGATCGCCGACGCGGCGATCACGGCGGCAAAGCTCGCCGACAGCACGATCACCGCCACCAAGCTGGCATCTTCGCTGAAGGGCATCGAAGTCGTATCGGCCCTGCCAACGACGGGAAACGTCAACGGCCGGACCGTCTATCTCACCACGGACGGCAAGCTTTATCGCTATTATAGCGGTGCATGGACCGCCGCCGTTCAGGCGGCCGATATCAGCGGCGACATTGCCGGCGATCAGATCGCGGACGAAGCGATCGATGTCACCAAGCTTGCGGCCGGCGCTGTCGACAAGACGAAGTTCGCCACCGGTCTCACGCCGGTTGAAATCGTCTCGGCACTTCCGTCGACCGGCAATTACGCCGGCAGGACCGTCTATCTGTCGACGGATAACAAGCTCTACCGCTACACCGGCTCGGCATGGACTGCTGCGGCGGCGGCGACGGATATCACGGGTACGCTGGTTTCCTCGCAGATCGCCGACGCGGCGATCACCAATGCGAAGCTGGCGGCGCTTGCCGTGGATGCGAGCAAGCTCGCGGACAATGCCGTCACCACCACCAAAATCACCGACAGCTCGATTACGACCGCAAAGATCACGGCGAACGCGATCACTGCTGATTTAATCGCGGCCAACGCGATCAACGCCAAGCAGCTCGTTCTTGCCGATTTTGAGAATTTGATTGCCGATGGCAATTTTGAGCAGGGCGCCTGGTCCAGCATCTGGACGATTGTGGGTGGAACAGCTCCGACCAACTTCTATCTGTCGACGGCGGATAGCCTGACCGGCTCTCAGATGCTCGTCATGGATTCCGTCACGGCGGGTGGCCCGGCCGTTCAGAAGCTCATTACCACCACGACAGCCATCCCGGTCGAATCGGGCCAGCAGCTCGGATGGGAGATCGCTACGCGGACGGCTGACGGAAGCTCCGCCGGTGGTCTCTATTATCGTATCTATTGGTACGACAAGGACAAGGTTGCGCTGACATCGCCTGTCTATACTGATGTCATCAGCAACGGCCCCATCAACGCCGCATGGACGGTCCAGAACGGCCGGGTTGCGGTTCCTGCAGCCGCCAAATTCTGCCTTGTCTGCATCTATCTTAACACCGGAGCAACGACGCGCTACCTCATGATCGACCGCATTTCCCTGCGGAAGGCGGAGGCGGCCAATCTGATCGTGGACGGCTCGATCACGGCTGTCGCGCTGGCGGCGGGGTCGGTCACGGCGGGCAAGATTGCCGCCAACGCGGTCACCGCCGGCACCATCGCCGCTGGCGCAATCACGGCGACGGAGCTTGCTGTCGGGAGCGTCACCGCGCAAAAACTCGTGCTTCAGGATTGGCAGAATCTGATCCCCGACAATCAGCTGCAGACGACCGCCGCATGGGATACGCTGACAAGTTGCGTCATAACCCCGGCCTCTTCGCAAGGCTTCACCAGCCGTGGATCGATTGACTACACCTATTCGGCCGGAAGCGGGTATCTCAATATCGTGGTCGGCAGGGCCTTCGCCGTCGAAGCGGGCAAGCAATATTTCTCATCGGTACAGGCAATCCGCACGTCCGGCACGACGATGTTCTTCTGGGCTCGTATTGCCTGGTTTGATATTAACGGATCGAACCTTACCGCGACCCCCTATACCACGATAGCGCAGTTGGCTGGCGGTAACACCGCGACGGGCATTCAGAACTACTCCGCCACAATGGCTGCGCCGGCAGGGGCAGTCACGGCCCGTTTCTATATCTACATCCAGCGCGATACGAACGACGGGAATATCTCCTTCGGCGCTCCGACCTTTATCCGTAAGGCCAGCGCCGATCTGATCGTTGACGGCGCGATGACGGCCGGCAAGATCGCTGCCAGCGCCGTGACGGCGGGGACGATTGCCGCGAATGCGGTGACAACAGGCACGATTGCCGCAGGGGCGATCACGGCGGCGCAGATTGCCGCAGGGGCGATCACGACGGCCGCCATTGCCGCCAATGCGATCACGACCGACACGCTGGCTGTCGGCTCGGGCAAGAACCTGCTGCAGAACGCCGACTATTCCGCTGGTCTGGATAGCTGGACCTACGGGACCAACGGCACCATCCCGTCGCTATCTGTTCGCATCAGGATCGTGACGGAGACCTATGCGGCTCCGAACAATCCGACCTACATGGTCTTCCAGAACAGCGCTCCTACAGGGAATAACTACTATACCGACGTTCGGTGGGTGCGGCCCGACGCCGACAGCCTGTCCGTCGCCGCTCTGAAATACGGTGTCTCCTGCGTTGCGGGCGAGTCTATCGAGACGACCGCCTATATATCCTCGCATAGATGCGTCGTTGAGCTGCGCATCGAGTGGCGCGCGGCGGATGGCACGGTGGTCAGCTACACGGGGCCGGCGTCCATAACCAACGTCCCTGGCGATTCTGCGAACCCGAACAACTGGACGCGCCTTCGTGTGGCGGGCGTTGCTCCGACAGGCGCTATTTGCGCCGCGATCCACATCCGGAAATATGAGACGACCATCGGTCAAGCGTCCAGCTATATGTTCGTCAACAAGCCGATGCTGTGCCGCATTCCGGCCGGGGCAACGGAAGCGACGCCTTGGAGTAACGGCGATAACGTGCTCATCACGGCCGGCGGCATCGTTGCCAGCGCCGTGACGGCCAATGCGATTGCCGCAAATGCGGTGACGGCCGGCAAGATTGCCACGGGTGCGGTGACGGCAGGCACCATTGCCGCAGGCGCGGTTACCGCCAGCACGATCGCCGCCGGCACCATCACCGGCGACAAGATCGCCGCCAATACCATCGGGTCAGATCAGATCGCGGCCAACTCGATCACTGCGAAGTCGCTCGTTCTGACCGATTTCAGCAACATTGCTAGTAACGGTTGGTCTCAGGGGGATCTGACAAGCTGGACTATAACAGGTCAGCTTAGCTGGGCAAATGACGGTAGCCAAGGTGATGCGTCGGGTTGGCGACTTCAGTCCAACGGCGTGTTCTGCGCCGTCTCACAATTTTACCCGGTGCAAGCCGGGGGACAGTACGCATTCGAGGTTTGGGTGCTGAATAATGATGGAACCTACCCAGCGGCTGTCTACGCAGTTTGCAAGGGGTCCATATCGGAAACTCAGACGTTTGTACAAGCGGCAGCTACTCCTACGATGGGATCGTGGGTTCTACTTAGAGGGAAGGTGACAATCCCCGGTGGGCAAACGCGATGCGCAATGGCCTTGCAAAT
>JASGEG010000251.1:0-5401 GCA_047606605.1 Rhizobium sp.
CCTCCTGATGAAGCAGGATCGTTGCTCCGAATGCCAATGCGACGATCACGGGTATCCATGTCGCCACGAAGGGAGGAACCACTCCGCTGCTCCCGAATGCCTTTACAAGCACGGTGACAACATAAAGCACGAAGCCTGAGAGGATTCCACCCAGAATCACGGAGCGCGATTGGTTGAATCTACTGAATTTTAGGGACACGGTTGCGGCTATCAGCGTCATCGCCACCAAAAGGAATGGCTGCGACAGCAGCGAGTGAAATTGCGTTTCAAGGGCCTTGGTCGAGATGCCGAAGGACTTTGCGATCGCGATTCGATTAGAAAGATCATAAAAAGCAATGGTTTCCGGCTGCGCCAGACGCTCGGAGACGAAATCCTGTTTCAGATTCGTACGAACTTGCGTCGTGTTTTTGTGCGCCGGGATTTCGCCGGGGCTGCGCTCGACGACATTGTTAAGAAGCCAGTAACCATCTTCCAATTTTGCCGACTGGGCGTCCTGCCGCAGAGTGATATTTCCCTGTGAATCGAAGTGGATAAACACGACGTTCATCAGCGTGGTGCCGTTGTCCAGAACCGCCTTGGCGCCGATGATGATGTCGTCCTTGCCATTCGATTGGCGCAGCCACGGGATAGAAAGTGTATTACGATAGGACGGGTCGCCACGCAGATCCGCCTCGATCGTTTCCGCCTGCCGCTGGCCCCATGCCGCAATCGGATTGAGGGCGAGCATGGTGGCCAATCCCACAAGAAAGGCGCCGATCACGAAGGGCGTCATGAATTGCCAGACGGAAATGCCGGCCGCGCGCGCGATCACCAGTTCGCGGCGGCGGTTGAGCGCGATCAGCACGGTCATGCCGACAAAGAGGGCGATGAACGGCACCGTCTGCTGCAGGATGAAGGGCAGACGGACCGCCGTCATCAACAGGCCGATCTTGACCGAATATCCGGGAAGCCCGGCAAGCCGGCCCGCGGTTTCGCTGAAATCGACGAGATAGACGATCGAGATGACGCCGAGCAGAAACCAGAGTGTCGTGACGATGTAGCGGGCGAAGAAATAGCGGCCGAGCGTGCTGAAGATCATGCGCCGCCCCCATTCGAGCTGCCGGGTATCGTCGGCATGCGGTCCTGAATCTTCTGGCGCCAGGCTCCGAAGCGATTGCGGATGGATGCCGGCATGGACATCCTACGGTTCCTGAACAGCAGGAAGATCGAAATCAGCGCGACCGCGATATTGATCCCGTAGAGGACGCCGATGAAATAGGGTGTGGTCTCGATCTGGTTGGCCGCGTAGAAATCCGCCCAGCGCAATGCGAAGGCGATGGTCATCGCCGAGGCCATGGGATGCAGCCGCGCTTCGCGATGGGAGCGCGCGTCGCCGGCAATCACCAGGGATATCAGGGCAAAGATAGCCGGCAGCGCCCAGTCGGTGAGGCGCCGGTGCAGTTCGGCGCGATAACCGCTGGATTTGGTTTTATAATCCGGGTCGTTCGGGTCCGGATCGAGCAGGAAGCCGAGGCTGCGGTCGCCGGCGCGAAGGGTCGGCTGGCCACGGTTCTGCGTCATGTCGGACAGATCGAAGGAATAGGAATCGAACTTGATGACGGAGACGTTGCCATCCGCCGTTTTGCGGTGAACTTCGCCGTCCTTCATCAAGAGCGACGAACCGCCCGGATCGACCGCGCCTTCCTTGGCATAATAGATGAGATCGAAAGCGGGATCGCGCGAATCGACCACGAAGAGGCCCTTCAGGATTCGCCCCGACATCCGCTGCGTGATCTGCACGTAGAGCCCGTCTTCGATGCGCCGGAAGTTCTTTTCCTCGATCACGGTCGACAGCAGGTCGGCATAGGCTTCGGCGACCATCTGCCGGGCGGCGACGCGGGCCTTCGGCTCCACCATATTGTCAACGAGGAAGGAGAAGACGCTGATCGCTATGGCGAGAATCATGATCGGGCGGATGATGATGCTCCGCTTTGCGCCTGCCGCCTCCATGACGGTCAGCTCCGAATCATTGTTCATCGCGGTCAGGGTCTGGGTGATGCCGATGACCAGCGCGAAGGGCAGCACCACGGGAATGATGGTCGGCAGGATAAGGGTCGCAAGCTTGGCGAACGAGCCGATCGACTGGCCGCTATCGGTCACCAGGTTGATGCGCTGCAGCACCTGGGTCGTCCAGATGATGGCGAGCACCGGCAGCAGGGCTACCAGGAACATCATGCCGACACGCCGTACGATATATGTTTCGAATAACTTCATGCCGGCCCTTAAACGCAACACTCCGCCAGGCAAGCCGGCAGAGATTCATCCTCCTCTACGCTGTTTGCGTTTTTTTGGCGACAACCCACCGGCAAAAAATTCGTTAATTTCCTGAGATTCTTCTGTGGTGTGTCGTTTGGGATAGGGCGAGCAGTGCTGCGAATATGACCAGGGAAGAGAGCCAGCCGAGAACGGCATCCGACAGATAATGGCCGCCAAAGGCGATCCTCAGGGCGGGGATGAGGATCGAAACGACCGCGATCGGCGGGGCAAGGGCCGTTCGCGTCGGCTGTGGAATGATGAAGATCAGACAGAACAGCCATCCGGCGGCAGCGGCTTCACCGGACACGAAGGAGCAATTGCTCACGCATTTGCCGGCGAAGGAGCCGGCGTGAACGAAATCGAACGTGCCGCCGAAAAGATCGGTCTGCCGCGGCCGTGGCCGACCTGAAAAAGCCTTGAGCCAGAGATTGACGACCAGCACCGGGCCGAGAAGCAGGGCGCCGAGCGCGACCTTGAGATTGCGGGCTCTCAGCGTCTTGAAGGTCGCGCCGTGCTGCTGCCAGCAATGCGCAAGCATCCAGCAGAGGACGGCCGCGACGATATAGGGAAGCTGGAAGAAGACGTCCCTGAGGAAGCGCATGTGCGGATCGTCGCTATAGGGAAAGCTGCCGCAGATCTGGCTGGGCTTGGCAAAGGCAAGACATTGCGCCGGCACGAAGAACATGTTGGCGACGGCAAGGTCGAGCTGTGGAAAGATCGAAAACAGCCCGAGCAATATCCACCACGCACAGAAGAGTGCGACGAAAGCATCGCCCGCCGTGCGCGGCCGCAGCACCTCGGGAAAGCGATCCTGGCGATCGAAACTGCTGGAATCGATGATCAAGATGGCGTCCCGGTGAACGATCCACGCCATGAAGAGGCGGCATACGGCGCATGCGCTGTAAGACTAGCGGCGATAGATGACAGCGATTTGAAGGCCGCGGGTGATGCTTCTGCACGGAATGTCTCGCCAAAAGCTTGTATTCGATGGGGAAACCTTGAATGATGAAGGTCTGAAATTCCCTTTGTACTGCGCATATTTATCGGAGCAGAGATGTCTGTGAAATTCGAGATTTCCTTCGCCAAATCGGTCCGCCTCACGGGAGGCCTGGCCATTCTCCTCAAGGATACGGAGAGTGAATTGCCGGCGGGAGCCGCAAGCGCCGATCCGGCGAATGTCTTTGCCAAGGCCGCGCGCATCGCCCGTTTCACGGCCAAGGGCCTGGCGAGCCTCGATATCGTCGCGCCGGAAGGCTCGCCGGTCGACCGGATCATCGTCATCGGCACCGGCAAGGCCAGGGAGCTCAACGCGCATGACTGGCTGAAGCTCGGCGGCGGTGCTGCGGCCAGGATACGCAATGTCGACAAGGCCACGATCTTCATCGACGTGCCCGGCGTCGAGGGCAATGGCAAGGCCGCCGCCGATTTCGCGCTCGGCATGCTGCTGCGGGCCTATAGCTTCGATACCTACAAGACGAAGAAGGGCGACGACGAGGACAAGAATGGCGCCCAGAAATCCGTGAAGATCACCATCGTCACCGGGAGTGCCGCGGCCGCCAAGAAGCTGTTTTCCGCCTCCGAGGCCATTGCCGACGGCGTCATCCTGGCCCGCGATCTCGTCAACGAGCCGCCGAATGTGCTCGGCCCGGTCGAGTTTGCCGCCAAGGCCAAGGCGCTGGAAAAGCTCGGTGTCGAGGTGGAAATCCTGACGGAGCGCGAGATGCGCCGGCTCGGCATGGGCGCGCTGCTCGGCGTGGCCCAGGGCTCCGCGCGCCCGCCGCGCCTGGTGGTCATGCAGTGGAAGGGCGGCAAGGCGAAGGAGAAGCCGGTCGCCTTCATCGGCAAGGGCGTGGTCTTCGACACCGGCGGCATTTCCATCAAGCCGGCCGCCGGCATGGAGGACATGAAGGGCGACATGGGCGGGGCTGCCGCCGTCACCGGCCTGATGCACACGCTGGCCGCCCGCGGCGCCAAGGTCAATGCTATCGGCGTCATCGGCCTGGTGGAAAACATGCCCGACGGCAATGCCCAGCGCCCGGGCGATATCGTCACCTCCATGTCGGGCCAGACCATCGAGGTCATCAACACCGATGCGGAAGGCCGGCTCGTGCTTTGTGACGCGCTCTGGTACACCAATGATCGCTTCAAGCCGCAATTCATGATCAATCTGGCGACGCTGACGGGGGCGATCCTGGTTGCGCTCGGCAATCTCCATGCCGGCCTCTTCTGCAATAGCGACGCGCTGGCCAATCAGCTCACCGCCGCCGGTCTTGCCACCAACGAACGCCTGTGGCGCATGCCGCTCGGCAAGGACTACGACAAGATGATCGACAGCAAGTTCGCCGACATGAAGAACACCGGCGGCCGCCATGCCGGCTCGATCACCGCGGCGCAGTTCCTCAAGCGTTTCGTTGGCGAAACGCCATGGGCGCATCTCGACATCGCCGGCACCGCGATGGGCTCCATTCAGGACGAGATCAACCAGTCCTGGGGCTCGGGCTTCGGCGTGCGCCTGCTCGACGAACTGGTACGTGAGAACTACGAATCGTGACCTGCGCGGTGCTTTGGGATAGAGAGACGGCATGACCGACGTTCTCTTCTATCATCTGACGGAATCGAAGCTCGAAGACGCCCTGCCGCCGCTGATCGACAAAAGCGTCGAGCGCGGCTGGCAGGTCGCCGTCCAGATGCGCGAGCCGGCGCGGCGCGATCTTCTCGACGCGCATCTGTGGACCTATCGCGAAGACAGTTTTCTGCCGCACGGCACGGACGATGGCGAAATGCCGGACCGTCAGCCGGTGCTTCTGACCATATCGCCGGACAACCCGAACAAGGCGAGCGTGCGCTTCTTCGTGGATGGCGCGGAAGCCACCGATATCGAAACCTACGACCGCATCGTCTTCATGTTCGACGGTTACGACCAGGAACAGTTGGAAGGCGCCCGCGCGCAATGGAAGAGGCTGAAAGGCGAGGGGCACAACCTCACCTATTGGCAGCAGACCCAGGACGGACGCTGGGAGAAGAAGGCGTGATGGCTTTCGATCGCCCGTCCTCGCCCTTCGAAGCTCCGGCTTTCAGCCTGCGCACCTCAGGGTGAAGACTGATC
>JASGEG010000252.1:0-18180 GCA_047606605.1 Rhizobium sp.
GCGGCCGGTGCGCCGAAGGCCGAGGCTGCTCCCGCAGCTTCCGCCCCCGCCGCGGCTCCGGCGCCCGCCGTTTCCGCAGCGCCTGCCGCAGCCCCGACTGCTGCCGCCGCAACGGATGGTCATCGCACCTTCGCATCGCCGCTTGCCCGTCGCCTCGCCAAGGAAGCCGGCATCGATGTGACGGCGGTTTCCGGCACCGGCCCGCACGGCCGCGTCGTCAAGAAGGACGTCGAGGCCGCGGTTTCCGGCGGCACCGCCAAGGCGGCTCCTGCAGCCGCACAGCCGGTTGCCGCCGCTGCTCCGGCAGCACCGAAGGGCCAGTCCGACGATGCCGTCCTCAAGCTGTTCGAGCAGGGTTCCTACGAGCTCGTGCCGCATGACGGCATGCGCAAGACCATCGCCAAGCGCCTGCAGGAATCCAAGCAGACCATCCCGCACTTCTACGTCAGCGTGGATTGCGAACTCGACGCGCTGCTGGCGCTGCGCACGCAGCTCAACGATGCCGCGCCGAAGTCGAAGGACGGTGCGCCGGCCTACAAGCTCTCGGTCAACGACATGGTCATCAAGGCCCTGGCGCTGGCACTGCGCGACGTTCCGGATGCCAACGTCTCCTGGACCGACAGCGCGATGGTCAAGCACAAGCATGCCGATGTCGGCGTTGCCGTCTCCATTCCGGGCGGCCTGATCACGCCGATCATCCGCAGCGCCGAGGTGAAGACGCTGTCCGCCATCTCCAACGAGATGAAGGACTATGGCAAGCGCGCCAAGGAGCGCAAGCTGAAGCCTGAGGAGTATCAGGGCGGCACCACCGCCGTGTCGAACATGGGCATGATGGGCGTCAAGAACTTCGCCGCCGTCGTCAACCCGCCGCATGCGACCATCCTGGCCGTCGGCGCTGGCGAACAGCGTGTCATCGTCAAGAAGGGCGAAATGGCGATTGCCAGCGTGATGACCGTCACGCTGTCGACCGACCATCGTGCCGTCGACGGTGCGCTCGGCGCCGAACTCCTGGCGGCCTTCAAGGGCTACATCGAAAACCCGATGGGGATGCTCGTCTGAGGCTTGTCGTCAAACGGAGGCATGCATGACCAAGACCGTGCTGTGTTATGGCGACTCGCTCACATGGGGCTATAACGCCGAAACGATCGACCGGCATGCCTATGAAAACCGGTGGCCGAGCGTCCTGCAAAAGGCGCTCGGCGATCAGGCCCGGGTCATTCCGGAAGGACTGAACGGCCGCACGACCGCTTTCGACGATCATCTGGCCGATTGCGATCGCAACGGTGCAAGGGTGCTGCCGACGATCCTGCAGACGCATGGTCCGCTCGATCTCGTCATCATCATGCTCGGCACCAATGACATGAAGCCGGTGGTCGCGGGCTCCGCTTTCGCGGCGATGCAGGGTGTCCGGCGGCTGATCGGGCTGGTGCGCAATCATGCCTGGGGTTTCGACTACGACACTCCCGATATTCTGATCGTGGCGCCGCCTATCGTCTCCGAAACCGCCAATGAGGCCTTCGCCGCCAGCTTCCTCGGCGCGGTTACGGAATCGGGCAAGCTCGCCACGCTCTATCGCGATCTGGCCGACGAGGAAGGCTGCGGCTTTTTCGATGGCGGCTCGGTTGCCGTCACCACGCCCCTCGATGGCGTGCATCTCGATGCAGAAAATACCCGGGCGCTCGGTCGCGGCCTCGAGCCGATCGCGCGCATGATGCTCGGACTTTAACAAATCAAGGCAGGCTGACGCTTTACCGGCCGCCACCAAGAAGGCAGGAAACATATGGCTGAGAATTACGACGTCATCATCATCGGCTCCGGTCCGGGCGGCTATGTCGCCGCCGTGCGCGCCGGCCAGCTTGGCCTGAAGACCGCGATCGTCGAGCGCGAGCATCTGGGTGGCATCTGCCTCAATTGGGGCTGCATACCCACAAAGGCGCTGCTGCGCTCCGCCGAGATCCTCGACCATTCCAACCATCTGAAGGATTACGGCCTCGTTCTCGAAGGCAAGGTGAGCGCCGACGTCAAGGCGGTCGTTGCCCGCTCGCGCGGCGTTTCCGCCCGCCTCAACCAGGGAATCGGCTTCCTGATGAAGAAGAACAAGGTCGACGTGATCTGGGGTGAGGCCAAGATCACCAAGCCCGGCGAGATCGTCGTCGGCAAGTCCACCAAGCCGGTGGTCGAGCCGCAGCATCCGCTGCCGAAGAACGTCAAGGGCGAGGGCACCTACACCGCCAAGCACATCATCGTCGCCACCGGCGCCCGTCCGCGCGCTCTGCCCGGCATCGAGCCGGACGGCAAGCTGATCTGGACCTATTTCGAAGCGCTGAAGCCGGATTTCCTGCCGAAGTCGCTGCTCGTTATGGGCTCGGGCGCCATCGGCATCGAGTTTGCGAGCTTCTACCGCTCCATGGGCGTCGATGTCACCGTCGTCGAGGTCATGCCGACCATCATGCCGGTCGAAGACGCCGAAATCTCCGGCATCGCCCGCAAGCAGCTCGAAAAGCGCGGCCTAAAGATCTTCACCAAGGCCAAGGTCACCAAGGTCGAGAAGGGCGCGAACAACATCACCGCCCATGTCGAGACGGAAGACGGCAAGGTGCAGCAGATCGTCGCCGACCGCATGATCTCCGCCGTCGGCGTACAGGGCAACATCGAAAATCTCGGCCTGGAAGCGCTCGGCGTGAAGACCGATCGTGGTTGCGTCGTCATCGACGGCTACGGCAAGACCAATGTTCCCGGCATTTACGCGATCGGCGACGTCGCCGGCCCGCCGATGCTGGCGCACAAGGCCGAGCATGAGGGCGTCGTCTGCATCGAAAAGATCGCCGGCCTGCCGAACGTCCATCCGACCGACAAGAGCAAGGTTCCGGGCTGCACCTATTGCAATCCGCAGGTTGCCTCGGTCGGCCTGACGGAAGCCAAGGCCAAGGAACTCGGCCGCGATATCCGCGTCGGCCGCTTCTCCTTCGTCGCCAACGGCAAGGCGATCGCGCTCGGTGAAGATCAGGGCATGGTCAAGGTCATCTTCGACAAGAAGACCGGCGAGTTGCTCGGCGCCCACATGGTTGGCGCGGAAGTGACCGAACTGATCCAGGGCTTCGTTGTCGCCATGAATCTGGAGACGACGGAAGAGGAGCTGATGCACACGATCTTCCCGCATCCGACCGTCTCGGAAACGATGAAGGAAGCCGTGCTGGACGCCTATGGCCGCGTGCTGAACGCTTGATAATTTCCTGGCGCGCCCTCTATCCGAAGGGTGGAAAATCGCAAAGGAAATCATCATGTCTATCAGTGCGGAAGGTTGGGTCGTCTTTCTTCTGATCGGTCTGGTGGCGGGGTTTCTCGCCAGCCTGATCGTCGGTGGCGGCGGCCTGATCAGTTGTCTGGTCAGCGGTGTGATCGGCGCTTTTGTCGGCGGGTTCCTGTTCAGCTGGTTCGGGATCTCGCTGGGAATTGAAAGCCCGCTGGTGGTCGAGATCATTCACGCGACCGTCGGCGCGATCGTCGTGGTGCTTTTGGCGAGATTGATAGCCTAAAGCAATTCCAGGAAAAGTGCGCAGCGGTTTTCCGTCCGGAATTGCGTAACAACAAAGAGATAGAGCGTTTTCGCAATTCGGAGAAAAGCGGAAATGCTCTAAAGCACGATCCGGAAAAGTGCGCAGCGGTTTTCCGGATCATGCTTCAAGAAACGCTTGGCGCGAGGATGCGATGGAAGGTATCGGCTGGCTGGGTCTGATCATCATCGGCGGTTTGGCGGGATGGCTCGCCGGCAGGCTGATGGAGGTGCGCTATGGCGTCCTCCTCAATATCGTCCTCGGCATTGCCGGTTCGGTGGTCGCGGCCGCCATTCTCGCGGGGTTGCATGTCGGCGTCCCCGGCGGCAGGTTTGGTTTTTTCGTCACCGGTTTCATCGGTGCGTGCATTCTGATATTCCTCGCCAAATTCGCCCGGCGATGAAGAGGCCGCGGGCAAGCGGCGGAAAGTAGACGTTTCATGGTCACCATACTCGACACGATCAACCCGGAGGCAAAACGCGTCAGGCATCCGGAGAAGGCCCATCGGCCGGATACGGAAGTGTTGCGCAAGCCGGACTGGATTCGCGTCAAGGCGCCGACATCGAAGGGCTATGCCGAGACACGCTCGATCGTGAAGGAGCATAAGCTCGTCACCGTCTGCGAGGAGGCCGGCTGCCCGAATATCGGCGAGTGCTGGGACAAGAAGCACGCGACCTTCATGATCATGGGCGAGATCTGTACCCGTGCCTGCGCCTTCTGCAACGTCGCGACCGGCAAGCCGAATGCGCTCGACATGGCCGAGCCGGAGAATGTCGCCAAGGCCGTCAAGGAGATGGGCCTCAGCCACGTCGTCATCACCTCCGTCGACCGTGACGATCTGGCGGATGGCGGCGCCGAGCATTTCGAGAAGGTCATCTGGGCGATCCGCGCCGCTTCGCCGACGACCACGATCGAAATTCTGACGCCGGACTTCCTGAAGAAGCCGGGCGCTCTGGAGCGCGTCGTCGCTGCCAAGCCGGATGTCTTCAACCATAATATGGAAACCGTGGCGGGCAACTATCTGACGGTTCGCCCCGGTGCCCGCTATTTCCATTCGATCCGCCTGCTGCAGCGGGTCAAGGAACTCGATCCCACAATGTTCACCAAGTCCGGCATCATGGTCGGCCTGGGTGAAGAGCGCAACGAAGTGCTGCAGCTGATGGACGACCTCAGGACCGCCGATGTCGATTTCCTGACGATTGGCCAGTATCTGCAGCCGACCCGCAAGCACCACCAAGTCATGAGCTTCGTCACCCCGGAAGAGTTCAAGTCCTACGAGACGGTCGCCTATACCAAGGGCTTCCTGATGGTCGCCTCCAGCCCGCTGACGCGCTCGTCTCACCACGCCGGCGACGATTTCGCCCGGCTGCGGGCGGCGCGCGAGAAGAAGGTGCTGCTCGCTGCCGAGTAGAATTTTATCAGCTCTTGCTTTTTGAACGAACCGCGGCGATCTTGCCGCGGTTTTCGTTTGTGCCGTCATCAAAGAATCATCTGCGCAGCCTAAAGGACACGCCCCGCCGCTCGTTGCCGGCGCGGTATCCGTCAAGATTCACTGTGGAGTTGGACGGTGGAGCAGATCGTCGCGCCGCAAGCGCCACCCTATGTCGTCGATATCGAAACGGCCGTTTCTCTTCTCAAGGATGCCGAGCGCATCCTCGTCGTCGGTTGCGCCGGTACCGGCAAGAGCACATTGGCACAGGCGATCGCGGGGCTCCGCGGATTGACCTACGTGTCGATGGACCGCGATGTCTTCTGGCTGCCCGGCTGGAAGCCACGGCCGCGCGCGGAGGCTATCGAACGGATCAAGCAGGCGGTCGCCGGTCCGCGCTGGATCATGGACGGCAATAGCCCCACCACGCTGCCTCTGCGCCTCCCGCGGGCCGATATCGTGCTGTGGCGGCATCCACCGCGCCATGTAGCGCTCTATGGCATTGTCTGGCGCTGGCTGCGTTTCAGGGGCAGGACGCGGCCGGAAATGGCAGCGGGCTGTCCGGAGCGGCTGACTTGGACCTTCATTCGTTATGTCTGGAATTTCGAGCGCGAAGAGGCACCGCAATTCACGGAGATGCTGGCGCATCACGGACAGCATGTGCCGGTGGTGATGGTGAGATCCTATCACGACGGGGATGTGCTGCTGGCGCGCCTTCAATCGGAAACCTGAGCGGGAAGGCTGCAATGGACCAGAGGTCGACACCTGCCTTAGGCAGTGAAATCAAAGATTTGGACATTGCAGCTAACCTCATTCGCAAGGCTGGCCGCATTCTCGTCGTCGGCTGCTCCGGTGGCGGAAAATCGACGCTCTCGCAAAGGATTGCGAAGCGGTTGGGCCTCGACTACGTGTCGTTGGATCGGGATGTCCGCTGGCTTCCCGGCTGGGCCGAGCGCGACGAGACGGAGCGCAAACGCATCATCGCGGAGAAAGTGGCGCAGGATCGCTGGATCATGGACGGCACCAATACCACGACATTCGACCTGCGCCTGCCGCGGACCGATGTCGTGATTTGGGTGCGCATGCCGCGGCTGCTTTGCCTATGGGGCGCCGTCTCCAGATGGTTCAAATGGATCGGCCGGACGCGCCCGGACATGGCCCCCGGCTGCCTCGAAAAGATCGAGTGGGAATTTCTGCGGTTCATCTGGACCTTCGAACAGGTGTATTCGCCAAGGATTGTCGCCGGTCTTGCCGAACACGGTCCCGAGATTCCGGTGTTGCAACTGACCAGCCGCCGTCAGATGCGCGCGCTTCTGGATCGTCTCGATGCCTGAGGCTGACCAGGCAGACGTCATAATGCCGCATCGATCGGCTTCGGGAGCTGAAATATGAGGGAGTTGAACAGCATAGACGAAGCCGTTACCCGCCTTAAGGGCGCCGATCGCATTCTCGTCATGGGGTGCTCCGGCGGCGGCAAGACGACGCTGTCGCGGAAGATTTGCGCATCCGCGAATTTGCCCTACGTCTCGATGGACCGCGAGTTTTTCTGGCTGCCGGGCTGGGTAAAGCGCGACAAGGCGGAGGAACGCGCCCTGATTGCGGCCAAGGTTGCCGAGGCGCGCTGGCTGATCGATGGAACGGCACCGTCGAGCTTTGATCTGAGATTGCCGCGCACCGAGCTGGTTCTTTGGGTGCGCATGCCGCGTCGCCTGTGCATGTGGGGCGCTGTGTCGAGAGCGGTGCGCTGGCTGGGACGGTCCCGCCCGGACATGGCGCCGGGATGTCCCGAACGCATCGATTGGGACTTCCTGCGCTATATCTGGGATTGGGAACACAAGTTCGCGCCCAAGGTCCTTGCCGGTCTTGCGCAGCATGGCCCGGATGTGCCCGTTTTGCAGTTAAAATCCCGCGCCGACATGCGTGAGCTTCTTGATCTTCTGGGCCGTCCTGCTTAATTGCCGCTCATGCCTCAGTTTGAAACGCACCGCCCCGTTCCGCATACGCCTGACCAGATGTTCGATCTCGTTGCCGATGTCGAGCGCTATCCGGAATTCCTGCCGCTCTGCGAAGCGCTGGTGATCCGCAACCGCAAGGAGCGTGACGGCAAGGTGCTGCTGGTTGCCGACATGACGGTCGGCTACAAGGCCATTCGCGAGACCTTTACGACGCAGGTGCTGCTCAACAAGGCCGAGCGCGCGATCGACGTGAAATATATCGACGGCCCGTTCAAATATCTCGACAATCGCTGGCGCTTCCAGCCAACGGAAAACGGCAGCAGCATCGATTTCTTCATCGATTACGAGTTCAAGAGCCGGATTCTCGGTGCCCTGATGGGCTCGATGTTCGACCGCGCCTTCCGCATGTTCACGGATGCCTTCGAGGCCCGCGCCAGCAAGATCTATGGCTGAGCGACATTCACCAGCATTTCCAATGCGGTTTTCACCGTGGCAAGGCGAACCTTGTCGCGGCCGATGTCGCCATAGCGCATCTCGCGGTGGATGAGGCGGCCGGTGCGCGCCTTGGCGGTGAGATGGACGAGGCCCACGGGTTTGTCAGCCGAGCCGCCGCCCGGTCCGGCGATGCCGGTCACGGCGACGGCGAGATCGGCATGTGAGCGAAAGAGGGCGCCATGGACCATCTGCAGGGCCGTCTCCTTCGACACCGCGCCGAACTGCGCAAGTGTCCGGTCCTGGACGCCGAGCATCTCCATCTTGGCCGTATTCGTGTAGGTGACGAAGCCGCGATCGACCACCGCCGAGGAGCCCGCAATGTCCGTGAGCGCCCCGGCGATCAGCCCGCCGGTGCAGGATTCCGCCGTGGCGACCATCAGGCCCCTGGCCGTGAAATCGGTAATAATATCACGGGCAAGCGACTGAATTTCCTCGGGAAAATGGCTCATGGCCTGCCTCCGCGATAGACAACGGTCGCCGTCGCGATCGCCGCGATGCCCTCGCGTCGGCCGACGAAGCCGATCTTCTCGTTGGTGGTCGCCTTGACCGAGCAGCGCTCGAGGTCGATCCCGAGGAATTCCGAGAGCTTGGCACGCATGGCCTCGCGATGCGGCCCGATCTTCGGCGCCTCGGCAATCAGCGAGACATCGGCATTCATGATCGTGCCGCCATGCTCGCGGACGATCTTTGCCGCATGCTCGATGAAGATGCGCGAGGGAGCGCCTTTCCATTGCGGATCGGATGGCGGAAAATGATCGCCGATATCGCCGGCGCCGCAGGTGGCGAGCAGCGCATCCGTCAGCGCATGCAGGGCGACATCCGCATCCGAATGCCCCTTCAGCCTCTGGTCATGCGGAATGAAGACGCCGCAGAGCGTGACGCCATCGCCGGGTTCGAGCTGATGGACATCATAGCCGTTGCCGGTGCGCACATCCGGCAGCAGGCCGGCGGAAAGCTTTTCATCGGCCATGGCGATATCCCTTTTGATCGTCAGTTTGACATTGTCCGCGCTGCCGGCAACGACCGTGACCGGGAGGCCGGACCATTCGGCGATTGCCGCATCGTCGGTGAAATCCGACTTGCCCTCGGCGGCGGCTTTCTCATGCGCCGCCAGTATGGCGGCAAAGCGGAAGGACTGTGGCGTCTGCGCGGCGTAGAGGCCGGCGCGTGGCACGGTCTCCGTCACCCGCGCATCGGCATCGGCCCGCTTCAGCGTGTCCGTCACCGGCATGGCCGGCAGCACGGCAGGCGCTCCGGCGGCGAGCGCCGCTGCGGCGCGATCGAGCAGGCCATGATCGAAGAACGGGCGCACGGCATCATGGATCATGACATGCGTGATGCCGCTGTCGCGCAATTGCCTGAGACCGGAAAGGACCGACTGCTGGCGGGTGGCGCCGCCGATGGCGATCTTGATGATGCCGGACGAATCGGCAAGCGATTGCAGCGCGGAGCGGAGCAGGGTCTCGTCGTCACGGTGTATGACGATCACGACCTCTGCGGCCTGCGGCCACGTCACGAATTTTTCAAGCGTGTGCGCAATAACCGGCCTGCCGCCGATCGGGCGATATTGCTTGGGGCCTTCCTCGGGCGCTCCCGCGCGCTCGCCGCGCCCTGCTGCAACGATCACGATTCCGATCGACATCGGTTGCGTTGAGTGCATTTGCGTCATAAACCCCCAGCGATGAAAGGCTTCGCTCCAGCATGATCCTCAAAAAGCGTGAAGCGGTTCTTGAACAAGATCATGCTAAACAAATCGCCAGACCAGGACCTTGCACAGCAGGGTCTATCGTCTCGAATGGGCATTTTCCAGCATTTGCCCAAAAAATATCGGCATTCTCCGAAACCTCTTGGCAAGCCTCACAAGACTGTCTAAAAATAGTGCAGATGCATGGTATGCCTGAAAGATAATCATTTGCTTCCATACGAGCTTGCAACCCCATTTTCAATCGGCTCCGTCCCGATCCGCAATCGTGTGATTCTCGCACCGATGTCCGGTGTCACCGATTTGCCGTTCCGGCAGCTGGCGTTGCGGCATGGGGCCGGCCTCGTCGTCACCGAAATGGTGGCGAGCCGCGAGCTGGTGCAGGACACGCCCGAATCCTGGGCGCGCCTGAAGAGTGCGGGCCTGAAGCCGCATATGGTGCAGCTCGCCGGCCGCGAAGCGCACTGGATGGCGGAAGCGGCGAAGATCGCCGCCGACAATGGCGCCGATATCATCGACATCAACATGGGTTGTCCGGCCAAGAAGGTGATCGGCGGTTATTCCGGTTCGGCGCTCATGCGCGATCCCGATCATGCGCTCGGCCTGATCGAGGCGACCGTCAAAGCCGTCAATATTCCGGTAACGCTGAAGATGCGGCTCGGCTGGGACGAGAATTCCATCAACGCGCCGCATATCGCCCGCCGCGCCGAAGAGGCTGGCGTGCAGCTCGTGACGATCCACGGCCGCACGCGCATGCAATTCTACGAGGGCAGGGCGGATTGGGATGCGATCCGCGCCGTGCGTGACGTCGTTTCGGTTCCGCTGGTCGCCAATGGCGATGTCGATACGCCCGAAAACGCTTATGAGATCCTTCGCCGGTCCGGCGCCGACGCCGTCATGGTGGGGCGCGGTTGCCAGGGGCGGCCGTGGCATGCGGGCGTGCTGGCCGGCCATCAGGCCCCCAGCCGCGACGAGATCGCCGACATCGCGCTCGAACATTACCATATGATGCTGGCCTTCTATGGCGAGGCCGTCGGCATTCGCCATGCGCGCAAGCATCTCGGCTGGTATCTGGATCGCTACGCTTCCACCATCAATGGCGCTGAAAAGGCAAGCATCATGACGTCGAAGGACTGCCGCGAGGTGGCAAAGCTCTTGCATGCGGCGTTGCAGGCGGGGCCTGTTTCCGCCCAGTCCGTTCAGGAGGCCGCATGAGTTCGAAATCCACATCCGGGTCCGCGGACCATACGGGCAATGCCATGGCCATGGCGGTTCTGAACGCCATTCAGAATCCGGTCGTCATGGTCAACGAGGCCGGTCTGATCGCATTCGCCAATTGGGAGGCAGAGGCTTTCTTCGGTGCCAGCGCCTCGCATCTGGCCCGCTACGAGATTTCCGCCTTCATTCCCTTCGGCAGCCCCTTGCTGGCGCTGATCGATCAGGTGCGCGAACGCCGTGCGCCGGTCAACGAATACCGTGTCGATCTGAGTTCGCCGCGCCTCGGGCAGGACAAGCTGGTGGATCTCTATGTCGCGCCCGTCTCAAGCGAGCCCGGCTCGGTGGTGGTCGTGTTTCAGGAACGCTCCATGGCCGACAAGATCGACCGGCAGTTGACGCATCGCGCCGCCGCCCGCTCGGTCACCGGCCTTGCCTCGATGCTGGCGCATGAGATCAAGAACCCGCTCTCCGGCATTCGCGGCGCCGCCCAGCTGCTGGAGCAATCGGTGGAAGACGACGACCGTGCGCTGACGCGGCTGATCTGCGACGAGACCGACCGTATCGTTTCGCTGGTCGATCGGATGGAGGTGTTTTCTGACGAGCGCCCGGTCGATCGCGTGCCGGTGAATATCCATTCCGTGCTCGATCATGTGAAGGCGGTGGCCAGGGCCGGCTTTGCGCGCAACATCAAGCTCAGCGAGAATTATGACCCGTCGCTGCCGGCCGTCTATGCCAATCGCGACCAGCTCGTGCAGGTCTTCCTGAACCTGGTGAAGAACGCCGCCGAGGCGATCGGCGACCGGCCGGACGGCGAGATCCTGCTGACGACGGCCTATCGTCCCGGCATCCGCCTTTCCGTTGCCGGAACGCGCGAGAAAATCTCGCTTCCGCTGGAATTCTGCGTGATCGACAACGGCCCCGGCGTGCCTTCCGACCTCGTGCCGCATCTCTTCGATCCGTTTATCACCACGAAAACGAACGGAACCGGTCTTGGCCTGGCGCTTGTGGCCAAGATCATCGGTGACCATGGCGGCATCGTCGAATGCGACAGCCAGAACCATCGCACCACATTCCGCGTCCTGATGCCCGCCTCCAAGGGCATTACGCTTGAAGATGCCCCCCTTCCGAACTCTACAGGGACTACTCGATGACAGCTACGATCCTTGTCGCCGATGACGATGCGGCAATCCGCACCGTGCTCAACCAGGCTTTGAGCCGCGCGGGCTATGATGTGCGCATCACATCCAATGCCGCCACGCTCTGGCGTTGGGTCTCCGCCGGCGAAGGCGACCTCGTTGTAACCGACGTCGTCATGCCGGATGAAAATGCTTTCGACCTGCTGCCGCGCATCAAGAAGGCGAGGCCGGAACTGCCGGTTCTGGTCATGAGCGCGCAGAACACCTTCATGACGGCGATCAAGGCATCGGAGAAGGGTGCCTATGACTATCTGCCGAAGCCCTTCGACCTGACGGAGCTGATCGCCATCATCGGCCGCGCCCTGTCCGAGCCGAAGCGCAAGCCGGCTAAGCTCGACGACGACATGCAGGACGGCATGCCGCTGGTCGGACGTTCGGCCGCCATGCAGGAAATCTACCGCGTGCTGGCGCGTCTGATGCAGACCGACCTGACGCTGATGATCACCGGCGAGTCCGGCACCGGCAAGGAGCTGGTCGCGCGCGCGCTGCACGACTACGGCAAGCGTCGCAACGGGCCCTTCGTCGCGATCAACATGGCCGCCATTCCGCGTGATCTGATCGAATCCGAACTGTTCGGCCATGAGAAGGGCGCCTTCACCGGTGCGCAGACGCGCTCCACCGGCCGTTTCGAACAGGCCGAGGGCGGCACGCTGTTTCTCGATGAAATCGGCGATATGCCGATGGATGCCCAGACCCGTCTTCTGCGCGTCCTGCAGCAGGGCGAATATACCACGGTCGGCGGCCGTACGCCGATCCGCACCGATGTCCGCATCGTTGCCGCCACCAACAAGGATCTGAAGCAGGCGATCAATCAGGGCCTGTTCCGCGAGGATCTCTATTACCGCCTCAATGTCGTGCCGCTGCGTCTGCCGCCCTTGCGCGACCGCGCCGAGGACATTCCCGATCTCGTCCGCCACTTCGTCCAGCAGGCGGAAAAGGAAGGGCTCGGCTCCAAGCGGTTCGATCAGGAGGCGCTCGATCTGATGAAGGCCTATCCGTGGCCGGGCAACGTCCGCGAACTGGAAAACCTCATCCGTCGCTTGATGGCGCTCTATCCGCAGGATGTCATCACCCGCGAGATCATCGATTCGGAACTGCGCGCCGATGTGCCCGATAGCCCGATCGAGAAAGGGCCGGTGCGCACCGGCACCATGACCATCGCACAGGCGGTCGAGGAGAACATGCGCAGCTATTTCGCCAGCTTTGGCGATAACCTGCCGCCGCCCGGCCTTTATGATCGGGTTCTCACCGAAATGGAGTATCCGCTGATTCTCGCGGCACTGACCGCCACGCGCGGCAATCAGATCAAAGCCGCCGATCTGCTCGGTCTCAATCGCAATACGTTGCGGAAAAAGATCAGGGAACTGGGGGTTTCCGTCTATCGGAGCTCGCGCACGGCTTGACAATGTGATCGGGTGCGTTGCATTTTCGCCACAATGCGTTGCTTAAAGGTCACGCAGCTGGTTCACGGTTTTTGCGATAGCGATTCATCGGGCTGAGACCTGCACAAAGAAAATTTGTCCAGACATTTCAGCGTGTTGATTGAATGAATTGAAGCGTGATTTCGCTTCGATGCGAGGCGGCGGCATTTCCGTTTGCTGCTTCGCGCTGCGCTGAAGCGGTGCTGATGCAATTTGGCCGAGGCGCCGACCGTCGCCTGCGCCTGGAGATGATGGGAATGAAGCAGGACGCGGTGTCGTCGGAGGCGAGCGACGAGGCGGTTGTCAAGGTGACGGACCGGCGTGCGTCCTTCGCTCTTCCCGGCCTGATCTTGGCCGGCGGGGCGCTCCTGTGCGCGATCGCCACGCTTCTGGTGCTTCTCGGTTTGACGCCGATCGCTCCCACCTCCTCGGTCGTCTTCACCTCCGTCGTGATCAATGGTCTGTTCGTTCTGGGGCTGATTGCCCTGATCGCGCGCGAGGTTGCGCGTCTCGTGAAGGCACGCAGCCGTGGCCGCGCCGCGGCGCGGCTGCATATCCGCATCGTCGTGCTCTTTTCCATCGTCGCGATCACGCCGGCGATTCTCGTGGCCATCGTCGCCAGCCTGACGCTGAATGTCGGCCTGGATCGCTGGTTTGCGCTGCGCACGCAGCAGATCATCAGTTCCTCGCAGAATGTCGCGCAAGCCTATCTGATGGAGAATGCCAGCTATCTTCAGGGTCAGACCGTCTCCATGGCCAACGACCTTGAACGCAACCGCTCGCTCTACAATCTCGACCGCACCGGTTTTGCCGATCTGATGACGCGGCAGGCCAAGGGGCGCGGTTTGCTCGGCGCTTTCCTGGTGCGCCGCGACGGCACGGCGATTGTTCAGGCCGACATCAAGACCGAGCGTCCGCTGCCGGCAATCCCGAAGGATGCGCTCGATGCCTCGGCCGATGGGCAGCCGACGCTGATCCCGCCGGGCGTCACCAATCTCGTCGGCGCGGTCATCAAGCTGGACGAACTGCCCGGCGCTTTCCTCTATACGGTCCGCGCGGTCGATCCGCGCGTCATGAACGCCATGCGCATGGTCGAGGACAACACGGCCGAATACAAGGCGATGGAAGAGGGGCGCATGTCGCTGCAGATCGCCTTTGCGATCCTCTATATCGGCTTTGCCCTGATCGTGCTTCTGGCTGCGATCTGGACCGCGATCGCGGTCGCCGACCGGATTGTCCGGCCGATCCGGCTGCTGATCAGCGCCGCCGACAACGTCGCCTCCGGCAATATGAACGTGCTGGTGCCGGTGCGCGCCGCCGACGGCGACGTCGGCAGCCTGTCGCGCACCTTCAACAAGATGATTTCGGAGATTCGCACCCAGCGCGACGAGATTCTCGAAGCCAAGGACGAGGTGGACGACCGCCGCCGCTTCATCGAGGCGGTGCTTTCCGGCGTGACGGCGGCGGTGATCGGCATCGAGCATGATCGGCGGATCACCATCGCCAATACCTCGGCCGAAGAACTTTTGAGCCTGAAGAGCGACGAGCTTGTGGGCAAGAACCTCGCCGAGATCGCGCCCGAGGTCGAGCAGGTCGTCACCGAAGCCACCACGCGGCATCGCAACGATTTCCGCAAGCAGATCAGCCTCGTGCGCGGCGGCACGGTGCGTACGCTCAGCGTGCAGGTGACGCGGGAAGAAACGCGCGATACGAACGAATCCTATGTCATCACGCTGGACGACATTACCGATCTCGTGATCGCCCAGCGCTCCACCGCCTGGGCCGACGTCGCCCGCCGCATCGCGCACGAAATCAAGAATCCGCTGACGCCGATCCAGCTGTCGGCCGAACGCATTCGCCGTCGCTTCGGCAAGAATATCGCCGAGGCCGACCGTCCGGTCTTCGATCAGTGCACCGACACGATCATCCGCCAGGTTGGGGATATCGGCCGCATGGTCGATGAATTCTCCTCCTTCGCCCGCATGCCGAAGCCGACGATGGAACCGAGCGATCTGCGCGACATCCTGCGCGACGCCGTGTTCCTGCGCGAAATGGGTAACAACCATGTCAAATTCGAGCGTGAACTGGGTGACGAGCGGCTGGAAGGCATGTTCGACACGCGCATGCTCGGCCAGGCCTTCGGCAATCTCATCAAGAATGCCGTCGAGGCAATCGAGGGCGTGCCGAGCGGCGAAGCCCGCGAAGAGCCGAAAATCCTCGTGCGTGCGTCGCTGGACACCGAACGCGACCGCTTTACCGTCGATGTCATCGACAACGGCCGCGGTCTGCCGGTCGAGAACCGGCACAGCATTCTCGAACCCTATATGACGATGCGTGAAAAGGGCACCGGCCTCGGATTGGCGATCGTCAAGAAGATCATTGAAGACCATGGCGGTCAGCTCGAACTGCACGACGCTCCCGCCGATTTCGACCAGGGCAGGGGGGCCATGATCCGCGTGCATCTGCCGCGCCGTGAGCAAGCCGCCGTCGCCCCGACAGCAAGTGACAAGGAAAGCGTTTATGGCATCTGACATTCTCGTGGTGGATGACGAGGAAGATATTCGCGAAATCGTTTCGGGAATTCTTTCCGACGAAGGGCACGAAACCCGCACGGCCCATGACAGCGACAGCGCGCTTGCGGCGATCTCGGACAGGGCACCACGGCTGATCTTCCTCGATATCTGGATGCAGGGCAGCAAGCTCGACGGGCTTGCGCTTCTGGACGAGATCAAGACGCGGCATCCGGATCTGCCGGTCGTGATGATCTCGGGCCACGGCAATATCGAGACCGCCGTTTCCGCCATCAAGCGCGGCGCCTTCGATTTCATCGAGAAGCCGTTCAAGGCAGACCGGCTGATCCTGATCGCCGAGCGCGCGCTTGAAAATTCCAAGCTGAAGCGCGAGGTCTCGGAACTGAAGCGCCGTACCGGCGATGCCGTCGAGCTGATCGGCACCTCCGTTGCCGTTTCCCAGCTTCGCCAGACGATCGACAAAGTGTCTCCCACCAATAGCCGCGTGATGATCTTCGGCCCGTCGGGTTCCGGCAAGGAGCTGGTGGCGCGCATGATCCACAAGAAGTCGACGCGGGCCAACGGTCCTTTCGTCGCCCTGAATGCCGCGACCATCACCCCGGAGCGGATGGAGATCGCCCTGTTCGGCACCGAGGGCTCGCCCGGTCAGCCGCGCAAGATCGGCGCGCTGGAAGAGGCGCATCGGGGCATCCTCTATCTGGACGAAGTCGGCGAAATGCCGCGTGAGACACAGAACAAGATCCTGCGCGTGCTGGTGGACCAGCAGTTCGAGCGCGTCGGCGGCTCCAAGCGCGTCAAGGTCGATGTGCGGATCATATCCTCTACGGCCTATAATCTCGAAAGCCGGATCGCCGAGGGCCTGTTCCGCGAGGATCTCTATCACCGCCTCGCCGTCGTGCCCGTGCGGGTGCCGGCGCTGGCCGAGCGGCGCGAGGATATTCCGTTCCTTGTCGACCAGCTGATGCGGCAGATTTCCGAGCAGGCGGGCATCCGTTCACGCCGGATCGGCGACGACGCCATGGCGGTTCTGCAGGCGCATGACTGGCCGGGCAATATCCGCCAGCTGCGCAACAATATCGAACGGCTGATGATCCTGGCGCGCACCGATGGCCCGGAAACGCCGATCACGGCGGAGATGCTGCCGACCGATCTCGGCGACATGCTGCCGAAGGTTTCCGCCAAGAACGATTACCACATCATGACCCTGCCGCTGCGCGAGGCGCGCGAAATGTTCGAGCGCGACTATCTGATTGCCCAGATCAACCGTTTCGGCGGCAATATCTCGCGCACGGCCGAGTTCGTCGGCATGGAGCGTTCGGCATTGCATCGCAAGCTGAAATCTCTCGGGGTCTGACGCTGCCCGTGCGGCGGAGCAACCCGCCGCGCGAGCACCTATGTTTCGTGAAGTTCTGATCAAGGTCCGACATGCCGAGAATAGCTTATGTGAATGGTCGTTACGTCAATCATGGCGATGCCATGGTGCATGTGGAGGATCGCGGCTATCAGTTCGCCGACGGCGTCTACGAGGTCTGCGAGGTTCGCCAAGGATTGATCGTCGATCTGACACGGCATCTCGACCGGCTCAACCGCTCGCTCGGCGAGCTGCGCATTGCCTGGCCGATGGGCCGCGCAGCCCTGGTCCACGTGATTCGCGAGACGCTCCGCCGCAATCATGTCCGCAACGGTCTGTTCTACCTGCAGGTGACGCGCGGCGTTGCCCGGCGCGATCATGTCTTCCCGGCGGCGGGCACGCCATCTTCGATCGTCGTCACCGCCAAGAGCACCGATCCGTTCATCATCGCCAGGAAGAACGCCAATGGCCTCAAGGCGATCACCGTGCGCGACAATCGCTGGGACCGGGTGGACATCAAGTCGGTGGGGCTCCTGCCGAATGCGCTGGCGCGTCAGCAGGCCAAGGAGGCCGGCGCGCAGGAGGCCATCTATGTCGATCACAACGGCATGGTGAAGGAGGGCGCGGCGACCAATGTCTGGATCGTCGATGCCGACGGCAACCTCGTCACGCGGCCGGCCGAGCACGGTATTTTGCGCGGCATCACGCGCACGACGCTGCTGGATGTCGCAGCCAGGCTCGGGCTGACGATCGTCGAGCGCTATTTCTCCGTCGAGGAGATGATGGCGGCGCGCGAAGTGTTCATCACGGCGGCCACAAGCATTTGTTTTCCCGTCGTTACGATTGATGGAGAGACGATCGCCAACGGTCATCCCGGCAACGTTTCCGAGAAAATTCGCGAGGCCTTTTTCGACGTTGCGGAAAAGACTGTGATTTGATACCAACAATCGATGGAGGGGAGAGTGTGAGGGTATCTCCTGTCCGGGCTCTCAGTATATCCTGATATTTCACCGACTTAGGTCGGCAAAAAAGAAAGAAGCGGCGCGATGGCGGAACGTTCTCAGAACTTGCAGGACTTATTTCTCAATACTGTTCGCAAGCAAAAAATTTCACTCACAATCTTCTTGATTAATGGCGTCAAGCTCACGGGCGTTGTCACTTCCTTCGACAATTTCTGCGTCCTGCTGCGCCGCGACGGTCATTCGCAACTCGTCTACAAGCATGCGATTTCGACCATCATGCCGGGTCAGCCCATGCAGATGTTCGAGAGCGAAGAAGCCGCATCCTAACCTGGGATTAGCCGTCATCACGACACGCGATACGAAAAA
>JASGEG010000253.1:0-16785 GCA_047606605.1 Rhizobium sp.
ATTCGGCCGGCGTCCAGACTGGCTCCTATGGTTTCGATCCACGTTTCGATCAGGTCTATATCCGCGGCAATGATGTTACGACCACGGGTGATTTTCGCGACGGCCTGCGCCAACCCTATATGAATTACGGGATGTTTCGCACAGATCCTTATTCGCTCGACCGGGTCGAAGTGATCAAGGGGCCGACATCCGTGCTTTACGGCCCCGGCTCGCCGGGCGGCATCGTCAACAAGATCTCGAAGCTGCCGACGGAAGAGACGATCAGGGAGGTCGGGGTCGTCTATGGAACATCGAACCGCGCCCAGACGATGTTCGACTTCGGCGGCCGGGTCAATCAGGACGATGACAGTATGCTGTACCGAATCGTCGGTCTCGCGCGAAAGGGCGACGCCAATTTCGATATTGCCGACGACCGCTATTTCATACAGCCCTCCTTCACCTGGAAGCCGGACGAAGCCACGAAATTTACGGTCTACGGCTCGGCACAGTCGACTGAAGCCGATGCCAATGTCGCTGCGCTGACCGGTCCCGATGGGAACGTCCTCAATCTGCGCGCCAGCGATCCGGACTATGACTATCAGAAGACCCGTCAGCAGCAGGTCGGCTATCAGTTCGAGCACGAGTTCGACGGCGGATTCACCTTCCGCCAGAATCTTCGCTACTCCCATCTGGATCTGAAGGCGCGCTATCTCGGCACCTACAGCTGGACCGGCAACGTTGCGCATCGCGGCGCAAGTGCAATCAGCGACAAGGTGAACGTCTTCCAGGTCGACAACCAGCTCGAATCCAAGTTCGATACCGGTCCGGCTGCGCATACCATGCTGTTCGGCCTGGACTACACCCATATGAACGATTCCTTCGCATATGGGTTCGACTCGACGGCCAGCGCGGCCTACGACTTCGATATTGATAATCCGACTTATGGGGTATCCGGCCCGGCGCCGGACTATAATTACAGCCGGGTTGCTGCCAGCATGCAGCAGATCGGCGCCTATGCCCTTGATCAGATCGAACTCGGCAATTGGCGCTTCACGCTCGGCGGGCGCCAGACCTGGGTCAAGCAATCGTCGGATACGACCTATGTATCTTCTGGAACGACCACGCAGGACAGCCTCAGCAAGCACGCGTTCTCGGTCCAAACCGGCGCGCTTTATCTTTTCGACAACGGCGTTGCACCCTTCGTCAGCTATTCGACATCCTTCGATCCGGTTACGCAGCGCGCCGCCTCTGGCGAGATCCTGGCCCCCACGAAGGGTGAACAATACGAACTGGGCGTGAAATACCAGCCGCCCGGCACCGACATTCTGTTATCCGCTGTTGCCTATAACCTTGTCGAGAAGAACAAGCCCGTTCTGGTCAATCCGCTGACACTTGTCTATGCCTCGCTTGGTGAGGTTACCAACCGCGGTATCGAGCTGGAGGCCAGGGCGACCGTTACGGACGGTTGGGATGTGGTTGCGGCTTATGCCTACAATCACTCCGAGATCACCGCCGGCGACGATACAGGCAACGCGCCTGCGGTGACACCGAAGAATATCGTAAGCCTGTGGTCGAACTATACTTTCCAGGAGGATTCGGCTGCAAATGGTCTGACGGTCGGCGGCGGCATCCGCTATACGGGCAAGACCTATACCAGCACGGCCAATACCGCCAAGAATGATGCGAGCTTCTATCTGGATGCGGCGCTTTCCTACGATTTTGGTGCAATCGACAAGAAATATAAAGGTTTGACGGCGTCTCTCGACGTCCGCAACATCGCCAACCGCCGCCTGACGGTCTGCAACGAAGGCTATTGCTACCTGGGCCAGGGCCGCAACATCACCGCTTCGCTCAAATATCGCTGGTGATCGTGATGTCGGCGTCCCCTCGCACGAGCGAGGGCGGCCAAGATCGACTCGGAAAGGCGGGCTGCATCAGGAATGCAGCCCGCCTTCTTTTGTTTGACTATGCGAGATATTGGCCGCCATTGGCGGTCAGCGTCGAGCCGGTGATGAAACCGGCCTCATCGGATGCCAGGAAGACGACGCATCGCGCGATTTCCTCGGGCTCGCCGAGGCGTCCGACGGGTATCTGCGGCAGGATATGTTCCTTCAGCACTTTTTCCGGGACGGCCCGAACCATCTCCGTGCCGATATAGCCCGGGCAAATGGCGTTGACGGTGATCCCTTTCGCCGCACCTTCCTGCGCCAGTGCCTTGGTGAAGCCGATATCGCCGGCTTTCGCGGCCGAATAATTGGCCTGGCCGAGCTGACCCTTCTGGCCGTTGATCGAGGAAATGTTGATGACCCGTCCGAAATTACGCTCGCGCATGCCCGGCCACACCGGATGGGTCATGTTGAACAGGCCGTTCAGATTGGTGCTGACGACCGCATTCCAGTCCTCGGGCGTGATCCTGTGGAACATGCCGTCGCGGGTGATGCCGGCGTTGTTGACGAGTACGTCGATCGGCCCGAGATCGGCCTCGACCCGCGCAATGCCGTCCTTGCAGGCCTGATAGTCGCGAATATCCCATCGGTAGACGGGAATGCCGGTCCTCTGCTGGAAGGCGCGGGCTTCCGTCTCGTTGCCGACATAGGTGGCCGCGACCGTGTAACCCGCCTCATCGAGAGCGATCGAACTGGCCGCGCCGATGCCGCGCGTGCCTCCTGTTACCAAAGCGACCCGTGTCATATTGTCTTCCTGTGGTTTTTGTAAAGCCGGTTTCATATCAACCGGGACAGAGCAGCCTTCTCATCATCCCCGCCTTTTCTGCAGCAGCAGGATCAGCAGCAGCGGCGCGCCGACCAGGGCCGACACGAGGCCCGCAGGGATCTGATAGGGAAAGGCGATCATCCTGCCGAACCAGTCGGCCAGCACCATCAGCCCGCCGCCAGCAAATGCGGCCGCGAGGAGCTGCGGCATGGCCCGGCGCAGGCCCAGCTCGCGGGCCAGATGCGGTCCCATCAGACCGATGAAGCTCAAGGGTCCGACGACAAGCGTGGCGGCGGCGGTCATGGCGGCGGCGAGCGAGAAGAGGCAGCCGCGCGCCAGGTTGACGCGAATTCCGATTGCCTGCGCCGCCTGGGGTCCGAGCGGCAGCAGGTCGAGCCAGCGACGGCCGAGGAAGGAGAGTGTCAGGCCGATGGCGGCGGCGATCACCGCGGCAACGGCCCTTGAGGAATCGACGAGATAGGTCGAGCCTCCCATCCATTGCATGACGGTCATGACGCGCGGATCGCCGCTTGCGGCAAGAACGCTGATCGAGGCGTCGAGCATCGCCCCGAGCGCGATCCCTGTCAGAAGCACGCGTTCGGGCGCAAAGCCGGAGCGCATGCCGAAGATGAAGATGGCGATCAGGACGGCCAGCGCACCGATGCCGCCGGAGCCGAGCTGCGCGGCCATGCCAGGCGCCGGCAGCAGGAAGAGGGCGGCGGTGACGCCGATGGTCGCACCCGCCGAAATGCCCAGCACTTCCGGGCTTGCCATCTCGTTTCCGGTCAGGCGCTGCAGGATGGAGCCGACCGCCGCCAGCATCATCCCTGCCGCGAAGGCGGCGGTCACGCGTGGCAGACGATAGGGCAGAACGTCGGGCCAGTGCAGATAGGCGAGGATGTTCCATGTCCCGTCCGGCGCGCGCCCCAGAAAGAGCGCGCCGGCGAGGAGGAGCAGCAGGAGCAGGCCCGCAATCGAAACGAGGAGGGGAGATGCATGCTCGATCCGGCCGGTTGCCGCCGAGGCGGCGGACATGTTGCGATGGGCCGCTCTCAGACGCGGCAGCATCAGCAGTAACAGGGGCGCGCCCAACAGGGCCGTCACGGCGCCGGTCGGCACGAAGGTGGAGGAGGTTCCGGCCATCAGCGTCAGCATCTGATCGGTCAGCAGCAGCATTCCCGCGCCGATCAGCGGCGACCAGAGGAGCTGGCTGCGCATGTGTCGCGCCCCGGCAAGGCGGGCGATGGCGGGCGCGATGAGGCCGACGAAGCCGATGACGCCGACCGCGCTGGTGACGATGGCGGCCAGCGCAATTGCAAGGCAGACGGCCAGGATGCGTGTCCTCTTCACCGACAGGCCAAGCCCGCTTGCCCCGCCATCTCCGAGTTCCATGAGGGACAGCGGCCGCGCCATAAGAAGGGCCAGAGCCGTGAGAATGGCGATCTTGGGAAGCAGCGATAGCGGGATCGCCCAGCTCTGCTGCGCCAGCGATCCTGCGCCCCAGATGAACAGCCCCGACAGATAGCGGTCGTTCATCAGGACGAGAATGGCGGCGAGCGCGCCGCTCCAGACGCTGACTATCAGCCCGGCAAGCACCAGCGCGAAGGGCGAGAAGCCGCGTCTGGCACCGATCGCGAAGACGATACCAGCCGCCCCCGCGCTGCCGATGAGGGCGACCGCGTCGCGGCTCAGGCCGCCGAGCGTCGGAAAGGCGAGCATGGCGGCGACGAGCGCGAGGTTGGCGCCGGCGGAAATGCCGAGCGTCGTCGGCGAGGCGAGCGGATTGCGCAGCACCTGCTGCAGCAGGCTGCCCGCCAGCGCCAGCGCCGCGCCGGCCAGAAGCGCGGTGACGATCCTCGGCAAGGTCGAATAGAGGAGCAGGATGCGCAGCGGATCGTAGCCCTCGCTCGACCGCGTCAGCCGAAAGAGATCGGGCGAGACCTGGTGCCAGACGAGGAGTGCAGCCAGGACGAAAAGGCCGATGGCCACGGCCGGAGCGCCGCGGTTCTGGTGCGATTGACGATGCATCAGGCCACCTTCTCGAGATGGTCGAGCAGGGTGCGGGCGAAGCGCTCGGCCTCCTGCACCATGCCGAACATGAGCGTGCCGGGAAGGACCGAGACGCGCCCGGCCCGCACAAAAGGCAGGCTCGTCCAGAGCGGGCTCTCTTCCAGACTGGAGAGGATATCGGGCGGAATGAGCGGTTCGAAGGCGATCAGCCGCAAGCTCTGGTCGAGCGTTGCCAGCTGTTCGATGCCGATCGTCTCGAAACCCCAGAAATTGCCCAGACCGGTCCAGGCATTCCGGAGCCCGATCCGGGTCATGACATTCTGGTAGAGACCGGAGCCGGCATAGATGCGGGCATGCCGCTGATCCACGAAATTGACGAGCGCCAGCGGCGGCGGCGCCAGCTTCTGGACGCGCCGCGTGCAGTCGTCGAAGAACTGCTCCGAGCGCGCCAGGAAATCCTCCGCCTCGCTTTCGCGTCCGATGGCCACGGCGAGCGTCCGCGTCGCCTCGACGGCGCGTGGCAGCGCATTTCCGCCCTCGGCATAGATCGTCAGCTCCAGGGTGGGGGCGATCGGCTGCAGGCGGGGCTTCAGCGGGGCGAGATAGGGTGTCGTCAGGATCAGCGCCGGCTTGATGCTCGCCAGGACCTCCAGATTGATCTCGGTGGTGGTGCCGAGATCGACGACGCCGGCCGGCATCTTCGGTTCCACCACCCATTTATCCCAATCGGCAAGCGAGGCGATGGCGGCGGGCGCAACGCCGAGCGCCAGAAGCGTCGAGGCGAGGCCGTAGTCGAGCGAGACGATCGGTCCGGTGACCGGCGAGGCTGCGCGTGAAAAGCCGGGCGCGGCGATCATGGCGGCCGCCGCGATCAGCGCATGGCGACGCGACAGTCTGAGTGCGGGGAAAAATCCGTCAGATGACATAGGCAAGCGGCGTTCCGTGCACGGGATGGGCGGTGACGCCCATCTCCGCGCCATAGATGGTCTGAAGGGTATCCGCCTTCATGAGGCTGGGCGAGGGGCCGGCCGCGATCAGCCGTCCGGCCTTCAGCGCATAGAGATGATCGCAGAAATGCGATGCCATGTTGATGTCGTGCAGCACGAGAATGGCGCTCAGGCTTTTCGTGCGGCAGAGGTCGCGTACGAGGCCGAGCACTTCCATCTGATGGGCGATGTCGAGCGCGGAGGTCGGTTCGTCGAGCAGAAGACAGCGGCTGTCCTGCGCCACCAGCATGGCGATCCACACGCGCTGGCGTTCGCCGCCGGAAAGCGTATCGACCGTCCGGTTCGCGAAAGCGTCGACATGGGTGAGCCGCATGGCGGTTTCGACCTTCTCGCGATCGAGATCGCTGAAGCGGCCGAGCGCGCCGTGCCAGGGATAGCGGCCGCAGGCGACCAGTTCCCGGACCGTCATGCCCGCCGCCGAGGATGTGTCCTGCGGCAGATAGGCGACAGCGCGGGCGAAGGCGCGCGCATCATAGGACGCGGCAGCCGCTCCCTCGAAGAGAAGGCGCCCGCCGCTTGGTTGAATTTGCCGGGCCAACAGCTTGATCAGCGTGGATTTTCCCGAACCGTTATGGCCGATCAATCCCGAGATTTCTCCGGCCTTGAAGCTGAGGTCGAGCGGATGAAGGATCGTTCTTCCTTCGGCATCGAAGCGCAGCTTTTCCGTTGCAAAGACGGCGGGCCGGCTATCGGAAGCCGAAATCGCCGCTTCGCCCGGCTGGGATGTTCTCACGGGAGATGACGGGCTGGTCAATTGACGGCCTCGAGCGGTTTGACGAAAAACAGGCATGGGTGGTCCTCATGCCAGAGGGTCGGGAAAATCTCGGCGCGGATGAAGCCGTTCCTGTCGTAGAAGGCGCGGGTCGCGTCATATTGCGGCTCCTCCTTGCCGCGCGGCGCCAGCGTCTTCACCGTCAGCAACCGGCAGCCGGAGGCGCGGGCAAAGCGTTCGGCGGCGGTCAGCAGGCGCCTGCCGACACCGCTGCGATGATATTCCCGCCGGGTGGCGATAACCAGAATTTCCATGGCGTCCGGCGGGTGGGATTGCATGGCGACGAAGCCGGCGACGTTGGTGCCGCTGACGCAGCCGAACATCGGCAACGATTCGATGGCCTGTGCGCAGGCCTCGATCACCTCCGGCTCCGTGAACCAGTCGGAGAGTTCCGACATGATGTCGCGGCAAATGGCACCCTTGTTTTCGGTGATCTCTATCGCGTCCTGCATCTTTCCATCGTCCGTCATCGAAGAGGCCAATCCGCCCCTGTCATGCCTTGTCGCTTGCATCGTCATGCTCTCATCTCCCGGAACCGCGTCGGGGGCACGTGTCGGCCACCATGTCTCGGTTCCGTCGTCTGATCGGCGTCGAGCGCGATTGCTGCCAGGCAACGGGAATGCGCTTCGCGCAGAAGCCCGCAGACGAGCGCGCAGGAGACACCGGCTTCCTTGGCGATGATGTTCTGCGGCACGTCGTCGAAATAATGTTCCTCATAGAATTTCCGGGTCCTGGCGGGCATCGCCTCGACCGTGCACCGAAAGGCCCTGTAGCCCTCGGCTTCACGCAAATGTTCCTCGGGGCTCCTGTAGGCCGAGGTCGAGCCGCCGACCTGTTCTTCGACGAACAGGCCTCTCTCATATTGCAATCGCCGCATGTGATCGGTCGCGAGATTGCGCACCATGCGCATCACATAGGATGTGGGGGCGGCTATATCGGTTTTCAGTGGTTTGGAGACCAGTTGCAGGAGGACTTCCTGGACCACGTCTTCGGCGATCGTCATGCAGCCGGTGATCCGGCGGGCCGTGGCCAGGAGCTTGGGGTAGGCGAGAAGCGCTGTTTGGAGTTGCTCATTCGATATCGACTGCGAAGGATTGGCGATCATATCGGGCTCTTTCTAAAATCCAAAGTTGCATTTCGACTTACCCCTCTGTTTTGCCGCACCCTAAAAAACATGATAATGATAGTCAACATAAAATCGAGGAGGCCGAAGCTTCCTTGCGTATTTTCTTATATCCCATTTATTTCATTGGGTTTTTAGCTAAAAATCGGTGGATTCCGGGGACGAGACCGAATGCCGCAAAATCGGGTCGGCGGTGGGACTGCAGCTTGCGAGCGCCCAAAAAAGGCTGTGATCCTCGCTCAGCCGAGCTTCTCCCGAACAGCCGAATACCCGGCTGTTTGAGGGAGGAAATACTATATTTTCGGTTGTATTTTCCGCATCGTATGTCAGGCTTCCGGGATCGGTGAGGAAGCCCGCGCCCAGATATTTCAGGACCGCTTCCCTGCGCACCCAATAGGACGAAGCGCTCTCGGCTGCCGCAGGGGTGCGGGCTTGCCGGCGGCCCGCAATTCCCGGTCGGAAAGAACGAGCACCGCGCCGATGCAAGCTGTGCAGCTCGATCCGCGCGATGTCCGTTGTGGCCGTCGGTGGGACGCTATTCGGCTGCCTGCCCCATATGCGAGGCGAAGAGGGATTGGCGTCCCTGCGTTTCCCACTGGACGAAGGGGTCGAGCTGGCCGAGGTCGAAATGCGCCTGGCCGAGCAGCGAATTGGCGATCACGGCGCTGCGCCAGGCAGCAAGGCTGAGTTGCGGTTCGGCAATGCCGTGGCTGTGGCGCCCGGCGTTGAGAACGAAGATGCGGTTCTCGCTCGGGCCGTCCCATACCACGGAGAAATCATTCGCCAGAACCGGTTCGCCGATGGAATTGTAGGACATGCGGTCCTTGAGCGAATGCAGGAACTCCGGCAGCACGAAGCGGTAGCCGGTGGCAAGAATGACGAGGTCCACCTCGACTGTCTCGACGCTGTCGTCGAAGCCGTTACGCATGGTCAGCTCGATCTCAGGCCCGTTGCGGACGGCTTCCACCACGTCGCGATAGGGCCGCAGGAACAGGCCGGCATCGACGGCCGAGGGCGTGTCGAACCGGCGTTCGTAGAGGCGTCGATAGAGCTTTTTCAGGGTCGAGGCGGAAACGCCGTCGCTGGCCAATACCTGGCGGCGCGTATGGGTGATCCGCAGATCCTCCGACAGGCCGTGGAATTTTTCCATGTAGCTTGGCGTGAAGAGCTCGTTGGTGAACGGGGTGGCGTCGAGCGGCTCGAAGTTCGGCCGGCGGCTGACCCAGTAGATCGAGCTGACCGCGTCCAGATCCAGGAGGGCGTCGACCATTTCCGCCCCGCTCTGGCCGCCGCCGATCACGGCGACGCGCGGCGCCTTGACGTCGCCGAGGCGCGCTGCTGCTTCGCTGTTGTGGAACGCCATGGATTTGGGCAGCGTCTCCGCCCAGGCGGGCCGGGAGGGCAGCTTGCCAATGCCGACCGAAAGATTGCAGGCCCGGACGCGCTCACTGTCCGTGTCGACGGAAAAGACGCCGTCGCCGGCGCGCACGTCGCGCATGCTGGTCCCGAAGCGCAGCGAGTTCAGCCCGCGCGCGACCCAGCCGAGATAATCGGCAAATTCGCGGCGCGGCACGGCCTCGTATTCGGCGTTGAGGAACTGATAGAAGCGCTTGTGCTTCACCAGATAGGACAGGAAGCTCCAGGGGCTCGTCGGATTGGTGGCGGTCACCAGATCCTTGAGGATGGATGTCTGCATTTCGGCGCCGGGCAGCAGCATTCCCGGATGCCAGGCAAAGCTCGGCCGCTTTTCGAAGAAGCGGACCGACAGGGCGGGGATGGAGTCAAGCTGAGCGGCAAGGCTGAGGTTGAACGGACCAATTCCGGCCCCGGCGAGGTCGAGCACTTGAGATGTCATGATGCAACTCCAGAATGATGTCGAAAAAGCGGATTACTTGGCCAGGCCGCGCGACAGGGCCGACACATCGAAGGCCTGGTCGAGCCGCCGGGCGAAGCGCTGGTGGAACGGCGTCTTGCCGATGATGGTCAGGTGGTTGGTGCCGTTGACGATCTCGGAGGCGGTTGCGTTGGGGGAATAGCGGCGCCAGTCGATGACGTTCAGCGAACGGGTCAGCGAATCCTCGGCGGCGAAGGCATGGATGCGGAAATCGGCCGGCTGCAGGCGATAATTCCGGAAGATCATCGCATTGTCGATCAAGATCCAGAACGTGTGCTCTTCCGAACCGATATCCGGGCCGTCCGAGGGCAGCTTGACGTCATGCTTGACGATGTGATGGAGAAACTGCTCGTAGACCTCCGCGTCCATCGCCGCGAACAGGCGCAGCCAGTCCTCGCGCATCGGCGTCGTCGCTAGCCAGTGCTGGACCTTTTCATGCGTCCGGTCCCGTACGCCGTCTTCGAAGCGCGGCATGATGCCGAGGGTGAATTCCTCATCCATGTCGCAGACATCCACCATGCCGATCATGCGCAGATCGATGTCCTTGCCGAGCTGCCGGGCGGCCTCATAGGCCAGCAATCCGCCCCAGGACCAGCCGAGGAAGGCGCAGGGACGTCCCTTCGCCTGCTTGCGGACGGCTTCGGCATAGCGCGCGGTGATATCTTCGACGCGCGTGCTCAATGCCTTGGTTTCGGTGAGCGAATAGCAGATGAAACCGGTCGCCGGCTGTTCCGGGCCGAGATAGTCGACAAGCCGCATATATTCGCGGGTGCTGACCAGCAGGCCGGGGAAGCAATAGAGCAGCGGCCGGTCGCCGCTGCGGCGCAGATAGACCATATCGACGCCGGTCTCGTCGCGCGTGCCGTCGATGGCGAGCGCCAGGTCGCGGATGGTCGGATGGTTGAACATATCGGCGATCGTCAGTGGCCAATCCGGATGCCGGCTCTTCAGGCGGGAGACGATGCGCACCGCCGCCAGCGACTGACCGCCGATGTCGAAGAAGTTTTCGGTGACGCCGATTTCCTGGATGTCGAGAATGTCCTTCCAGACAGCGAGGATCGCCCTTTCCTTGTCGTTTTCCGGCGGAAGCATCTCTCTTTCCATCCGGGGCGCGGGCAGCGCGCTGCGATCGAGCTTGCTGTTTGGCCCCATCGGGAGTTCGTCCAGCAGCATGATCGTCTGCGGCACCATATAGTCGGGCAGGGCGGCGACCGCGGCGCGGCGCAGCTCCGTGACGCTCAGGGCCTCGCCTTCGCGCGGAACGACATAGGCGACCAGCGAGCTGCGCCCGCCTTCGTGATGCAGCAGCACCACGACTTCGGCGACAGCCGGATTGGATCGCAACACCGCCTCGATCTCGCCGGGCTCGATGCGATAGCCGCGCAGCTTGATCTGGTGATCGACGCGACCGGCGAATTCCACGATGCCGTCCTCGCGCCAGCGGCCGAGATCGCCGGACTTGTAGAGCCGGCCGCCGGTTTGCGAGAAGGGATCGGGGATGAAGCGCTCTTCGGTCAGTTCCGGCAGGCCGAGATAGCCGCGCGCCAGGCCGCTGCCGCCGATGTAGATTTCGCCGATCACGCCGACAGGCACGGGTGCGAGATCGGCGTCAAGCACATAGATGCGCCTGTCGCCGACGCCCCGGCCGATCGGCGCGACCGTCCCCTCGAAGCGGGTGCCCGCCGGAATTTTCCAGATCATCGGGGTCATGATCGTTTCGGTCGGCCCGTAGCCGTTGATCAGCATCTGCGCCTGCAGGTTCTCGGTGATCATGTCGAAGACCGCCTGCGAGAGTGCCTCGCCGCCGAAGGAATAGAGCCGCAGCCGCGGTACATCCTTGTTTTCGCCGCCATATTCGGCAAGGCCGCGCACGTAGCTTGTGGGAAGGCTGGCATTGTTGACGCCATGCTTGCGCATCATCGCGAAGGCGTCTTCCGGGGTCGCCAGCTTGTCCTGCGTCAGCACCACGCCGCCGCCCGCCATCAGCGGCACCATCCAGCGCTCGTGGCCGCCGTCGGAGGTGAAGGGCAGAACCGGATATTCGCAGGATTCCTCGCTCATCTCGTAGATGCGCAGCGTCGCCTTGCAATGATGGGCGAGCGGTCCGTGCTCGACCGCAACGCCCTTCGGCACGCCGGTTGAACCGGATGTGTAGATCACATAGGCGAGCTGGTTCGCAGCGATCGGAGATGACGGCGGCTCCGTGCTTTCCGAAGCCAGGTCGACGTCGTCGAGATTGAGCATCGGCGTTGCGATGTCGTTCGGCAGATTGGCGATGAAGCGCTTGCGGGAAATGACCAGCGAAAGGCCGGGCGCGCTCAGAATATGCCGATTGCGCGCCTCGGGATGATCAGGCTCGACCGGCGTGAAGGCGCCGCCCGATTTCAGCACCGCGAGGATGGCGATGATCGCATCGATCGATTTGTCGAGCGCGATCGCGACGCGCTTTTCCGGGCCGAGGCCCATGGCGGCAAGCCGGTTGGCCAGTCGGTTGGCGGCGGCTTCAAGATCGCCATGGGTGATGGTTTTTTCACCCTGCGCAACGGCGAAGGCGTTCGGGCGACGGCGGGCCTGCGTCGAAATCACCTCATGGACCGGCACGCCGTCATCCGCTTCCGGTTGGTCGGGATAGGGCGCGGAAAGCCTGTCGAGTTCTTCGCGCGAAACGAAGGGGATGTCCTTGATCCTGGCGTCCGGGCTGGTCTGAAGCTGGGCAAGGGCCGTGATCAGATCGCTGGCGAAGCGGGCGATATGATTGCGGTCGTATTTCTGCGGATCGAAGCCGAAGCTGATCTTCGCGCCGTCGCGAAAGATGCCGGAAACGGTGATGACGAGGTCCGCATCGCGGCGGGCCGGTGGGTCGACAAGCGTGCGGACTGCAGCGTCCTGCCCGGCCGTTTCGAAGCGGAAGGCAGGTCTGACGTCGAGAAGCGTTTTGACGAGGCTGGTTGTATCGAAAAGCTCGTCACGCCGCAGCAGGGCTTCCGCCAGTCCTTCGAAGGGAAGGGCTTGTGCGGCGGCGACCTCCAGGCTTTCGGCGAGCGCCTTGCGGGTCTCCTGAAGCGTAAGCCCGCCGTCGATCTCCGAAGTCACGACCAGCACGTCTTCCGTGCGCGCCGTGACCGTGGCCCTGTCCGGTCTCGTAACCAGACCGATCCGCTGCGTGCCATATCCGGAAAAGCGGCGCAGGGCGATCGCGAGAGCGGCCAGCATGTCGCGCGAGCGCTCCGCGGCCACGGTGTCATCCGTTGCGTGCTTCAGTGCCGGGGTCTGGAGAACATGCTCGCACCAGGCGGAATCCTCGATATCGTTAGCTGTAGATGCGTGCGGCGTGAGTGCTGCGATATTGTCCTGTGCCGTCAGTTGCCGGAACCAGAAATCCACACGTTCGGCGGAGGGATTGCAGGGCGCAGCATGGTCGATCATCCAGGCGCCGGAATCGGCAAAGCCGCCCTCCTTGTCGCTGGAACCGGTGATCGTCCGGAGGAAATCGGTTGCAAGCCGGTCGAGCGCCACGCCATCGGCGATGACGGCATGCAGCGAAAACAGCACGCCGACCGCCTGTTGCCGCCGGAGGAACAGCGTGAAGCGCACCGGTCGTCCCGCTTGCAGGTCTACCGGCTGCTGTCTTTCTTCTTCGGCGACAGCGGGCATGACCTCATCGATGCTTTCACCGTCGGAGAGGTTCCGTTCGATGATCTCGATGCGCCTGCTGTCACCGAGGCTCTGATAGACGGCGCCGCCGGGGCGCGCCTCGAAGTTGCGGGCGATCAGGGGATGACGGTCCGACAGGCCGGCAAGCGCCTTGTGCGCCGCCAACGGTTCCGTTGCAGCGAAAGCAATTCCCAGCATCTGTCGTCCGAAGACGGCCTCGTTGCCGGTCTCCGACAGAAGCCAGATTCGCGATTGTGTCGCCGACAAGGGGCATATCGCGACATGATCCGAGCTGTTTGCCGCCGTGGCTTTTCTATCGTGAATTGTCATCTCTTTGCAGGTCTCCGAGTTGCAATTGAAGCAGCAATCGAAATCGCGAAATCATGTTCATATATAATTCCGCTCATGATAAGTATTAATAAGTATTTCTGTAAAAAATACTTATGTTTATGCAGTGCTGTTTTGGATGTTTACATTTCTAAATTCGATGCGGCTGTAAGACGAACGGGAAGATCCGAAATTCAGAAAAAATTCGAAAAATAAATTTGAGAAATATTTTGAATTTCGCATCCCGCCATTCGTCTCTGCGGGATCAACGTTGCGCCCGATCTCGTGGGGTGCCGGTTGGCGTGAGCCAGGATTTGGAGACTGAAAATGGATGCTTTTGTTGCGACGCCGCGTGAAGCCGCGGCTGGCCGATCATTGGGCCTGCGCCTGCCGCCTGAGGGTTTCGCGAGCCATGCGCTTGCGCTCGGCCTGCCGGTCGTCGTTCTGCCGGTGCCCGACGGTTTCCGCGTCAAACATCAGGGGAGCGAGGTTGCTTCAGGACGCTTTTCAGCCTCCGCGAACCCGCAGCTGACATTCGACACGGTGTCGGGGACGACGGAACTGTCTGCCGAGAGCATCGCCAATGCCGTGCTGGACGCCGTCCTGACCTGCAATCCGGAGCTGGGCCATGTCGAGCTCGTCATGAAAGATGATGTTGCGTTGGGGCGTCTGCTGGAATCGGGTGCGGTCGAGCGTTGCGACGATCGCCTTGTCGTGCGTCCGGAAGCCTTCTTCCAGCAGGCAAAGCCCTGGTTGGGAGGCAATCCCGCCGTCTATCCCGATACGCCAATTCTGACGAATGGCGTCCTGCATCCCCGACGACCGCCGAAGCCGGTCGGCTCGGTCTATAACCGGTTCATTCCCTGGCTGAACATGCCGCTCGGCTTCCATGTCGCCGACATCGACGCGGATCTCCCACATTTCCACCGCTGGATGAACGATCCGCGCGTGGCGGCGATCTGGGAGGACAATGGCGAGCTTTCCTATCACCGCGACTTCATCGCGGGCAGGCTCGCCGATCCGCGCACCCTGCCGCTGATCGGGACGTTCGGCGGCGTGCCCTTCGGCTATTTCGAACTCTACTGGGCCAAGGAGGACCGCATCGGTCCGCATTACGAGGCGGATGGCCATGATCGCGGCTGGCATGTGGCGATCGGCGAGGACGCCTTCCGAGGCAAGGCCTTCGTCAGCGCCTGGCTGCCGTCGCTGATGCATTACATGTTCCTCGCCGATCCCCGTACGCGGCGCATCGTCGGCGAGCCGATCCACCATCATCACCAGCAGATCCGCAATCTCGACCGCTCCGGCTTCGCCAAGGTCAAGCACATCCAGTTTCCGCACAAGAAGGCGCTGCTGGTCATGCTTCTGCGTGAGCGCTTCTTCATGGACCGGCTGCTGTCGCCCGATCTTTCCGGCCTGACCGGAGAAGACGGCTTGTCCGTACTGGGCTCGCTGCCGCGAGACATGGCGCGATGAAAACAGCCGTCGATATGAACGACCCGCGTCTCATGCGGCTCGTTCTGACGATCGCGCTGCCGGCGGTGGCGGGATTGGCGGCGAGCGCCGGCCATCACGCGGTCAACGCGATCTTCCTCGGTGCGCTTGGGCCGGAAGTGCTGGCCGGCATCAGCCTGGTCATGCCCCTGTTCCTGCTGGTCGCAGCGACCGGTCAGGGGCTTGGCATCGGCCTTGCCACGCTGCTGGCGCGGCGTCTCGGCGAGGGTGATGTCAACGGAGCCTCCTCGGTGGCGGTGACGGCCTTGGTGGCGACGGTGCCGATCGGCATCGTCCTGTCGGTGCTCATCTATCTCGGACTGCCCAGTTTCGTCGGCGTTCTGGGCGCCGGCGACGAGTTGCTCGCCCCCGGCCTCACCTACGGGCGGCTGGTGGCGATCGGCGTCACGCTCGGGCTGCTGCAGACGGTCTGCGACTTCGTCGCGATCGCCGAGGGGAATTCGCGCTTCTCGATGATCGTGCTGATTTCGAGCTTCGCGCTGAACGCCGTTCTCGATCCGGTCTTCATCTTCCTCTTCGAGTTCCGCGAAGCGGGAGCCGCCTTCGCGACCATCCTTTCGGCTGTCGCCGCGCTCGTCTGCTATGCGGTCTATTTCCTGCGCGGTTGGGGCAAGGTCAGGGTGAGGGCGCAATCGCCGCACTTCGGGCTGCTGCGGCCGATTGCGCGGATCGGTGTGCCGGCGGCTGCCACCAGCGTCGTCACCGGCCTCGGTTTTGTTGCCTTTCTGCGCGAGGCGGCCGTTCATGGCGGCGATGCCGGCGTTGCTGCCACCGCAATCGCCATCCGCCTGATGACCCTCGGCCAGCTTCCCGTCTTCGGCTTCTGCCTCGGCGCGCAAAGCGTCGTCAGCCATGCCTTCGGGGCGGGCGATCACGCCCGCGTCAAGGCCATTGTGCGCCTGATGCTGGCGGTGACGATCCCGGTGGCAACGCTCTATTCCGCGCTGCTGTTGCTTGCGGCCGAACCGATCGCGCGTCTGTTCACCGATAGTCCTGCGGTTGCCGCCCAGGCCGCCGATTGCCTGCGGGCGCTGTTTCCGGTCTTCCCCCTTGCCGCATTCCAGTCGGTTCTGCTGGTCATGCTGCAGTCGCGGGGCAGGGCGGGTCTTTCCGCCCTGGTCGGGCTTGCGCCGCAGGGCTACGTGCTGATCCCGCTCCTGCTGCTGCTGCCGCTCTGGATGGGCTTTGCGGGCGTTGCCCTTGCCCCGGCGGCGGCGGCAATCCTCGCCGCCATGATCGGTCTCGTCGTCGCCCGGCGCGAATGGCTGACCATCCTTCCGACAAGCCCTGGCCGCCTGATCGGCCAGCCGACCCTCAATCCCTGACAAACGAGGAATGCCATGAACGAGACACCCAGGTTCGATGCCTATCAGAGAGCAATCCCGGATCAGCGTCTGCCCGTGCGGGACGATCCCTTCGATGCGGCCGTGCCGCCGATCTACCAGACGTCGCTCTTCCTGTTCGACAGCTACAAGGAACTGGAGGACGTCTTTGCCGGCCGTTCGAAGAAGCCGATCTATTCGCGCGGCGACAATCCGACGGTGATGCTGCTGGAGCGCCGCATCGCCGAGATGGAAGGCGCCGAGGAAGCCCGCGCCTTTGCGAGCGGCATGGGCGCCATCGCCGCGGCGGTTCTCGCCTTCGTCGGACCGGGCGACCGCATCGTCACCGTCCGGCATGTCTATAGCGATGCCTTCCGCTTTTTCGAAAAGGTGCTAAAGCGCTTCGGCGTCATCGTCGACTATGTCGACGGCACGGATACGGAGGCCATGCTGGCGGCACTGCCCGGCGC